>JANXRW010000031.1 GCA_025356655.1 Betaproteobacteria bacterium | reverse complement strand
GGGCCTGAATGGGAAGGTTAAAGTCACACTGAGAAGATCCTACGGCTTTCGCACCTTCAAAGCCACGGAATTGGCGCTTTATCATGTACTTGGGAAATTGCCCGAGCCACCCATGGCCCACAGTTTCTGCTGACGAACCATTTTTATTGGTCGGGGTGAGAGGATTCGAACCTCCGACTCCTGCGTCCCGAACGCAGTACTCTACCAGGCTGAGCTACACCCCGCTACCCAAGGCAACCAGCGGGTTCGGTGTCCACGCCGGTTTCCCCACCACCCAGACTGCGGTAGCCCGTGCTTGACGCGCGGACCGTGGCGGAGAAAGGGCGAGAGTGTAACCGGTTCAGCCGCTTCGCTCAAGGACCGCGGATTGGCCGCTTTGCGCGAGGTCGAGCGCTCAGTGATCCCGCGTCACGGCGAAGTTGGCGAATCGGACCAAGCTATCGCGGTAGGCGGAGTCGGGCACGGAACGCAGCGCTGCGATGGCCCGCTGCGCCTCCTCGCGCGCCGCCTCGCGCGTGTAATCGATGGCGCCGGTAGCTTGGAGTGCCTCCAGCACGCCGGCTAAGCTCTCGAGGCCGCCGCGTTCGATGGCTGCGCGCACGGCGCGGACCTGGTCGGGATTGCCCCGCTGCATGGCGCGAATGAGCGGGAGCGTGGCCTTGCCCTCTGCCAGATCATCGCCGATGTTCTTGCCCATCTGCTCGTGGTCGCCGGAGTAATCGAGCACGTCGTCGATCAACTGGAAGGCGGTCCCCACGTGCATTCCGTAGGCGCCTAGTCCCGCCTCGACCTCCGCCGTGGCGCTGCCCAGGATGGCGCCGAGTTGCCCTGCCGCTTCGAACAGGCGCGCGGTCTTCGAGTGGATCACCCGCAGGTAGTCCTGCTCCGCCAGGTCGGGGTTGTGGCAACCGAGCAACTGCAAGACCTCGCCCTCGGCGATGGTGTTGGTGGCATTTGCCAGTACCTCCATCACCCGCAACTCCTTCAACCCCACCATCATCTGGAAGGCGCGAGAGTAGAGGAAGTCTCCCACGAGCACGCTGGCGGGGTTGCCGAAGAGCGAGTTCGCCGTCGCTCTTCCGCGGCGCAGTTCCGACTCGTCCACCACGTCGTCGTGGAGCAGGGTTGCGGTGTGGATGAACTCGACCACCGCCGCCAAGGTGTAGTGGGCGTTGCCACTGTAGCCGCAAGCCCCGGCGGCGAGGATCAGCAGTGCGGGTCGCAGACGCTTGCCGCCGCCCTCGATGATGTACTCGCTGACCTGGCGGATCAGGGCTACATCGGAATGCAGGCTGCGGCGAACAACGGCGTTCACCTTCTCCATATCCTCGGCGATCAGGCGTTGGACGGGCTCAAGCGTTGCGGTGGACGGCATGTTTGGGAGCGCTACTCGGTTAGGCGGCCGGGGGCCCGATGGCCGTATTATCGCACTCCCGGCCCCAATCACGTGTGACGCTACGGCGGCTCACCGCTGACCACTTCGGGCGCGGGGTTTTGCTTTGACTTCTCCGGCCCCCTCCAGTATAATCGCCGGTTCTTTGTAGACCGACGAAATTCCTTTTCAGGACCGGCCATGTACGCAGTGATCAAGACGGGCGGCAAGCAATACAAGGTTGCCGCGGGCCAAAAGCTCAAGATTGAAAGCCTCCCGGCAGAAGTGGGGGCGGAAGTAACCCTTGACCAGGTGCTGCTTGTGGCTGACGGGGACGCGCTGAAAGTTGGCGCACCGCTGCTCGCCGGCGCCACCGTCACGGCCACCGTGCTCTCCCATGGGCGCGGTGAGAAAATCAAGATTTTCAAGATGCGCCGCCGGAAACACTACCGCAAGACCCAGGGTCACCGGCAGAACTACACGGAAATCCAGGTCGTGGGCATCAGCGCCTAAAGGGCGCGGACACCACGGACTCGACTAGAGGGAGCACGCAAAGATGGCTCACAAGAAAGCAGGCGGCAGTTCACGCAACGGCCGCGACAGTCAAGCCAAGCGCCTTGGCGTCAAGCGTTACGGCGGACAACTCGTCCTCGCCGGCAACATCATCGTCCGCCAGCGCGGCACCCAGGTGCACGCGGGCGAGAACGTCGGCATGGGCAAGGATCACACCCTGTTTGCCAAGGTCGAGGGGCACGTGGAATTCCTTATCAAGGGTGCCGAGCAGCGCAAGACCGTAAGAATCGTGCCGCTCGCCGCCTAACACCGGCAACACGCTGAACCAGGAAGCCCTATCCGCAAGGTAGGGCTTTTTTGTCGGCCTCACCCAAGCCGGCCCTATAGCACCCGCAGGGGCCACTGCCCGGACGACACGCCGACCCGCCATGAAATTCATCGACGAAGCGCAGATCGAGGTCATCGCCGGCAAGGGTGGCGATGGAGCCGCCAGTTTCCGCCGGGAAAAGTATGTGCCCAAGGGCGGTCCCAGCGGCGGCGACGGTGGCCGCGGTGGGACCATCTACGGCGTTGCCGACCGCAACCTCAATACCCTGATCGAATACCGCTTTACGCGCATCCATCGTGCGCAATCGGGCGAGAACGGGCGCGGCGCCGACTGCTACGGCCACGGCGGTGACGACATTACCCTGGCCTTCCCCGTGGGGACGCTCATCGTGGATGCAGAGACCGGTGAACCCGTGGCCGACTTGGCCGTGCCTGGGGAGCCGGTGGTGCTCGCCAAGGGCGGTAAAGGTGGGCTAGGCAATCTGCACTTCAAATCCAGCACCAACCGCGCGCCGCGCCAGTTCACCCATGGCGAGGAAGGCGAGGCCAAGCGCCTGCGCCTGGAACTCAAGGTGCTGGCAGACGTTGGACTGCTTGGCATGCCCAACGCGGGCAAATCCACTTTCATCCGCGCAGTTTCTGCCGCCAAGCCGAAGGTAGCGGACTACCCCTTCACGACCTTGCACCCCCACTTGGGCGTCGTCCGAGTAGACCACAACCACAGCTTTGTCATCGCCGACATCCCCGGCCTCATCGAGGGCGCGGCAGAGGGCGCCGGCCTGGGCCATCAATTTCTGCGCCACCTGGCCCGTACGTCGCTGCTCTTGCACTTGGTCGACTTGGCTCCCATGGACGAAGCGATCAACCCCGCAGCGGAAGCCCACGCCATCGCCGAGGAACTGCGCAAGTACGACGAGACGCTCTACAACAAGCCGCGCTGGCTGGTACTCAACAAACTGGACCTGATCGAGCCAGAAGCGCGCGATGCCGCCGTCGCATCGTTCCTGCGCGACTATGCAGCGCTCACCGGGGCGGCGGCGCCAGCGGTTTATACCATCGCCGCCATCAATGGCAAGGGATGCAAGCCACTGGTGTTTGCCATCAGTGCGGCGGTCCAGGCGGCGAGGCCACCCGAACCCGAACCCGCGATGGATGGCCTTCCCTCGGACCTTCCAGCCTGAGGCCGATGCAAACCGCTGAATCGGTTCTGGCCCAAGCCAGGCGTCTGGTGGTCAAGGTGGGCAGCAGCCTCGTTACCGCCGGAGGCCAAGGACTGGACCATGAGGCGCTGGCCTGCTGGGCCGCGCAGATCTCCGAACTCTGGCGTCAGGACCGGGAAGTGCTGCTGGTATCCAGCGGCGCCGTTGCGGAGGGCATGCAGCGCTTGGGCTGGACCCGCCGCCCCAAGGAACTGCACGACCTGCAGGCTGCGGCCGCGGTGGGCCAGATGGGCTTGGTGCAGGCCTACGAATCCTGTTTCCGCACCCACGGCCTGCGGGCGGCCCAGATTCTGCTGACGCACGAAGACCTGGCCAACCGGGACCGCTACCTGAACGCCCGCACGACCCTTCGGACGCTATTGGGACTGCGGGCGGTGCCGGTCATCAACGAAAACGACACCGTCGCCACCGAGGAGATCCGCTTCGGTGACAACGACACCCTGGGGGCGCTCGTCACCAACCTGGTGGAAGCCGACACGCTGGTGATTCTCACGGACCAGAGCGGTCTCTATACCAGCGACCCGCGTAACAACCCCGATGCACGCCTCGTACGCGAAGCGCAGGCCGGCGACCCTGCCCTGGAGGAGATGGCCGGCGGGGCGGGTAGCAATATCGGTAGCGGGGGCATGATCACCAAGATCCGAGCGGCGCGCCGGGCCGCACGCAGCGGGGCCCACACCATCATCGCCTCGGGGCGGGAACCCGACGTGCTCCTGCGCCTGGCAGCAGGGGAGATGATTGGGACCGAATTGCGGGCGCAGACGCCCACTCTGGCGGCGCGCAAACAGTGGCTGGCGGATCATCTACAGGTCCGCGGCACGCTCGACTTGGATGAGGGTGCCGTTCGGGCCCTGCGCGAGGATGGCAAGAGCCTTTTGCCCATCGGTGTGCGCGCGCTGACGGGTCAGTTCGGCCGAGGCGAGGTGGTGAGCTGCCTGGACCCCAAGGGACGCGAGGTGGCCCGCGGGCTGGTGAACTACAATGCGGCGGAAACGGCGCGCATCATCGGCCGTCCCAGCGGCGAGATCGAATCCGCGCTGGGCTACGTGGACGCACTGGAACTCATCCACCGCGATAACCTGGTCCTGCTCTGAGTTCTCGCGCAGCGCTGTGCAGGCGCCTCAGTGGTGCGACTCGCGCGCGCCGGGCAGCCTTAAACCAGCGAGCAGCGCGCGCGCGTCCGCGGCAGGCGAATTACCCGTGCACAAATAGTCCTGCACCAGCGTCTGCTCGTAATCGTTGTAGCCCTTAGAGAGGATCCGGTGCCACTGCGGATCCGCGAACTCGTTCCAACGCCCCTCCGGGCGCAACCCCCCGTAGGTCTTCCACTCGTGCGTCTTGCACCGCACGCCCACGTACATCACTTGGCGCCCGCCCGCCGGATTGCGAATAACCAGAGAGAAGCGCACCACGGCGTCGCCTCCCACACCGAGCGACGGCCCGTCGACAAAGAACGCACTCAGCGTACGCCCGCGCGGCTTGAACTCCACCAGGTCCTTGTCGAGGGGCGGCTTGGGAAATTGGGGAGCCTCCTCCTTCCACTCATTGGACAGGAAGCCCCCGGAGGGCGTATCGATCGGCGCGTTGCCCTTGCCCTGCTCCACCGCGACGCTGGACGTGGGCGGCAGTGCCAGAAACACCCAGACGGTCACACACAGGGCGCGACCGGCGAAATTCGAAAGGCTTGATTGGATCGTCATCGGTACAGGGGGTCCGGTGTCAGGGCATAGGGCAGGGAGTCATCCTCCCCGGGCTTGAACGCAAGAATCTGAAACAGCGAGAGCCCGCCTCAACGGAAGGCATGGACAGCACCCACCCTGTCGATCAGCCCGGCACGCAACACCTTTGCGTGCGGGCGCAGGCATTCGGCATCGTACAGTTCCAGGCCGTCGCGCGCCGTGCTGCCCACCACCGCTGGCGAGTTCGCCACCGTCGAGCGAGTGGGTGGTGATTCCCGGGTTGAGCACCCAGGCGCCGGGCTTGCGAGGGCGGTTAATCTTGGCGACATAGATGCCACGCTGAGCCACTCCCTGATGCTCGAAGCCACCAACGCTGGTGACTTTGCTGGTGACTTTGTCGAAGGACTCGTCCTCGGGGATGCCCCGGTAGTCGAGCAAGCGCACCTCGCAGCGGTCTTGGAGTCCGCTGTCAGCCATGCGCCCCGTGATGGCGAACAGCCCAGCGCACAAGCCCGCTCCAACCCAGCCGATGTCGAGCAGGCGATCGACAGGATTCAACTCCCGCCTGCGGCCGTTAGGCTCGAGTTTCCGCTCCTGCGCGAACTCCAGTCTATCGCCCTCGGTCTTCAAATAGACACGGGAGTATACGCGGTTGGCGTCCAACCACAGGCCGGAGAAATCGCGACCCCAATCGGAGTGGCGCTGGATGTGACTCCGATCGACCGCCCGGGAATGTCGGCAGAAATTCCCGCGGCGCGAGGCTTCGGCCTACCGCGGCCCCGCCTCGGCGATGGCTGCTCCCGCAGGATGTCGCGGAAGCTGCCCGCCCGGTCGCTGGCGCCGTCCCCATCGGCCTGCGCCTGCCACGACCGGGCCATTCCAGAGCCACAAGGCAATGGGGACGTGGGTGATTCAGGCGACGTCCGACGAGGTCGAGCCGACGGCCTTCCATGGAAGGGGTGGACATGTCGCGGTCTGCTCCATTGGCTACAGGAAACCGGGCCCTTCACCCCCGGAGGAGAGCCGCCAACGAAGCGCGGTCACCCCGGCTGTACCCGGGTTCTTCAACCAGTGGCTGAGACTACCGTGACCTTCTTGACCCGACGCCGCAAGCCTGCCGCGGAGCAGGAAAACACCCGCAGCGGCTACAGCGCCAGGTCCTGGACCAGTGAGGCGTGCACGTCCGCGGACAAGTCATCCTCCGTGAAATTGCAGTTCGGGTGGTCTACCCCCACGCGGAAGCGGGCCCCGGCAGCGAGCGCGCGTTTGTTGGATTCATCGAGCTCGAAGCGCAGGAAATGCACGCTGGAAGTCTTGGTCTCGTTCTCTCGGTCCAAGTCTTCATCAGCGATGGCGTAGACCCTCGGGCAGCCTACGACCTGCACCCAGACTCGATCCTCCACGCCGATCAGCCGACCCAAGGCCCGCTGGCGCTCTTCCACGTCCGGGTACTGGATCAACATGGTGGCCTTCCAGTTGCTGCCATCAGGGATGAGCGGATTGTAGGCCTCGAGTTCCGCCGTGATCCCCGCTTCTTCAAAGATCCGCTCCACGCGCAGCATCTCCTGGATCTGGTAGCGCACGGTCATCTCGTCTTCGAAGAGCAGGGTGACGTGATCACCCAGTTGAACAGTCCGCGCCTTCTTGTGCGCGATGACATTGGCGCGGAATTCACCGCGCACGCGTGCGTACGCTTCCAGACTGAGCAGGCTCTCGCGGGCCACGCCGCGGGGTGACTTCCGGGTTTTCTCCTTGGTCAGCACGATTGGGTTCTCCTGGTGTTCGGTCGGTGGGCCACTAGATGCCGTAGGCAGCGCGCAGCAAAGTGATGGGGTGCTCCGCCTCCGGCGCGCCCTCCCCCATGCCCTGATGGATGTGGATGCCGGCGATCGGGCAATCGGAACTGATGTGGTCGGGCTTGGGCGTCGCCATCTGTTTGAACACCGGCTTGCCGATCTTCATGGAGTCCGCGAAGTACTCCCTCTTCACGCCCCAGGTGCCGTCATGGCCCGAGCAGCGCTCCACCGTGGAGAGTTCGGTACCAGGGACCAGTTTCAGCACTTCCTGGGTACGCAGCCCCATGTTTTGTACCCGAAGGTGGCAGGGCACATGATAGGAAACCTTGCCCAGCGGCTGACTAAACTCGGTTTTGAGCAAGCCGTCCCGGTGGCGCAGGGACAGGTACTCGAAGGGGTCGAAGAATGCCTTGCCCACGGCCTTGACCTCGGGATTGTCGGGGAATAATAAGGGCAGTTCCTGCTTGAACATGAGGGTGCACGAGGGAACGGGGCTCATTAGGGCATAGCCCTGGGCGGCCAGCTTTGCCAGAACCGGAATATTTGCCTGCATGAGCCGTTCGACCGCCTCCAGATCCCCTAGTTCCAGCTTGGGCATGCCGCAGCAGACCTCCGACTGAAGCGTCGTGGCAGGGATCTCGTTGTGCTCAAGCACGCGCAGCAGGTCGTGGCCGATTCCGGGCTCGTTGTAATTCACGTAGCAGGTGGAGAACACCGCCACCTTGCCCGGCGTGCCGGCGCCATCGCGAACCGGGAAGCTCTGCGCAGGCTTGGCCGTAGACCGAAACTTCGCACTGTCGTAGGGCGGCAGGCGCCGCTCCTGAGCAATACCCAGGACCGACTCCATGGCCTTGCGCACCGTGGGTGAACGGTTGGCGGCGTTGACGACCTTAACCACCACCGGAATGGCCGCCAATTTGCCCAGGGCGTCGGTGCTGGAGAGCAGGCGGTCCCGGAAATTCGTCCCGCCCTGCTTGAATTTCACCGCCTTGGCACGCAGCATCAAGTGCGGGAAATCGAGATTGAGCGGATGCGGCGGCACGTAGGGGCATTTGGTGAGGTAGCACATGTCGCAGAGATAGCACTGGTCGACCACCTTCCAGTACGACTTGCGATCCACTGAATCCAGCTCCCCCGTCTTGCTCTCATCGACCAGATCGAAGAGCGTGGGGAAGGCGTTACACAAATTGAAACAGCGGCGGCAGCCATGGCACACGTCGAAGACGCGTTCCAGTTCGCCCATGAGCAGCCCCTCGTCGTAGAACTCGGGGTTCTTCCAGTCCAGCGCGTGGCGGGTCGGCGCCTCTAGGCTTCCTTCGCGGCTCATGGCTTCATCCTTGGGCGAGACAGAGGTAAATCGCCGGGGCCGGACGGGCAGCCCCGGGGCCGGGCCAGCTACGGGGCGCGGAACAGGGCCGCGCCCCAGCAGGCCATCAGTCGGCCAGTGCTTCCAGGGCCTTGGCGAAGCGGTTGGCGTGCGAGCGCTCGGCCTTGGCCAGCGTCTCGAACCAGTCGGCGATCTCGTCGAAGCCTTCGCTGCGAGCGGTCTTGGCCATGCCCGGGTACATATCGGTGTACTCGTGCGTCTCGCCGTGGATCGCTGCCTTGAGGTTGTCGCGCGAACGTCCGATGGGCAGCCCGGTCGCGGGGTCGCCAACGGCTTCCAGGTATTCCAGGTGCCCGTGGGCATGGCCCGTCTCACCTTCGGCGGTGGAGCGGAACACGGCGGCCACGTCATTCTGGCCTTCCACGTCAGCCTTGGCTGCGAAGTAGAGGTACCGGCGATTGGCCTGGGACTCGCCAGCGAAGGCGGCCTTCAGGTTTTCTTCGGTCTGCGTGCCTTTAAGAGTGCTCATGAATTCTCCTAGGGTACTGGTGGATGCGCTATCGCACTGCAATGGATCCGCCGCAGGCCGCGTGCTGCGGGCGCCGACGACGGTCCGGGGTCGGTCTTCCCGGGTCCGGCCTGTGCCGCAAAATCAGCCCCGACCCCGATTAGACTTGATCTAAAATCGTGGGGAAGTATAGGTGCCGCCCGCCACAAGTGTCAAATCCGACGCACGCGCAGCAGGCTAACGGCGACGTCCGCTACGGAAAATTCGCGCGTCGTCGTAGAAGGACGCCGTCTCGTTTTCGGGGGCCCAACCGGGGATGCCTTGCACCGGCAGCGGGGAAAGTTCCCGGGGGGAAACGGGCCACCCCTGGGCCAGCCGGTGGGCCACCGCGGCGTCTACCATCGCCAATTGCTCCCCCAGAGGCCGGTCGGCGAAGCACTCGTCCACTTCCAGCAGTAAGGCATGCCCGGTGATGGAAGGATAGGGGGCAAGCAATTTCTCATAGAGCGCGTGACCGAAGACGAAGACGCGAAGCGAGCGGCACACCTCCGCCCGGCGGTCCCAAAACAAGTCCTTCCAGCGGAAGGACTGCACGAGGCCCAGGAGTTCGGGGCGCGGACAGGCCACCACCAGGCCACTTTCGTCGAAGAGGGTGAGCGCGTCCCGACGCGGGCCACGCTGCCCGCCCGAGGCATCCCAGGCCATCACATGGGCTGCGTTCAATTGCGCCTTGGCCCGCGGGAAGCAAGCCCAGGCCAGCGCGTTGAACAGGTCATGCCAGTGTCCGTCGCGATGGGCAAGTTCACCGGTCGCGAAGAGGCGCTGTTCGTAGCGCTCGGCGCTCGCCCCAACCAGCCGCACCGGAAGCCCCCCCACCACGGCCGCGGACGCATCCCGCAGCAGTCCCTCCAGAGCCTGGGGCGACGGCCAAGCGCCCTGCCCCAAACGCCCCGCAGGGCCCCTTAGAGGCGCGAAGGCCGGGTGGCGCTCCAGCAGGTCGGGATCCCAGAGTGTGCAGGGCGGCGCGGCGGATGTAGACGTAGACACACACGGATTCTAACTCTGAACAGGGCAATTGGACCGCTGGGCCTACACAGCCTGGCACTGACATCCTGGAGCCTTCCGCAGGGCAGGCGAAGGCGGAACTCCTCTCCGGCGACGCTCCGCAACGACGGCAAGGGCCCACGGTCCTGCCTGGCAAAGGGGACCATCCCAGCAAACTGGCCGCCTACAACTCCCCGTATCGCCCGATGCAGCCTCCCCCTAAGAATTGCACGGCTGGGCATTCGTCAACGTTCCCGGCTGCGTTACCTCACCCCGCAGGATCCGAACCCAGGAGATCTATTCCAGGCACGGTGGACGGGGTAAGCCACCACGGGCTGTGCTCCAACGCCAGCCACGTGCACCCCGCCGCCTCGTCCTGGCCCTTCAGCATGGGCCTATCGATCATCGCCGACCTTTGAGAATCCTAAGGTTGACGCCGATGGATCGGCTGTAGCGCTTCTACCGCATTCAGAACTTGCTTCACCGCCGGCGCTGCAGCCCGTCAGGAACTGCAGGACGCCCTTGGGATGTCGCCGGAAAGGCTTAAGAACGATCTGGAATACCGGCACGACCGCACGAACGCCCCCATCCACTGGAATCGGGAGCGGGGAACCGGGTGGCAGGCGAACTGCGCCTGTGGATCAAGGCTGGGCTTTGAGTGGGTCGCCGTAGTCGGCGCGCAGGCTGCCAGCGGATTTCTTCGCGTACTGGACCACGAGGACCGAGAGCGCGCAGAGCGGCGACTTCGCCGCTGGCGTTCTCGCCGATGCGATGCTGGCGCACGAACGGATCGTGGATAAGCAGTCGGGGATGGAGTTTGGCGACGGTGCGCTCCGGCGATCGGCGGGCGGGTCCAGGCGCAGGGTGGGTGGGGGGCGAGAGGGTAAAACCACACCTACCCACAGCCGCACGTCGCTGTGCACCCGATCGCAGTTTGCGCTCAGCAGGTACCATTGCCCTTTCCTTCTGACGGATTGCCCTCGTGACAGATGCTGTCGACTGCGTAGTCATCGGTGCTGGTGTTGTGGGCTTGGCCATTGCGCGGGAGCTTGCCCTTGCGGGGCGCGAGGTTCTCGTCCTCGAGGCCGAGGACGGGATCGGGCAGCACACGAGTTCCCGGAATTCCGAGGTGATCCATGCCGGCCTCTACTACCCTCGGGGCTCCCTGAAGGCCAGGCTTTGCGTTGAAGGCCAGGAGTTGATGTACGCCTATTGTGCTGAGCGGGGCATCCCCCACTCGCGCATCGGAAAGATCGTCGTTGCGAGCGAAGAGGCGGAGATTCCGGCGCTGCACTCCTACCAAGAAAAGGCCGCCGCGAACGGGGTCTCTGACCTGCGCTGGCTGAGCATTGCGGAACTGCGCGACCTGGAGCCTGCCGTGTCCTGTGTGGCGGGCTTTCTGTCGCCCTCCACGGGCATCGTTGACAGCCACGCGTTCATGTTGGCTTTGCAGGGGGATGGCGAGAACCACGGAGCGATGCTGGTGACACGCACGCCGATGGTGGGGGGTGAGGTACGCCGGGACGGCATCCTGCTGCGCACGGGCGGGGACGATCCCGCGGAACTGCTGGCCCGCACGGTCGTGAATTCGGCAGGCCTGTTCGCCCAGGCAATCGCCGCTTCGCTGGTGGGTTTTCCAGCCATGCACATGCCGCCGGCCTACTTCGCCAAGGCGCACTATTTCACGTTGAGCGGGCGCTCACCCTTCCGGCGGCTGGTGTACCCCATCGCCACGCAGGCCCACTTGGGCGTGCACGTGACCCTGGATCTCGGAGGGCAGGCACGCTTCGGCCCGGACGTGAGTTGGGTCGCGGAAGTCGATTACGGGTTCGACGACAGTCGGGAGGCTTCCTTCGTCGAAGCCATTCGATGCTACTGGCCCGGTTTGCCCGACGGAGCCATCCAGCCCGGTTATACGGGAATCCGGCCGAAGCTTGCGCCAGAGGGGGCGCCCGCTGCGGACTTCCGCGTCGACGGGCCCGAGGTGCATGGAGTGCCCGGATTGGTCAATCTTTTCGGGATCGAGTCCCCGGGTCTCACTGCCTCCCTGGCGCTCGGCCGACAGGTGCGCAGGCTCCTCGAGCAGAGCCCCGAGTAAACTCGGGCATTGTGATCCAAGAGGACACCCGGCCCCCTTTACCCGCAGCGCGATGCGCCTGGCGCTCGTGATCGTCTCAGGCAGGGCCTGGGGGTCCCACCCGGGGTGCACTCGCCCGGTTCGGTTTCCGGCCCGCCCCTCCAGAGGGGGAGGGACTCCGAGTAGAATGTCGCCTCGCAAGGGCCTGCTCGGCCCTCGCCGCACACCGGCGCAACGCCCGCCACAGAAGGGGCTATCGTAAATTTCTGGGAGAACTCGCGCATGAACCAACTGGATCTCGCCAATCGCGTCGCGGTCGTCACCGGCGGCTGTTCCGGTATCGGGCTCGCCATCGCCCGCCGCATGGCTGCCTCCGGCGCCACGCTGAGCCTGTGGGACCGCGACGCTGTCGCGCTCGCCACGGCGGCAGCGGAACTGGGCAAGACCACCCGGGTGCATACGGCAATGGTTGACGTGAGCGACTATCCGCAGGTGGAAAGAGCCGCCCAGGACACCGCCGCCGCCTTGGGTAAGATCGACATTCTCGTGAACTCCGCGGGAATAGCCGGTGCAACGGTGCCCACCTGGGAGTTCCCCGTGGATGAGTGGATCCGCGTGCACAACATCAACGTGCACGGCACTTTCTTCACCTGCCGTGCCGTCGTGCCCTTCCTCCAAAAAAACGGCTACGGCCGGATCGTCAACATCGCCTCTGTGGCAGGCAAGGAAGGCAACCCGAACGCCTCGGCCTACAGCTCCTCCAAGGCCGCTGTCCTGGGCTTCACCAAGTCCCTGGGCAAGGAACTCGCCAAGTCCAACATCACGGTCAATGCCGTCACCCCGGCGGCGGTGCGCACGCCGATTTTTGACCAGGTGCCGCAGACACACATCGACTACATGTTGAGCCGCATCCCGCTGGGCCGCTTTGGCACGGTCGAAGAGATCGCCTCCGCCGTGTGCTGGCTGTGCACCGAGGACGCCTCTTTCACCACCGCCTCCACGCTGGACCTGTCCGGCGGCCGCGCCACCTACTGATTTCGGAGTTCTCATGAAAATAAAAGCCGCAGTGATCCGCCAGATGGGCTTGCCACAGCCCTACGCGCAGAGCAGGCCCATGAGCATCGAGGAAGTAGACCTCGCCCCTCCCGGGCAGCGCGAAGTGCTGGTCAAGGTCATGGCCGCCTCGCTCTGTCACTCGGACCTCTCCACCGTTAACGGCGATCGCCCCCGGCCCCTGCCCATGGTGCTGGGCCACGAAGCCTCCGGCGTGGTGGCCGAGGTGGGCCCCGGTATCACGGACCTAGCGGTGGGTGATCACGTGGTGATGGTCTTTGCGCCGAGCTGTGGCGAGTGCGTGGCCTGCGTGGAAGGACATCCGGGCCGTTGTGAACCGGGCCAGCGCGCTAACGGCGCGGGCAAGCTGCTCAATGATGCCCTGCGCCTGTCGCAGAACGGCCTACCCGTCTACCACCACGTTGGCGTATCCGCCTTCGCCGAGTATTGTGTGGTCAACCGCGGCTCACTGGTGAAGGTGGACCCCACGCTGGCCTTCGACGAAGCAGCGCTCTTCGGCTGCGCCGTGCTCACCGGGGTGGGCGCCGTGATCAACACGGCCCAGGTCTACCCGGGCGCGCGCGTCGCGGTGCTGGGACTGGGCGGGGTGGGTCTGAACGCGCTGCTGGGCGCCAAGGTCTCCGGTGCGAGCACCATCGTCGCCGTGGACCTGCACGACGACAAGCTCGAATTGGCAAAAAAGCTAGGCGCCACCCACGGCGTGAACGCGCGCGACCCCGAGGCCATCGATAAGGTGAAACAAATAACCAACGGCGGCGTGGAGTTCGCCTTCGAGATGGCGGGTTCCGTTCAGGCCATGGAGATGGCCTACCGCATGACCCGGCGCGGTGGGATGACGGTCTCCGCAGGGCTGCCCCATCCAGATATGCGCTGGCCCCTGCAGCACGTCAACATGGTGGCCGAGGAGCGCACCATCAAAGGCAGCTACGTGGGCTCCTGCGTTCCACCGCGGGACATGCCCCGCTACATCCAACTCTATCGTGACGGACTGCTGGCGGTGAATCAGTTGATGAGCGATCACATCACGCTGGATCAGATCAACGAGGGTTTCGACCGCCTAGCCTCCGGCCACACGGTACGCCAGATCATCACGCTCTAAGCACCGACGGACGCCCTCGGCGTCCCCATGGGAGAATCGAAGTATGAACGCGCAAGGGCAACTGGGCGCGAGGGAACGCTATCGGGTGGAGGACCTGCAGTCCTTCGCCACCAGCCTGCTCGACAGCGCCGGCCTCGACCCGGAAAAGGCCCGCTACGTGGCCGAGATTTTGGTGGAAGGCGACCTTCTGGGCCACTCCACTCACGGCCTGCACCTGCTGGCACCGTATCTGGCGGAAGTGGAGTCCGGCGGCATGGCCGCTACCGGGAGCCCGCTGGTACTCTCGGACCGCCCAGCCGCGATTGCCTGGGACGGGGCGCGGCTGCCCGGTCCCTGGCTCGTGCGCAAGGGCATCGAGTTAGCGCTCCCGCGGGCAAAGCAACTGGGCACCTGCAGCGTGGCTATTGGCCGCTGCCATCACATCGCGAGCTTAGCCGCGTACCTGAAGCCGGTCACCGACCAGGGCATGATGCTGATCCTGGCGTCCTCCGACCCGACCGGCCGCGACGTGGCGCCCGCCGGCGGGGTCACCGGGGTGTTCACGCCCAACCCTATCGCCGTGGGCTATCCCACGGACGGAGATCCGGTCCTTATCGATGTCTCCGCCTCCATCACCACTAACGGCATGAGTACCCGCGTTTACCGGGAAGGCGGACAACTGCCCGGCAAGTGGC
Organism: Betaproteobacteria bacterium; assembly: GCA_025356655.1. Taxonomy (GTDB): domain Bacteria; phylum Pseudomonadota; class Gammaproteobacteria; order Burkholderiales; family SHXO01; genus SHXO01. Next base: position 86,734 of record JANXRW010000031.1, on the reverse strand, counting down.
TTATCGACCCTACGGGCACGCCCACGGATGACCCCGCCACCTTGTTCCAGACGCCTCGCGGCGCGCTCCTCCCAGTGGGCGGCGTCGACTACGGGCACAAGGGTTTCGCTCTCGCCCTACTGGTGGAGGCGCTCACCGGTGGGCTGGCCGGCCATGGGCGGGCGGACCCGCCCGAAGGCTGGGGCGCGAGCGTTTTTCTACAGGTACTCGACCCGGCCGGCTTCGGCGGCCTAGCGAACTTCCAGCGGCAAATGAGTGTGCTCTCCCGTGACTGCCGCACGAGCACGCCGCAACCGGGCGTGGAACGGGTGAGGATGCCCGGGGAAGCCGGACTCGCCCGCCGCGCCGGGCAACGCCAAGCCGGTGTCAGCCTCTATCCTGGAATCCTCGCGGCGCTGGCGCCCTGGGCCCAGAAACTGCGCGTCCCCCCACCCACACCGCTGCCGTGATCGACGCCTCCCATCGCCGGGGGGTAGCCCTGATGGTGGGGGCGACCGCCTGCTGGGCGAGCGCCGGCGTCATCGTGCGCAACCTGAGTATCCATGGCGGCTGGGAAATCACCTTCTGGCGCTCGGTCTTTATGACCGCCTTTGTGGCCATCGTCATGGGATTTCTCTACGGTGGGCAGTCACCTCGGCGCCTGCTGGCCGTGGGGTGGGCCGGCTTGGCAGTGGCCTGTCTGTGGTCGATCATGTACGTGTGCTTTATTCTCGCGCTCGCCCGCACGACGGTCGCCAATACCCTGGTACTGACCAGCATCTCACCGCTGCTAGCCGCCCTGGCGGGCTGGCTGCTGTTAGGCGAGCGCGTTCCTCGGAGGACTTGGGTCGCCGCGGCCTTGGCGGTGGGCGGCATCGCGCTCATGTTCCTGGAATCGCTGGGCGGAGGCGCAGCCATGGGCAACCTGGTGGCACTGGCCGTGCCCCTTTGCTTCGCCTTCAACGTCGTGATCCTGCGGCGGATGCAGGCCACGGTGGACATGATTCCGGCACTATTTCTCTCGGGTGTAATTTCCGCAGCAGTGACCCTGCCCTTCGCCCTACCCCTGCAGGCCAGCGCGGCCGACCTGCTGTTGCTGGCGCTCATGGGCGCCGTTCAACTGGGCCTGGGTTGCATCCTCATGACGCTGGCTGCCCCGCGCCTGGCGGCCGCCGAGATCGGCCTCCTGGCCGAACTGGAGACCCCGCTGGGCACCGCCTCGACGTGGCTGCTGGTAGGCGAGGCGCCCGGTCCCCTGGCGCTGGCCGGCGGCTCGGTGGTGCTGATCGCCTTGGCCGCCAATCAGTGGCTGGCGCTGAGAGCGCCGCGTCCCGAAGCCCTGGCAGCCCCCCTGCCCCGCGCCGCAAACAAAGGAGCACTGCCATGAGCGATCAGTTACCCACCGATGCCCTGGCCACCCGGCTGCTGGCCACCTACAGTGCCGCCGTACACGACGTGCTGCGCTCCCTGGGCCAAGAGCGCTGCGTGCTCCCGCCGGCCATCAAACCCCTGGATCCCACCCACAAGCTGGCCGGGCCCATCTACACGGTGAGCGGTCACATCGACACCACCCGCTCCGCCCACGAGACCTTGATCGCCTGGACCGGCCTGCTGTCCAAGGCGCCCAGGGGCAAGGTGCTCGTCTGCCAGCCCAACACGCACGCGGTGGCGCTCATGGGCGAACTCTCTGCGGAGACACTCAAGTTCCGCGGCGTGAGCGGCTACGTGGTCGACGGCGGCTGCCGGGACACGGATTTCATCCTGCGCCAGCAATTCCCCGTCTTCTGCAGTTTCACCACGCCTTCGGACATCGTCGGGCGCTGGGTGCCGGATCGCTTTGGCGAGCCCATCATCATCGGTGAGGTGACCCTGCGCACCGGCGACTATCTGCTGGCGGACCGCGACGGGGTCGTCATCATCCCCGAGCACCTGGTGGAGGAGGTCGTCGAGCGGACCGAGGAAGTACTCACGACCGAGAACAAGGTGCGCTCGGCCATCCTCTCGGGCATGGACCCGCAGGAAGCCTACCTGCGCTTCGGGAAATTCTAGCCCAGGGCGACGTATCGGCGTGCCTCGCCGGCGGGCCACCCGGCCCAGCCTAATGTTCAATATAATGTACGGCCATTCATCCACAGGGCCTGCCGATAAGTGTTCGCCAAGCAATTCGGACGGATCATTCGAGCGGCTCGCGGTGCGCGAGGCTTGACCCAGGGGGAACTCGCCCGCCGCGCGAAGGTCTCGCGGACCTCGCTAGCGCGCTTGGAGAGCGCCTCGCCTGGAGCAGTCCAGACCGACATTTTGGACCGGCTTTGTCACGCGGCTGACCTGCACCTGACGGTCGGTTTGGACCCAAGGCAGGAGGAAAGGCTGCGGGTTCGTGCCGAGCACCGCCATCGACTCGACGAGCGGCGCCTTCGCCATTACCGGCTTGCGGTGGACCTGGCGACAAATCCCGAGCAGGCGCCGGCCCTGATCGCGCGCGCCCAAGCCGTGGTGGAACTCTGGCAGCGCAGGGGAACCTGCAGCCCCGACTACTGGACTCGCTGGCAGGAAATCCTTGCGCTGCCCCCTGCGCGCTTGGCACAGCGGATGACAGCGCTGGGCGAATGGGAAAACGCGCTGTTCCAGAACAGCCCCTGGTCCTGGGCGTGGACCTGACCACGCCATGGAATTGGCTGACTTAAGTAAAATCTTCCTGGAAGCTCGGCGCCTCTGCGGCAGCGAGGCGTTCGTGGTCGTCGGGAGCTTGGCGGCTCTCGGGCTGCCCGATGATCAACCAGCCCCTGCGACGATGGTACGGTCCGTCGATGTGGACTGCTACACCCTGGCAGACCCCGACCGGATCTTCGAACTTGCACAGGCCCTTGGCCAAGGCAGTGCCTTCGAGGCAGCCCATGGGTACTTCCTGGACCCGGTTTCTCCGAACTTGCCAACGCTCCCGGACGACTGGAAGTCCCGCCTCGTCCGGCGCACGCTGGAAGGCCCCATCGAAGTCTACTTCCTGGACCTCCACGATGCGGCCGTGTCCAAGTATGCCCGCGGCGATCCACGCGATCGTGAATGGATCCGGGCGGGACTGGCCAACGGGCTCCTATCCGATGAACGGCTCTCGACGAGGATGACGCTCACTACCTTCCTGGATCAGGACGAGCGCGGGAGGGCACGAAACGCTCTGACCGAGGACCGGCGCTGGCTGGACCGGCGCCACCCACCCGCAAAACCGGCATGAGGCTGGGCACGGCCTCGGCGGCGCCCGGGCATCCACCGGTGATAGCGCGGCCAAAAAAAGCACCCCGTTCTCGATCTCCGGGCGCAACCGCCCACCACGATCTAGCATCGAGCCACCGCACACGGCGCATTGCTCCGCTCACTAGGGTCGCCGCGCCAGGTGGATGCGGCGGCGGGCGGATACGCTGAACCGCAGCAAGACTTGATTCAGGCAATCGCCCCCGTCAGCAAACCGAAGCGAACTTCGCGCACGACGGCGGTGTAGGCCAGCGGCGAGCGCGCTCCCGGAACGCTTGCAAAACGCAGGGGGTCCCGGTGAAATATCGCAGCGGTGAGAACCGCTTCCTCGTGCACGGGGTACCCACCCTCCCGCCTGCCTGGCCCTCGGTGCGCCGGCCTCAAGTGGCCTAGCCGCCCGAACCGAGGCCGGGGCTTAGCTCCGGTATTGCACGCCGTTGCGCTGGAGCATGCGCGTGAGCGCCGTCCACTCCTTCTCGACTTCCACCCCGCCCGGGCCGGTGAATTGGCCATAGCCCTTCCCGATCGTCTCGGGCGACAGTTCGCAAACCTCCACGCGGCCGCCCGCCATGGCGTCCACCTGGATCTGGCAGGCCGTGTCCAGGTAGTACATGAGGTTGAAGGCTTCCGCCACGCTGCGCCCCACCGACAGCAGGCCGTGGTTGCGCAGGATCATCACGGGTGAAGTGGGTCCCAGGTCTCGGGCTAAGCGGCTGCGCTCGTCCACGTCGAGGGCAATTCCCTCCGAGTCGTGGTAGGTCAATACGGCGTGCACCCGCAGCGCATGCTGGCTGAGCGGCAGTAGGCCGCATTTCTGAGCGGACACGGCCACTCCCGCCCGAGTGTGCGTGTGGATGACACACGCCGCATCCGCACGCGCGCCGTGTACGCCGCCGTGGATCACCCAACCGGCATGATTGAAACCCAGTCCGGTCACGTCTTCTAGGATTTCCCCGTCGAGGTCGATCTTCACCAGGCTCGAGGCTGTGATCTCGTCGAACATCAGCCCATAGGGGTTGATGAGCAGTTGCTCGGTCCCGGGAACCCGGGCCGTGAAATGCGTGTAGATCAGATCCGTCCATTTGAAGCGCGCAGCCAGTTGATAGGCCGCAGCGAGGTCACAGCGCACGCTCCATTCGGCCTCGCCGACGCGCTGCCGCAGCGATCCCACGGAGCGGACATGCAGTCGGGATAGCGGTTCCAGGCTCACGGTCATGTCTCCTTAGGCGGGGTGGCGATCTGGGCCGCACGCGGACGGCAGATCGGATGGCTAGTGGGTCGGTGCATTATGGCGCGATTATCCCGGGAGGGCCTCGGCCGGGGTCTTGCCCACCCAGTCCGGGTCGTAATCGGGCAGCGGAACGGATTCCAGCAATTCGCGCGTGTAGAGATGCGCCGGGCGGTCGAAGACCTGCTGGCAGGAACCGGATTCCACCACTTCGCCCGCTCGCATCACCAATACCCGGTCGCAGAGCACGCGGACGACGCTCAGGTCGTGCGAGATGAAGATGAGCGAGTCCTGCGCCTTCAACTCCCGTAGCAGCAGGAGAATCTGTGCCTGTGTGGACACGTCGAGCCCGGAGACGACTTCATCGGCCACGACGAGCCGGGGTTTGAGCGCGATCGCGCGCGCGATCCCCACCCGTTGGCGCTGCCCGCCGGAGAGTTCGTGGGGGTAGCGCCGGGCAAAGCGGGCCTCCAGTCCGACGCGTTCGAGCAAATGCACGGCTTGCGCTCGCGCCGCTTGCCGACTGGAGGCGCGCCCAAAGGCCAGCAGCGGTTGCGCAATGAGATCCTCCACGCGGTGGCGCGGATTTAGCGACGACAACGAATCTTGAAACACCATCTGGATCCGCTCGCGCAGCGGTCGCAGCCGCGCCTGGCTCCAGTGCGTGATGTCCTCTGCCTCGAAATGCAGTGAGCCTGAGGTGGGCTCATAGAGCCGCAGCAATGCCCGGCCGAGCGAGGTCTTGCCCGATCCCGACTCACCGACGATGCCGAGCGACTCGCCCAGATCCAAATCGAAGCTCACACCCCGCAGGATCTGCAGGCGGCGCGGCGCGCCCCGATGGGATCGCACCGAGCGGTCCGGCAGGCTGAGGCCCAGGTCGCGCACGGAGAGCAGACTCATGGGAACCCGTGCTCCCGGTCCCAGGCTTGGTGCCGCGCCTTCAAGGCGTCGATCACGGCAGGCGACACCGGATGCAGGGCTTCGGCCGGGCGGTCATGGCGGGGCGTAGCCGCCAGGAGCGCGCGGGTGTAGGCATGCCGCGGACTACGATAGAGTTCCTCCGTGGCGCCACTCTCGAGCACAGTCCCACCGTGCAGGATGGTGACCCGATCACAGATCTTGGACACCACACCCAGGTCGTGGGAAATGAACAGCAGCCCGGTCCGGAAGCGCTGCTGCAATTCCTGGATGAGTCGAAGAATCTGCCGCTGCACCGTCACATCCAGCGCGGTGGTAGGCTCGTCGGCGAGGATCAGGCGTGGCTCACAGGCGAACGCCACGGCAATGAGGATGCGCTGGCGCATGCCGCCGGAGAGCTCATGCGGGTAGCGCCGCAGCACCCGGTCGGGCTCGCGAAGGTGCACCGACTCGAGGAGTTCCAGCGCACGCGCCCGGGCCGCTTCCGCGCGCAACCCTAGGTGCATCTGCAACACGTCGACCACTTGTGCACCCACTCTGAGCACGGGGTTCAAGGCCGTCATGGGGTTCTGCGGAATCAGCGCCAGATGGCGCCCCAAAAGCTGCCTTCGCCGCGGTTCCGCCATGCCCAGCAGATCCTCGCCGCCGAGGCGCACGCTTCCGCCAACCACCCTCGCGCCCTGGGGCAAAGTACCCAGGACCACCCGGCTCAGCATGGTCTTGCCCGCACCGGACTCACCCACAAGGCCGTGCACACGGCCCTCTTCAACCGCCAAGCTCAGCCCGCGCAGCACCGGGCGGCCAGCGAGCGTCATGCACAGATCGCGCACTTCCAGCAGCGGCTTCATCGCGCGCGCAGCGGGTCGAGGGCCTGGCGCAGGCCCTCGCCCAGGGCGTTCAAACCAATGACGCACACCAGCACGCAGACCACCGGCAGCCCCATGAGCCACGGCGCCTGGTTCACGTACTGGCGCCCCTCGGCGATCATGCCACCCCAAGTGGGCGCGCCGCTCGCCACGCTGAGGCCGACGAAGCTTAGGATGGTCTCCACCACGATGGCAATGCCCATCTCCAAGGTGAATAGTGTGAGGAGGAGCGGCAGAACGTTGGGCAGCACCTCCTGGCGCAGGATCTGCATCGGCGACAGACCCAGGGTCAGAGCGCTCGCCACGTAGTCCTGCTCTCGCTGCACCAGGACCTCGGCACGCACGACGCGACAGAACCGCGTCCAGTCGATCACCACGATGGCGACGATAACTGTTCCCAGCCCCGGGCTCAGCACGGCCGCCAGCACGATGGACAGGAGTACCGGCGGGAAACTCATCCACAGGTCCACCAGCCGCGAGATAAACATGTCCAAACGCCCACCGAAATACCCCGCCAGGAGGCCCAGGCCAGTGCCCAGAGCGGCCGCCAGAGTGGCCGCCACCAGTGCCACCAGCAGCGCGACCCGCGACCCGTAGAGCAGCCGAGAAAGGATGTCTCGGCCCAGGCTGTCGGTGCCAAAGAGGAAGCCCCGTTCACCGCCGGACCAGGCCGGCCCCAGCAGCGTGTTGATGAGGTCCTGCTCCAGGGGGTCGTGCGGCGCGAGCCAGCCGGCTGAGGCCGCGCTCAGCAGCAGGACGATCAGGACACCACACCCGAGAAGCAAGCGGGGGTTGAAGGTTCGTTTCATCCGTGCCTTACCCGCGGATCGAGCCAGCCCACCAGCAGGTCCACCGCGATGTTGGTCGCCAGGAAGAGCACCCCGAAGGACAGGATCAAGCCCTGGATCAGCGGCAGGTCACGCTGCAGCACGGCGCCGAGCGCCAAGTTCCCGATGCCCGGATAGGCGAAGAGGTATTCGATGAGGACGCTACCCCCCACCAGGAAGGTGAACTGCACTCCCGTGAGCGTGACCGTTGGGATGAGCGCGTTGGGCAGCGCCACCTTGAGCAGCAGTGGCAAGGGCGCATAACCCTTGACCCTGGCAAGCATGACGTAGTCCGCTTCCAGCGCCGATTGCAGCGACGCCTTCAACACCCGGCTGAGCGCCCCGGCCAGAGGCAACGCCAAGGCCAGCGCGGGCAGCAACAGGTGCCGGAGCAGATCCGCTGCCACATCCAAGCGCCCACGCAGGAGCGCTTCCACTAAAAAGAACCCGGTGGCGGGCTCGAAGCTGATGCCCGGATCGAGGCGCCCGGACACGGGCAGAACCGGGTGCAGCACCCCCAGGAATAGAATCAACACCAGGGCCCAGAGGAAGTCCGGCACCGCCAGCAGGAGCCCGGCAACCCCATCGCCCAGGGCCTCGAGGGTGCATCCGCGGAAATGCGTCGCCGCCAGCCCGAGACCCAGGCCTAAGGACACTGCCAGCGCCATGGCAAGTGCGACGAGTTCCAGGGTGGCGGGCAGTTTGCCCAGCACCAGGGACGCGACCCCCTGGCGCAGACTGATGGAATTACCCAGGTCGGCACGCGCCAGTTGCCCCAGCCAGTTCCAGAATTGCACGCCGATGGAGGCGTCCAGGCCGTAGACGTGGCGCAGGCGCGCAATGTCTTCGCTGCGTGCCCCTGGGGGCAGCATCAATGCGATGGGATCGCCGGGCACCACGCGCAGGAGCACGAACACCACCAGAGCCAAGCCAAACAAGGTGGGCAGCGCCCACAGCAGGCGCTGCAGGACGTAGGATCGGGGCATCGGGGGGAGTCCGGGAATAGGGCCGCCAGCGCGAACTGGCGGCCTTTGATGGCCCTTTAGGCACGACCCATTAGGCGGGCCGGACGTTCTGCGGCAGGATGAAGCCGGCCGTGTGCGGCGTGAACTTCAGGTTGCTCTTGTGCACCACCGGCTGCTTGTACTGCACGAGCGGCAGCACCAAGGCCTGCTCGGCGATATAGCGGTCCACCGCCTTGTAGCCGGCCAAGCGCTTGGTCTCATCCTTCTCCCCCCAGAGCGGGCCGATTTGCTTGTCCAAGTCTTCGGTCTTCCAGGCCGAGTGCGGCGAGGGGCCGAACATGGCGAAGCCGGTGGAAGTGGACGGATCGCCGATGGAGTTGCCCCAGTTGTAGAAGGCCGCCGGGGCGAGTTCGTGACGGGCGCGCAGTTCGTAGTGCTTGGCGATCTCGTAGACCTCGATGGTGGCCTCGGCGCCGACCTTGCGCCACATGCCAACCACCGCCTGCATCATCTCGTAGTCCTTCGGCTTGAAGCCGCGAGTGGTCTGCACGGTGAAGCGCAGGGGTTTCTCCGGCGTAAATCCGGCCTTCGCGAGTAGCGACCGGGCCAGCGCCGGATCGTGGCGGACCTTGATCCCCGCATCGAAGGCCGCGTACTGCGGTGCCTCCAGCGTGTCGATGGGAATGGCATAGCCCTTCAACAGGCGCTCGGCGATAGCCTTTTTGTCCACGGCATGGACCAGGGCCTGACGCACGTTCTTGTCGAGCATCACGTCACGGTTCGTCAGAAAAATCATGCCGATGTCGGACACCGGGTGCGCCACCCCGGTGAGGCCCACCTTCTTGCTAAGCCGCTCAAATTCCTCGAAGGGGATTTCCAGGGTGAGGTCCGAAGACCCGCTCTCCAGTTCAGCCACCCGGCTGGCGGCATCGGGCACCAATTTGAAGACCACCGTCTCGAAGGCGGGCTTGGGGCCCCAATATTTTGGGAACGCCTTTAGTCGGATGAAGGCGTTGCGCTCGAATTTGTCGACCATGTAGGGCCCGGAGCCGATAGGCTTTGCCTCGAATCCCTCGGCGCCGGCTGCGGTGTAAGCCTTCTGCGGCAGGACGTAACCCGTGAGGAATGCCATCCACTTGAAAAGCGCCGGTTCGAACTCTTTAACGTCCGCGGTGATGACTTGGCCGTCAACCTTGAAGTTGCCGATCTTGCCCCAGACAAACTGGATGGGGTTCCCGCTCTTGGGGTCGCCCGCACGGGTCAAAGACCAGACCACATCCTGGGGCGTCAGCGGCGAACCGTCGTGCCAGAACGCACCACTGCGCACCGTCAGGTGCACCTTGGTCTTATCCGTACTCCAGCCCCATTGGGTGATGATCCCCGGCCGGAAAGACAAGTCCGGGTTCTGGTCGATGTAGTTGTCGAACACAGCCTTGTAGATCGACTGGATGGTCGGATTCACCGCCGACGGGCCCGTGGTGGGATCCCAGGAGGGCAGCGCCACGTTGTAGGCAATGTTCAGGACCTTGGCGTCCTCGGCGAAGGCGGCGCTGCCAAAGCCCAGCCCCAGGGGGCCGAGCGCCAGGGGTGAGGCCACCGCGGTACCCGCAGTCGATAGGAAGCGGCGCCGGGTATAGGGGATCATGGGATCGGATTCCTCCAGAGGAAACTTTATGGGGGGCCGGGGCGATGCGGGGCCGGGGGGATCACCCCGAGGGCATCGCCCCGCCGTCGCGGTCAACCGGCAAGGCGTCGAATCTAGGCGTTGCGAGCGCGGCTTGTCAAGGGCGCGGCCGCTCGGGCGCGCGGGGCGTCAACGCTTGAAGGCGCCGCTGAACACCACGGGGCTTGCTCCAGCCGAGGGGATGATCACCCCCGAGGAAATGAGACCACCGGCCTGCGGCCCGACGAAGGCATTGCTGGTCGCCGCGGTGAGCGCCATGCCCCCGCCGCAGGCGCCGCCAATGCACCCACCGCCAAGCACGGTGGTGAACCGGGCGGTGGAGAAGGTGCAGGCAGCCACGCAGGACGTCAGTGAGTAGGTCGAAGCGCCCATGCTCAGGGTCAGCGGAGTGGCCACCGCGAGCGTGCGCGCGCTGAAGTCCACCGCGTAGGATCCGCTGGTGAAGACCCCACTCACGCCGGCGGCGGTGACCGGGCTGGGAGCGCCCGCGAGGCTGTAGGTAAAGCTGCCGCTCGGTGGCAGACTGCTGGTGATGGCGCCATAGCTGTAGGGCACGCCACTGCTGGGCCCGTGCACCGTCTGGGAACCGTTCGACACGGTTACGCCAGCCCCGGCCCAACGCCCCCAGTTGATCAGGCTGCTATCCACCGTCCCGACACTCCCCGTGTCGAGGGCCGTGCCGCCGCCCAGGGTGCCCGTTACCGTGCTGAGCGAGTAAGCAGTGACGACACCCGACCCATTGATGGTCAACGCGCCGAGCGGCGTAAAGATGGGCGCGAAGCTGTGCAGCCCCGTCCCCACGTCGCTCCAAGCGAAGAGCCCGACCTGGCCCGCAATGGAGGCCCCGAAGGTAATGCCCGACAGGGCCGTGGCCTCATAGCCGGCGAGGAAGATCGCATGACCCGCGGAGGTCCCGAAGAACCCACCGCTAAGGACCAATCCCTCGACGCCTAGTACATGGCCCGTTGCTCCGCCGTAGAAGACCCCGCTGGCCGAATTGGAGCCGCAGGCCGCACCGCTGCAACTGCCCGTGAGGCTGCCGCTCACGTAAGGCCCGGTGCTTGAGTACAGGTTACCGCTGCCGGTCAGGGCGAAGGTGGCCGCCTGCCCGCTCACGTTCCCGAAGTGCACGCCGAGCGAAACCGATAGGCTGGCCGCACCGAAATCGATCTGGGCAGAACTACTGGTGATGCTGCCCAGGTTTCCCGCGGCATCGATCACGCTGGGACCGCCACGGTAGGTGTAGGTCGCCGTGCCGCCGGTGGGCTTTGCCATGTTGGGGACGACGTTGGCGGTGCCGAACAGGAGGCCTGGCAAGCCGGCGTAATTCGTCCCGTCGCTAGTCGTGACCTGGAAGTTTCCAGACCAGCGTCCGTAGGTGAAGAGTGTACCGTCGGCGGTGAGGAAACTGCCGGAATCCAATATGGTTGCGCCGAGCAGACTGCCCGCGGGATAGGTTCCGGTGCTGCCGTAGGAGAGGAGTTGGTTGGCCGCGTTGAAGGTCCCCAGCACACCGTTGTGATCGAAGGACACGTCGAAACTGCTGCCGCCGTACAAGTAGGCCACGACGTACCTGTTGGCGGGGGGCAACAGGTTGGAGATTAGCCCCGTGGTGAGGTTCTGGGTAATGCTGTAGGGAAGGAGATCCGTGACACTGCCCGCTAGGGGCTGCACGCCAGAATCGATGCCCGAACTGATGGCGGCACCGGCAACGCCTCCCCCCGCTCCCACGTTGCTGGCGCTGCCGGTGTTGCCGGTGCTCGTGCCGCCAGTTTGGGCCGCAGGACTGACAGCAGCGCCGGTGCTCGTGCCGCCGGCTTGGGCTGCGGGGCTAACGGCGGCGCCGGGGCTCGCGATCCGGCCGGTGCTCCGCCCCTGACCCTCCAGGTGCCCGGACAGGAACGGCAAGGGGCCGAGCAGGCGCTGCGCTGGCGCACCGATAGCCGGCGCCAGGAAGGTTTCGCCACGGCTGAACCGGTATTCCCGGTCGGTCGTTGCTGCGACCGCCCCCTCATGCACTTGCCCGTAGAGGCCGTCGCGCGCCGGAGTGCCATCGGCCTTGAGGCAACTGCCCTCGGCACAGGACACCAGCGTGAAGTGGGTCCCGCGGATGCCCACCGTGGCGGTGATGGTGCGGATCGCATAGTCCTCATGCTGGCGACGGCCGATGAGCCCCGTGACCGTGCGCAGTCCGCCCTTCAGCAGGCGGAAGAAGGCCCGGCCAGTGCTGTTGCCGCTGGCGAAACGGTACTCCTCGATGGCGAATTCGCTCTTCTCGCGCAGCGAGACCACCGCCCCGTCCGTGAAGCGCACCTGCAGGCTGCTACCCGGCCCGGTACGTAGCACGTCGGCGTCCTCCACCGCGCTGCCGTTGGCGAGGGGCACGCGCAACCCGCCGCGGCTGGCATTCACCTCGCCCGCGGCGATGAGCACCCGGCCCGCCACCTCGGCGGCCGCGGGCGCCGCGCCCAGCAGCACAAGTCCCAGCACAACGAGCAGGCGCATGGCGCTTCCCCCAGCAAGGGCCGCACGCGGGGGGTGCGGCGCCCAGGAACGGTCGATGATCATTTGAACTCGTAGCGCAGTTTAACCGCGCCCACCAGTCTTCCGTAGTCGTAGAGCGAAATGTTGGAACTATTGCGCAGCCCCGCCAGTTCGAACCGCACGCTGGTGTTCTTCGACCAAGCGTAGGCTAGGCTTACATCCCAACCGTAGTAGTCGTCATTGCGCGTCGTCAGCCCGGCGGTGGCCGGGTCGGCGGCGTGATAGCGACTGTTCTGGTAGACCAGCCCGAGGTTCGCCTGCCAGCGGGGCCGCGGGATAAGGCTGAGCCCCGTCTGCGCGCCCAGCAGCGTCCGGGAGAAGCCGTCGATGCCGCTGCGGTTTGCTTCCTGTCCGATGTTCGCGCCAGCGCGGACCGTCGGCTCCCAGCCACCCCAAAGCAGGCGCCGCCAGGTGAAGCCCGCCGTGTAGAGGGCCGAATCGCGCGGGCTGTTGATGGCGGCCTGGTCATTGATGGTCAGGTCGCGGTAGATCAACTGGGCCCACTGCGCGTAAGCGGAGATCGAACTGCGCCCGTCCAACGCCCGCTGCCACTCGCCCGTGACCCCGCCACTCGTGCGAAAGCGCTGGTCGTCCACCCAAAGCTGAGAAAAGGACGCGGTCAGCCGGTAGAGGTCCGCCTCCCGGGTGTGCGCCACCCCCGCGGCGAGCGCGGCATTGGACTGGTCCGTGCTGTGGTAGGCCTCGTTCAGCTTAGCGTCGCCGGTCGCCGTGCCGAATAGCGTCCATCCTGGCGACACTGGGTGGCTCAGCCCTGCGCCTCCGGCTAAGTGGGCGAACCCGGCGCTCTGCTTGACGCTCTTCGACCCCAGCAGGACGTTGCCGAAACCGGCCAAGTTGATCGTGTCACCGCCGGGGGCAGCGTTGACATTGCTGTCGTAGCCGTAACCCACCTCGACCCAACCGGTGATCTGGTCCTTGTAGCGTGCACTGCGCTCGCGCAGAGCATCGGTGAAGCGTGCGATGTTGGCTCGCACCGCCGGCGGCGGGTTGGCCCGGAGCACCGTGTCAAACTCCTCGCCCGCGCGCAGGTCATCGCCCGCCACAAAGTACGCGCGGGCCAGTTCCAGCCGGATGTCCAGGCGCTCTGGTGTCGCCAAAACACTGCGCTCGAGGGCCAGCACGCCCTCACCCGGGTGCCCCGCATCGACGGCAGCGACCCCGAAATAGAAATCAAAGGCCGGCTCCCCCAGGTGCTCGCTCGCCGCCAAACCCGCCTGATAGGCCTCTGCCGGCTTCCCCGACTCCAGGAGCGCCTTCATGTCCTCCGTCGGTCCTGCCTGTGCCAGTAAAGGCACCAGCACGGCCGCCAGCCACCACCACGCACCCTTCATCGCCCTCTCCCGTGCCGCACGTGCTTGGCGGCCGTCCTGACAGTGAGCTTAATTTTTAGCGCGCTGCGGTGTCAAGCGCGGGACGCGGGGTGAAGCGCTGCAGGGGTGATCGGGACAGGAATCAGGCACATTGGCGCTTAGCCCGATGCCCCCCCATGGCGCCCTGCGGCGAGGTTCAGATCACGCGACCGGCCTGGGCCAGCGCGTGCAGTTCCTGCTCGGTGAGACGCGGACCTTCCAGGCTCACGCGCTCCTCCTGCGCCGCGCTGGTGCGGAACTTTGCCATCAGCGGGCGCAGCTCGGCCTTTTGGTGGGTTTCGTCATAGCCGTTGATGAGGTGCCCCCACAGACCCCGGTCCAGGTCGCTGGTGTTCATGATCCAGTCGGCAATGGGAAAAGTCAGGTTCATGTTCAGATGCATCATGATCCCTAGGTTGTGGTGGGCGGCGTGGTGGCGCCGGATCGTGTTGATGAAGGGCACGCAGCGCACGAACCAATTCTCGCGGACGTGGCAGCAGAGGTGGAAAGTCTCGTACACGACGTAGTGCCCGATCATGGTGATGAACGTGATGTAGCCCGCATTGGGGCCGAAGACCGCGCCCAGGAGCAAGCCTGCCGCGCCGCCCAGCATGCACAACACCGCGAGGACCCGCCAGGGGAAGAACACAATCCGAAACTCGCGCACCGAGGAGATGGTCACGTCGTTGTCGGTGAAGTACTGATGGTGCTGACGGGTGTGACGATCGTAGATGGCGCGCAGGGCAAAGACATCGCGCAGTCGGTGCATGATGTAGAGGTGCATGCCCCATTCGGCGAAGTTGCCGGCCAGTGCCACAGGCAACACCAGTAGCCATTCCCAGGTCGCGCCCTGCAGCCTCGAGAGGCACCAGGCGATGGCCCCGAGGCCGGCCCCGTAGAGCACGGCCACGTGCAGCAGTCCGTGGTACCAGGGACTGATGTTGGCAAGATAGGTGTCCCGGAACCTTCGCTGGCGCTCGGTCATCATGATGGGTCTCTCCCCAGGGTCGGACGTGTCGGCTCAGGGCAGCAGTTTAGCCGAGCCGGGGCGCGTTGGGCATGGCCAGGCGCGTGGCGCTATGCTGTGCCTCCCCCGCGTCCGGAGCCCCGCGCAATGAGCGATCCCCAGCAACTGGCCACCCGCGTGGCCGAGGCACTGTTCCGTGCGGACGCCGCCACGCGAAGCCTGGGCGCCACGATCGAGTTCGTCGCGCCCGGGCAAGCCCGGCTCGCCATGACGGTGCAGTCCCACATGCTCAACGGCCACGGCGTTTGCCACGGCGGCTACATCACCACCCTGGCGGACTCCGCCTTCGCCTATGCCTGCAACAGCCGAAACGCCGCCACGGTGGCCGCTGGACTCGCCATCGAGTTCGTCGCCCCGGGACGGCCCGGCGACCGGCTGGTGGCCGCCGCCCGGGAAGTCTCCCTGCACGGCCGCACAGGCCACTACGACGTGATGGTGCACAACCAGGAGGGCACGCTGATTGCCCTGATGCGCGGCAGAAGCCATCAGTTGTCGAATCAACAGGTCATTGCCCCGGAGGAACTCTAGCCGCGGCGCGAGCTGACGGCCCGCTGGGCTCTCGGGGCCGCGGATTTCAGCCTATCCTGCGGCCCAGGGAAGACGACCGATACACACAACCGATCAAATAAATCAACAGGACAACTGAACCCTGCACGGATTCCCGGGAACCGACACCGTGGTGCAGGTCCTCGGGCACATCGGCCACGGCGCAGTTCCGCACGGCTGCCGCATCCGGCGCAACGCACTCGTGGGCATGCATGCCGTGGTGATGGACCCGGCGGTGGTGGGCGAGGGTGCCATCGTCGCCGCTCGTGCCTTCGTGAAGGCCGGCATGGAAATCCCTGCTCGCACACGGGCCGCGGGCCGCGGGCCTGCCGGCGCGCGTCCTGCGGGAACTCACCGAGGAGGAGTTGGCCTGGAAAGCCGAGGGCACGCGGACCTATCAGGAACTCACACGACGTTGCCATGCCAGCCTGAAGCCCTGCGCCCCGCTGCGCGAAGCGGAGGCGGGACGGACGCGAATCGAGCCCCCCGGCGGGCGCATTGACACCCGCGCGGAGCGCGTGTAAGAGTCCGCTCCCAGGATCGTCGCGGCCGCAAGGCGCGCCTGCGGCGAAGGCAAACGTCTTTTCGGGAGCAAGGCGACATGGCGGGACAATGGATCGAAATCGACGCCCTGGACGGAGGCAAGTTCCGGGGTTATTTGGCTCTGCCCGCGAGCGGTACGGGGCCCGGTATCGTGCTGTGCCAGGAAATTTTTGGGATCAACGCCTACGTGCGCGAGGTCGCCGACTACTACGCCGAAGAGGGGTACGTCGTACTCGCGCCCGATCTCTTCTGGCGCCTGGAAAAGGACGTGGACCTGGGTTACACGGAAGCGGACTGGGCGCGCGCCTTCGGCTTCTTCCAGCGTTTCGACATGAACAAGGGCGTGGAGGACATCACGGCAGCCGTGCGCAACCTGCGCGCGCAGGCCGCGGTCACCGGTGGCGTCGGCGCTCTGGGATTCTGCCTGGGCGGCAAACTGGCCTACCTGGCCGCCGCGCGGTCCGGAGTGGACTGCGCCGTGGGCTACTACGGTGTCGGCATCGAGGCGAGCCTGCAGGAGCCCATCGCCTGCCCCCTGGTGCTGCATTTCGCCTCCGAGGACAAGTTCGTGCCCGCTGCATCGGTGGCGACCATCCAAGCCGCCTTCGCCGACAATGCCCATGTCTCCATCCACGTCTACCCGGGTGTTGACCACGCCTTTGCCCGCACCGGCGGCGACCATTTCCACAAGCCCTCGGCGCTCATGGCGCACGAGCGCTCCGTCGCCCTGTTCCGCGAGGTGCTGGGACCGGTCTATGACCTGTCCACCCTGTGGGACGCCCACACCGCCAACGAGTTCGCGCACCGGGACGTGGACGCCACCATGGCCACCATGGTGGCTGAACCCTACGTCAACCACATCCCGACGCTCACTGGGGGAGTGGGGCACAAGAATCTCGCTCGCTTCTACCGGCACCATTTCATCCCCACCACGCCCGCCGATACGCGCTTGGTGCCCATCTCTCGCACGATTGGTGCGAGCCAGGTGGTCGACGAGATGCTCTTCTGTTTTACCCACGACATCGAAATCGACTGGATGCTTCCGGGGATCGCACCCACGGGAAAGTATGTGGAGATCCCGCTCGTGGCCATCGTGAAATTCCGCGGTGAAAAGATCTACCACGAGCACATCTACTGGGACCAAGCCTCGGTATTGGTCCAGATCGGGCTGCTCGACCCCAAGGGCCTGCCGGTGGCGGGCCAGGAAACGGCTCGCAAGCTCGTGGACGAAGCCCTGCCGTCGAACGCGCTCATGGCCCGCTGGAGTGCGAGCGAGAAGCTTTAGCCAGTTCTGGCCGTGCCCCGCGGGCTCAGCCGCGGTAGTGCCGGCGGGCGCGCTTGTCCGCCTCGGCGGCCGCCTGTGCAGGGGTCTTCTGCCCGGCCACCGCCTGCGCGAACATATCCACGATGATCCAGTCCGCCAGCACCCCCGCGGAGGCATGCCCCACGTCGCCCGCGTAACCGCTCCACAGCATGCGCGCGGCACAGTCCCTGTAGGGCAGGTGCTTGGGGTCATTGGTCCACACCGGATTATTGGTGAAAGCCTTTAGTGGCGCGCTGGCATAACCGCTAGAGGCCGTCACCCAGGGGTCGTACTGCTCGCGCTCGAAGAGGAAGCGCAGCAGTTCGCGCGCGGCGTTCGGGTAGCGCGTGTGCGAGAACACCATGGCCTGGGTGAGCAGGTGCAACTCCGTGGGGTGCCCTACGGGCCCCACCGGCAAGGCCGCGTGATTCATGTCCTCGGCCACGGCGCGGACCTTGGGATCCGTGGAATGCTGCGCGGCGTAGTAGATGGAGATGCCGTTGGAGGTGCAGGATATCTTCCCCTCCAGAAAGGCATTGTTATTGGACACGCCGCTCCAGGAGAACACCCCGTCGATAAAAGTCTTCGCCAGTTCCCGCACGTACTCGATGGCCGCGACGGTCTCCGGACTGTTGATGACCACGTTGTTGTGCTCGTCCACCAAGCGGGCCCCGTGGCCCCAGAGCAGGCAGTGCATCCAGGTCTCGGAGTCGCCCGTGGCGTGGCTCAGCGCAAAACCCGGCGGGTGACCGTTACGGGCCAGCGCGCGTGCCAGCTTCAGGAAGTCCCCGGTGCTGGTGGGGAATGTCTCGAAGCCCGCCTCGCGCACCCAGGAGACGCGGTAGTTCACCAGGGCACCCAACACGGCCATGGGCAAACCGATCCAGCGCCCCTTGCGCGGCCCGGCGGTAGCGATCCCGTAGCGCTTAGGGGTGTCGTACCAACCGCCGTACTTGCCGCCCAGGTAGTCAGCCAAGTCGGTGAGGTCGAGCAAGCGGTCCGCCACGAAGTGCGGGTCTTCCATGAAACCCAAAGCGATGTCTGGGCCGCTGCCGATGTTGGCGGCCAGTGCCACCTTGGGCCGCACGTCCTCGAAGCCCTCGTTGGTTACCTGAACCTCCACCCCGGTGAGCTGAGTGAATTTACGCAGATTGGCCAAGAACTGGTCCTCATCGCCCTGGACGAAGCGGCGCCAGCGCATGAGCTTCAGCTTGGCACCGGGCTCGGGCGTGTAACGCAGGGTGGTGCTCGGCGCGGCACTGGCAGGCAGCGCGCCGGCAAGGGCCAGGGCGCCCAGGCCCATGACCGCCTCGCGGCGGGAAGCGTCGGTCATCGCGGACTCTCCTAAGGCAGGCACACCCGGTGGCTCAGGCGGCGCGCTCGTCCTTGCGGTCGAAGTAGCGGCGTGCCGCCGAGGTCTGATTCTCGTAGATCGAGCCCTGGTTCAGCGCCGGCGGCAGGGGCATCCGCACGGGTACGCGCTCAAGGCGCGGTTCCCCTGTCGGCTCACCGCAGAGCATGCGGGAGTTGAACTCCTCGAGATGCGTGAAATTCACCAACGGCCAGGCGTCAGCCGCCCCTGCTTCGTAGAGCATCAGCTGGCGGGGCTTGGGCGAGGTGTTCTGCGCCGATCCATGCACCAGGCGGACGTGATGGAACGAACAGGAGCCCGCAGGGCCAGTGACGGGCACGGCCCTCGAGAAGTCCAGTGCGCAGCCCACCGGATCCATGGCACCGCAGAAGCGTCCCTCGGCGTGATGGTCGTAGATCACGCCGCGGTGGGTTCTCGGCAGCACGAGCATGGGGCCGTTGTCGGCTTCCACGTCGTCGAGCATCAGCCCGACGGCCAGGAGGTCGTCGTTGGTGTGCGGATAGAAGCCCCAGTCCTGGTGCCACTCGACGGAGGATCCGTAGTGTGGCGCCTTGATGTTCAGTTTGGAACCGTGCAGGCGCAGGTTGTCATTGCCTAACAAGCGGCGCAGCACGCCGAGCAGGGCGTCGCTGCGGGCGAATTCCCAAAACACCGCGTCGAGCAGGTGCGGCTTCTTGATGCGGCGTACCCGGGGTTCGGCGCGGGTATGGGTAGGCTCCAGATCATAGACGTCGTTGTGGCTCGCCACCTCGGCCGCTGCAGCGGTCAATTGGGCGATCACCTCACGCATCCGCCGCAGCGTCTGCGCGTCGGCGACACCCTCCACGCAAAGATAGCCCTGCTCCCGGTAGAAGGAAACGTCCTGGTCGGTGATCATGCTGCGCCCCCTTTTCTGCCACGGTTGCTGCCGTGGTGCAGTGCCACGGCGTGCCTTGCGCCGAATGTCTGGACCCGGCGGCGGCAGCTTTTAGGCTAAGGCCGGGGCGACACGCTGTCAACGGAAACCAGCCCCGAAAACTAGCCCTCGAACCGAGCTTCTACCTGCCCCAAGCCTTGAATCCGAGCGACCACATGGTCGCCCGGCGCCACCCACTGCGTTGCCACGATGCTGCCGGTGAGCACGAACTGTCCGCCGCGCAGGCTCTGGCCGCGGGCGGCCAGTTGGTTGGCGAGCCACGCCAGCGCTGTGAAGGGATGCCCCATGACGTCCGCCCCGCGCCCGCGACCCACCTCTGCGGCGTTGATGGTCGTGATCCCCACCACGGAGGGAAGATCCAACGCCCGCCACGGGCGCACCGGTTCTCCGAGCACGCAGCCACAAGCGAAGAAATCGTCAGCGATAAGCGTCGGCGTGTCGAACTCTGCGTAATTCATATAGCGATCGTCGACCAGTTCCAGGGCGGGCGTGCAGGCCCCCACGGCGCTTGCCACGGAGTCGCGGTCGTAGGGGGCTCCTTCGGCGGGCAGGTCGGCTTCCAGCAGGACGGCGATCTCACACTCGACGCCCACGCGCACGTAGTCGCCGTAGCGCAACAGGGCGGGGCTGTGATGCACGTCCCGGTCGAGCACGCCCCCAGCGCAGGGATTGGCGATGCCCAGGAAGGCTTGCATGACCGGGGTGGTGCAGCCAATCTTGTGCCCGGCCTGCTTGCCCTCGTCGGCGAGCGCCAAAAGATCATGCAGTACCTCTTGCACCGCGTAGGCCTCAGGCTCATCGCGGGGCCGCAACGCAGCATCGAGAAGCGGCAGGCGGCGAAGGGCACGGCGGTGCTCGTGGATGAACCGGGCCGCGGCCAGGATCTCTGACACGGGTGTCACTCCGACAGACTCAAGGCCGTGATTCTAGCGCGTCCAGGCCGCGCCGCAATTGCCCCTGGGGAATCGTTGCGTTGGTGCGCCCTGTGTGACTTTGGCGTTGGAGCACGCCAGCCAGGGCCGTTCGCCCAATCTGTGATGTTGTATGGCAACGGGAGGATCCGGTACTGGCGGAAAAGATGTCATACCCGCGTAAGCCAAGCGCCTTCAAGGGGTGGGTTCATCATCCGGGTCGTCATCTGGGCAGGCGGGACGCAAGCCTCAAGGCACTGTCCAGAGTTACCCACGGATCGTTCCCCCCGCGGAGCTGCGGTACGCCGTCACGACCATCACGCCGGCACCCTAACCGGTTCCTTCCGGATAGGGGCGCGCACCGTAAGCGTCCAGCCAAGGCAGCTTGCGGCGACGATCGGGATCAGGTTGGCTTCGGCCGGCGTAAGCGGCAGGAGTTCGTCGATGCGGCTGTTCGGCCACACCGGCAGCTTTTCGAGGGTGTCCTTGTTGGGGCTCACTTTATTCCGCAGCGCGTGTCTCATGCCGAACCGCAGGAAGATATCCACGGTGTTGCGCAATGCCCCCGGCTAGGGTCGCCTACACCAGCGCTGGGGGTCGCCGGGCCGCCTTCACCCAAGTCGAGGGCGCAATGCTCTGCAGGGGCACTGCGGAGCTGTGGTGGCAAGATCGGAGCGAAAGGGGGCACTTCACCGACACCCTGCTGAACCAGACCGACCCTGAGGGCCCACAATATTTCACTAGACGGTCAGATTTTCCGTGGAATGAAACCGAGACAAAAAGCCGCTGGCCCAGCGAAATAACTTGCGACCCAACAGTTGCAACGATCCGCTCGACCTTACGCGCCCTACGCACCCATCCCGTTCAGCAACCTGACTGTTCCGGAATCACCATCCCGGCGACTTTGCGCGTAGAAAGCCAGATTTACGCGGATTCCGGTAGCCGCTTATACCAGGGACTGCGGCCGAGTAACCCGATGGCCCAAGCGCTGGCCTATGCCCGCACGCGGCGCGCCGCGCCGGAGGTGTTCCTCACCGACCCGGATGTGGCAGTGGACACGAACCACCTAGAGCGCGCGCCTTGCAGGCGATACCCATGGGTCGCAAATTGGTTGTTCGCCTGGACCGAACTCGGCGCCACACACGTGGGGATCGTGCAAAGCCTCCTGGTGACCTGCCGCCTGCACGACATCGATCCGTACATCTATCTGCTCGACGTGCTGCAGCGGGTCGGAGACCACCCCGCATCACGGGTCGCGGAACTGACGCCGCGGCCGTGGAAGCAGCACTTCGCGGCCAACCCGCTTCGCTCGGTACTGCGTACCCTGACCCGTTGAGCAAGAACGCCGCTGGCTCAACGGTTAGGATGCAGGTGCGGGAATCGACTCGGGGCCAACTGCTTTTCGTGGGGCTGGTCGCTTCTGGAAGGTGTATCCCGCGCTGGGCCAAGCAAGACTCCGCGTCGAGGAGATCGAGTCCCCTGCTGCGTTCAAGACTGGCCCGACCTTGGCATGGGCCATAAAAAAGCGCCAAGACCCCGTTAGGGCTGGCGCCTTTCCCGCTAGCAAAGCAGCACTGATAACTGCAACCGTTTACCCGGCTCGAACCTCTATCGCCTTTCGGCAGGTCTCCGCCCCTCGTTGAGGGCCTTTGTTCGATGACCGGGCAGAACCCGCTTACTGTCTCTGGGCTGCGCCGTCATGGGACTATTCAGCAAAAGGCGTGCCTGCTGCTTCAGGAGTGGCTCAGCCAGGATGTGAGGGCCGAAGCCAGCGCCTGCGGCGCCTGTTCCGCGAGGTTGCCCCCACCGCCTTGCACCGACTGCGTGGCCCAGGCGGAGCCGAGGCCCGGCCCCGCGGTGGGCTGTTCCTGCCCAAGGAGCAGGAGAAGGGGCAGGGAGCGTTCCGACAGGGCCTCCAGGGCATGCTGCTGGTGCGCGGCGCCCGGCGCGTCCTGCCGCAAGGGCAAGAGTGTAGGAAAGCGCAGGGCACAGCGCAAATGGTCCGCCGTCGGAAAGGGGGCGCGGTAGGCGGCAGCCCCGATGAAGTCCTGTGCCGGCAGGCCCAGGCGATCGAGCAGTAGCGGCAAGGCTTGGTGCGGCGGGGTTCGCTGCGCGGCGCGGCGCCACTGCAAGAATTGTCGATCGGTGCAACCCGGCAACAGCGGGCTGAGGAGGGCCACCCGTGCAACCTGACCCGGCAGTTGCGCCGCGACGCGCACGGCAGGGAGCGCGGCGAGGTCCTGGGCCACCAGCGTCACTTTGTGGCGCCCCAGGGCAAGCACGAACTTGCGCAGCCAGCGTCCGAGCGAGCGCAGCGTGAAAGCGTTGGCCGCAATCGGCCGGTCCGAGCGCCCGAAGCCGGGTAGATCCGGCACCACGACGTTGAACCGCGGCGCAAGAAGGCGCAGGAGGTGACGGTGCTGGTAACCCCAAGCGGCATCGCCGTGCAGCAGGATCACCGTCTCGCCCGTGCCCTGCTCCACCCAGACGATGCGCAGCCCCTCGATCACCGTGTGGCGGGGTGTTGCGTGGAAGTCACCCAGGCCCTCCCAGCCCGCCAGCGGCGCCTGCAGGATTGCACCCTGCGGCCAACCCGTAGGCACGCCCGCGCGCTCGGCCACCGTGCGCACATCCGCAGGGTCCATGCCGGGGGCGATCTCGGCCATCCACACACAAAAGGCGAAGAGATCGGCATCGATCTCGTGTTCCGGTGGCCGCGGCTCGTAGCGGTCCCAGTAGCCGAAGACCCGCGCCATGGAGGGCCTTCCCTGCCCCAGGTCGGCCAATTCGAGACCGTAGAGGTGATCGTGCGCGGAGCGCCAGTACGACTCCCCGCTGCGGCGCGAGAGTGCCTGCTCCAGTGCCTTGGCCAGCTCGGGCCGGGCATCGAGTTCCTGCTCCCATAGCAGCGGATCGCGCCGTAACTCGGACAACTCAACCGGCGCCGGGAAGCAGAAGTTCATCGGCCAGCGTTACCCAGGCGATCCAGGAAACCCACCAGTTCGCGCGCGATGTCGGGACCGCGATCGTCCTGGAGGAAGTGGCCGGCCCGCTCGAATAGGATGGGCCCCTGGGCATGCGGGATCAGCTCCTGCAGCCGGGCACAGGTGGCGCTAGTGAACACGGGATCATCCACACCCCACATGAGCAGGACGGGCACGCCGGAGAGTTCGGGCAGCCGCGCCTCGAGAGCACTCAGGTCCTTCCAGCCGCGGTCACCTTCGACCATCGGGATGGTGCGCGGCCAGGTGAGCACCACGTGGTCCGAGTCCGGCTCGTCGAAGACGTGGTGGAAGGCGCGCCCCTGCGCGGCGCTCATGCCGCGCTCGCTCACCGC
Source organism: Betaproteobacteria bacterium (assembly GCA_025356655.1). GTDB lineage: Bacteria > Pseudomonadota > Gammaproteobacteria > Burkholderiales > SHXO01 > SHXO01. The sequence continues at coordinate 63,149 of JANXRW010000031.1, read as the reverse complement.
GCTCGGCCCATGGTGGGATAGCACCTTGTGCCGCTTCATGAAGTACTGCCCAATGAGTGGCGCATGCCACGTAGTCCAGGGTTTGGGCGAGCGGTGGAAGCGGCTGAGTAGCCCCGTGAAGAGCCACGTGTTCATGAGCACCAGCGCATCCAAACGCTCGAGGCGTTGCAGCGCTGCTCCGACGCCCTGAGGGCCGCCCCAATCCTGCCCGACGATCACGTACCGGCTGAGGTCCAGTTGGTCGAGAAGACTCACCAGGTCGGCAATGTGGTGCGCGAGGGTAAGTGCTGCGTCCACCCGCGGATGATCGGAATATCCGGCCCCTACCCAGTCGGGGGCAATGGCGCGGTAGCCCGCAGCGGTCAAGGGTCCGATGAAATCCCGGTAGAGGAAGCCCCAGGTGGGATTGCCCGAGAGCAGCAGCACGGGCAGGCCGTCTCGCGGCCCCTCATCGACGAAGGCCATGCGCCGTCCATTGACCACCCGATAGTGCTGCTCCCAGGGAAAGAGTTCGCGCAGCCAGCCGGGCTTGCAGGCCGGGAAAGGCTCTGCCGCTCCCCCGTCGGGTTCGGTCATCAGGTGAGCGGCCTACCGCCGTCAAGGGGTAGGATGCATCCGTTCATGTAGCTAAGCGTCGTGGCGAGGGCCAGTGCCGCCGCTCCGACTTCTTCGGGGCGCGCCAGCCGCTCGAGCGGCGTGCGCCGGGCCTGTTCGTCCCGCCACGCCGTGTCCAGGCCGCGCACGAACTCCGTGTCCACCAGCCCCGGCGAGAGCGATACCACCCGCACCTTTGGCGCGAGTGCGCGAGCGAGCGAGCGGGTCATGCTGTCCAGAGCTGCCTTTGACGCGCAGTAAGCGACGTTGCTGCCCATGCCGGTCACGCCGGCGATGGAGGAGATGTTGATCACCAAGGCGTCTCCGCCGACCTCCAGTAGGCCGCGCAGTGCCCTCACACAGGCGAAGGCGCCGCGCCAGTTGACGCGGAAGATCTGGTCGATGAGTTCGTCGTCCAGCGCATCGAGGTCGGCGTGAGGCACGAAGCGGGTCATTCCGGCACAGTTGACCAGGACGTCGCAGCGGCCAAAGCGCGCGCCCACCTCCGCGGCCAACCGCCCCAGCGCCGGCGTATCGTCCACCGCCACTTCCCGGCAGAAGTGTCTGGCCCCAGGCAGTTCCTTGAGCAGTTCCGCTGCCGCCTCGCCATGGCTGCGCCAAGTGAACACCACGGTGGCGCCGGCGCCAGCGAGTTCCCGGCAGATGGTTGAGCCGATCCCTCCGGAGCCGCCGGTGACCACCGCGATGCGCCCCTCCAGCGGCCGGGCGTCCCCGGGCGTGCTCATCTCACCGGTGCCCGCTATAGCGCTTCACCCGCAGATCGGCCTGGGCCTGGTGGCCCGCGAAGCCTTCAATTGCACAAAGCCGCGAGCAATATTCACCGATCATGGCCGAGGCTGACGGAGCCACCTTCTGGTAGGTACAGGTCTTTAGGAACTTGCCGACCCACAACCCACCGGTGTAGCGCGCGGCCTTGCGGGTGGGCAACGTGTGATTGGTACCGATGACCTTGTCGCCGAAGGACACGTTGGTCTCCGGCCCCAGAAAGAGCGCCCCGTAGTTCGTCATGTTCTGCAGAAAATAGTCAGGGTCGCGCGTCATCACCTGTACATGCTCCGAGGCAATGCGATCGGCCTCCACGACCATCTCCGCCTCGTCGCGGCAGAGGATCACCTGGCCATAGTCCCGCCAGGCGCGTCCCGCAGTCTCCGCCGTGGGCAGCGTAAGCAGTTGCCGGTCGACTTCCAGCAGTGTCTCGCGCGCCAGTTTCTCGGAATTCGTGAGCAGAATGGCCGGCGAGTTGGGACCGTGCTCCGCCTGCCCCAGCAGGTCGGTGGCGCACATCTCCGCATCACAGGTGTCATCGGCAATCACCAGGGTCTCCGTGGGACCCGCGAAGAGGTCGATCCCGACCCGCCCGGACAACTGGCGCTTGGCCTCGGCCACGAACGCGTTGCCCGGACCCGCGATCATGTCGCAAGCGGCGATGGTGGCCGTACCCAACGCCATGGCGCCGATGGCCTGCACCCCCCCCAGGGAGTAGATTTCATCTGCACCGGCCAGATGCATGGCGGCGACGATGGCCGGATGCGGGCGACCCTGGTAAGGGGGCGCCGCGCCGATGACGCGTTTGACGCCGGCCACGCGCGCGGTAACGATGGTCATGTGGGCCGAGGCGACAAGCGGATATTTCCCGCCAGGAACGTAGCAGCCCACGCTGTTCACGGGAATGTTCCGGTGGCCCAGGATCACTCCCGGCAGGGTCTCCTGCTCAACATCTCGGATGGAATCGCGTTGGATCTGAGCGAAGTTTCGCACCTGCTCCTGCGCGAACCGGATGTCGGCCAGCGTCTGCGCAGGTAGGGACGCCAGACACTGCTCGATCTCCTGGGCCGAGAGCCGGAACTGCTCCGGATCCCAGGAATCGAAACGCCGGGAATACTCCCGTACGGCCGCGTCTCCGCGCGCCTCGATGTCCGCGAGGATCCCCTCGACGGTGGTACGCACCTGCGCCTGGTTCTGCGCGTCTTGCTGCGCACTGATGCCTTCTTTCAAAAAAATTGCCATAGTAGGCTTGCGCTCCCGTACTTGGATTGTTCGACCTTCCGCCGCTACTGGGCGCACCAACCGCCGTCGATGAGCACATCGTTGCCCGTCATGAAGGCGGCACCCTCAGAGCAGATGTACAGCGCCAGTTCGCCGATCTCCTCGGCGCTGCCCCAGCGGCGCATGGGGGTCTGGTCCATCAGTGCCTGGTTCTTCGCCGCGTCCGCTCGCAGGGGAGCGGTGAGATCCGTGGCGATGAAGCCCGGGCTGATCGCCACGGCCGTGATGCCATCCCCGGCCAGTTCCAGCGCAAGCCCACGGGTGAGCCCTAGCAAGCCGTGCTTACTGGCGGAGTAGATGCCCCGCCCGGGGCTCGAGACGTGCGCCATCACGGAGGTGATGTTGATGATGCGCCCGTAACCGCGTCCTTTCATGTGGGGAATGCAGGCGCGGCTTAGCAGGAAGGGCCCCGTCAAGTTAGTGTCCATGACCTTGCGCCACTCTTCCAAAGAAAACTCGTGGATGCTCTTGCGGATTGCCGTCCCGGCATTGTTGACGAGGATATGAAGAGCGCCGAAGTGGGCCACCGTCTGGGCCACCATGGCGTCGACCTCTGCCTGATCACGCACGTCGCAATGGTAGGTCTGCGCCCGCGCGCCGGCGGCGCCAAGCAACTCCCGGGTGCGCTCCAATTGCGCCGCGTCCACATCGCTCAGTGCCAGGGAGGCCCCTGCGCCGCCCAGAGCGATCGCGATGGCCCGGCCGATGCCCCGACTCGCGCCCGTGATAACGGCCACGCGGCCGGTCAAGTCTATGCTGTGCATGCCTGATGATCCTCGAGAGGGTTGCGGGGCTCGAAGCGCCCGTGGCAGCGCCGACCCCCCAATGAGGCGCGATTGTAGCGCCTGCCCGCCTCCGGCGTCCGGGCGTCGCGCCAGGAGGCACTTTCCGCCGCCAGGCGCTCGGCCAGGATCCGCCAGCCTCGGCAGGACAATCCCGCAGACCGGCCCCTCTGGGAGCTAGCATGGATCTTGCTGCAGTCCCCTGCGGGAGTCGGGTAGAGTGGTCGGATCAGGTCCGGCCCCAGCCAAGGCTGCAAAGGAAAAAACCTTTGTAAAATGGTGCGGAGATGACTCCAATCGATATGCGCACGGCACGCGACGCCCCCTTTCGGACAGCATCCTCGGGTCCACTCTGCTACAGTGGCGGACAGCCTGCGGTGTCAGGCCCGGCGCGCGCCCGCGGTGCCCCCCGGCAGCGGCGAGCCGTCGCCGGCGCAACAGGGTCAGTCCGATGAAGCGGATTCTTCGCAACGCGCCGCAGGCTGCCCAAAGGCCATCGCGCCTGTGCGGCTTCACCCTGGTGGAAATGTTGGTGACTGTGAGCATCGCCGTCATCATGGTGGGTTGGGCCGCGCCCAGCTTTCTGCAGTCCGTGCGTAACAACCGTATCACCACCGACACCAACTCCTTGATCTCGGACATTGCCCTCATGCGCAGCGAGGCGGTCAAGCGCAGCCTGGCGGTGACGATGTGTGCGAGCACCGACGGCGCAAACTGCTCCGCCGGCAACTGGACCTCCGGGCGCCTGGTTTTCGCTGACCCCGACGGCGACGGCAGTTTTACCGCCGGCGAGGATATCCTCATCCGTGTCCACGAACCCATGGCCGGGACCGACACCATCACGGTTGCAGGCTTAGGCGGCGCGACCTTCCTGCAGGTCACCAGCGGCGGCCTGTTGCCGGGCGCTGCCGGTTCGCTCAAGGTCTGCGACACCTCGCGCAGCGGAACTTACGGCCGCAGCGTGGACCTCATCGCCACGGGACGAGCCCACCTCACCAAGGACGTCGCCTGCCCGTGAGTCCCAGCCAAACGATCCCACGGCTCGCCCCGCAAGGGGGGACCTCCATGCTCGAGGTCCTGATCGCCATTGTCATCCTGTCCTTCGGCCTGCTGGCGATGGCAGCGTCGCTGTCGGCAGGTTTCCGTGCAAACCAGAGCGCCTACTACCGCACCGTGGCTACCCAGCAGGCCTACGATATGAGTGATCGGCTTCGCGCCAACCTGGCTGGGGTGGCGGCGGGGTCCTACCTCAATCTGAACGGCACGCCAGCCAACCCGGGCTGCATCACGACGGGCTGCACCCCCGCACAACTGGCCCAGTACGACGCCTGGAACTGGAACACGGCAAACGCAAATCTGTTACCGACTGGGGCAGGTGTGGTGTGCCTTGACAGCACGCCCAACGACGGCACTCCCGGCGTGCCGGCTTGCGACGGTATCGGAAATATTTACGCCGTCAAGGTGTGGTGGGACGACGACCGCACCGGAAACCCCAAACGCTTCGTGACGACATTACAACCATGATCCACGCCCCTCGACTCCCGGGCCCGCAGCAGGGCCTGTCCCTGGTGGAACTGATGGTCGCCATGACCATCGGGCTCTTACTCTCGGTGGTCACCGCAACGGTCTATTCGCAGAGCTCGCGCACCTACAACATCGAGTCCAACCTATCGCGCCTGCAGGAAGGCGGGCGCACGGCACTGGACTTGATCGTGCGCGATCTGCGCATGGCGAGCTACCGCGGCTGCAACGGCGCGGCCAACGCGCCAAGCAATGTCCTCAACAACGCCGCAGGCTACGCCTACAACTTCGGCGTAGGGGTGCAGGCTTTTTACGGCGGCGGCAGCAGCTGGACCCCGGCGCCGCCCGCGGATTTCCCGGTGCCCGCGGGGGCCAGCCAGTCGAGCGACGTGATCACCATCCGTCGCGCAGAGACCCTGGGCTCGTACATCACCGCGCCCTACCCGACGCTCTCCACCGATCCGCTGACCTTGCCCGCGGGAAACAACGTCAAGACCGGTGACGTCCTAATGGTGGCGGACTGTGCCAGTGCAGCCATTTTCCAGGCCACAAGCACGCCGGGCGCCGGCGGCGGCACGTTGAATCACGCCGTGGGCGGCGGCGCCCCCGGGAACGCCTCGGCGGACTTGATCCGGGCATACGGCAGTAATTCCGAAGTGGCGCGCATGTCCACGATCACTTACTACACGGCGCCCAGCCAGTTCGGCGTGGGCCCGTCGCTGTGGCGGGTGGTCAACACCAACGCGCCGGAGGAACTGGTCGAGAACGTGGAAACCTTGCGCGTGCAATACGGCGTGGATACGGACACCCCGCCTGATTATTCGGCCAACAGCTTCGTCGTTCCGAGCGCGGCGGTGGTTCTGGCCAACGTGATTAGTCTGCGCGTGAGCATCTCGGTCCGTACCGACCAGGACGCGCTCGCCACCAAAGCGCAAACCTACTACTTCAATGGCGCCCCCGTGGTGGCCACGGACCTGCGGCTGCGCCGCGGCTTCACCGCGACGGTCAATCTGAGGAACCGCACACTGTGAACCGCCGTGCCCATTTCAGAGCCCCGCCGGCCCGCGAGCGCGGGATCGTCATCGTCGTGGTGCTTATTTTCCTGGTGCTGCTCGCCATGCTCGGCCTGGATTCCATGCAGGCCAACGTGCTGCAGGAGAAGGAGGCGGGCAACGCGCGGGACACCAACCTGGCCTTCCAGGCCGCGGAAGCCGCCCTGCGCGACGGCGAGAACTACATCATCACCACAGTGACCGAGGCCACGGGCTTCACCACTGCCTGTGCGGGCGGCTTGTGCCAGCCCGCCACCGGCCCCACGCCAGTCTGGAACGACGCGACGCTCAGCGTATGGACCGCGGCGGCCAGCCACCGGACCTACTCGGGTACGATCACCGGGCTCTACTCCCAGCCCACCTACATTGTCGAACTCATGGGCGAGGTACCCGCGGGCAGCGGCGACAGCCTGGCCATCGGCTTCGGCTCGCGAACCAAACCCAATGCCTACCGTGTCACGGCGCTGGGCTACGGTGGCACCAGCGGCACCCAGGTGATGCTTCAGTCCATTTACGTCAAGCACTGACGCGTGTTCCAAGCAAAGGAGACAGCGATGCGCCCATGTAACCCCGCCGCCCGATGGTGGCCTCGGCTCGCCGCCCAACTCGCCTTCGTGGGCGCCGCTTTGGGCCTGGGGCTGTCCTGCCAGGGCGCCCTCATCAGCTTTGCCACCGTGCCGCTGTTCGTCACGACGCCGGTGCTCCCGAACGTCCTCGTGATCATGGACAACTCGCAATCCATGGATGGCACCATGGCGGGCAAGCTCATCGCCGGCGATGACCCCAGCACCCGGGGCAACATCGGCCGAGCGGTCATCCGCAACACCATCACCTCCTTCCGAACGGTCTTCAACTGGGGCCTGATGACCTACACCGTCACCGGCGCCCAGTTGCTGAACACCTACGCCTACTTCCTAGGCTGCATCCCCTCGAGCATCAACGGTGAGCCCAACGACCGATGCCTCAACGGGGTGATCGGCAAGAGCGGGATGTATTTCACCGACAGCTGTGACCCAACCACGCTGACGACCGACAAAGGCCAGCGCTGCGTACAGGTCCCCGCGGCTCAGGCCTTCCCCCACGGCAACTACGTCACCTACGACAAATCCGGCGATGATCCGGACGTCAACGACGTGCTCTACACCGGCAACGGCGGGCTCTCGGGCTGCAGCCCGGTGGTGGTGGGGGGCCTTACTTATTGCAGTACCCTCTGGGGCCTATCGGCGGGCCCCTCCCCCTTCGCGGCCGCCGGCGTGGCGAACACCAGCTACGCCATCTCCGCCAAGCACAGCGTGGCGGGCGGCACCTGCAACCAGCCTGGCACCGATGCCCAGCAGTGGTCAGCGGGCTGCTTCACCGGCTGCCCCTTTGGCACCTGCGGGGGAGTTGGCTTCACCCCAACCGATGCGGGCTACCTTCCCTCCAACCGGGGGACCCCGACGGTCATCGACCTCACGCCAGTTCCGGTGATGCGCCAATTCTACCTGCCGCGCGCCTGGGGCTACCTGGGCAACGTGAACGGCTCGGGAACCTTGGTGGAGTCGGTTCAGGCGGACTCGACGACACACTTCAACACCCTCATGACACTGCTGGGGAGCGAAACCAACGCCAACACCGCGGAGATCAAGAACGGCGCGGTTTACACGCCACTCCCGGGCACGATTACTGCCGCGAAGAACTATTACACCGGAGCGAGCAGTCCGATCGCTTTCTCTTGCCAGCGCAACTTCGTGATGCTGGTGACCGATGGGCTGGCAACGTCCACACCCACGGGTGCGCTCTACACCACCCCTCAGCGCAGTTCCACCGGCCAGGCCACCATCGACACGGTAAACGCCATTACGGCGCTGCGCTCGGTGAGCAAGAGTTCGCTGACCTATGACGTACAGACCTATGTCGTGGGTCTGGGAGACACGGTGGCCAATCCGGACGCCATCGTCGCTATGAACAAGATGGCCGCGGCGGGTGGAACGGGCACGGCCTTCCTCGCCAGCAGCGCCCAAGCCTTTGCCGACGCCATCAGCACAGTCACGGACGACATCGTAGCCAAGGTGGGCTCAGGCTCGGCGGTGTCGCTGAACACGGGTACGCTCAGCACCGGCGCCGTCGTCTACCAGGCACGCTTCAGCACCGGCGACTGGTCCGGCCAGCTGCTCGCGTTCCCCATACAGAGCGACGGGTCCCTGGGCGCCACCCTCTGGGATGCCGGACAAGTGGTCAACGGGCAGAACTACAGCACGGGCCGCGCCATCATCACCCTGAAGGCCTCCACCGGCAAGGGTATCGCCTTCCGCTGGCCGGCCAACTACAAGTCGCCCACCACCACGGAAATGGACACCGCTCAGGCCGACGCCCTCAACCTCAACGCCAGCGGCGTCTACGACCTGCCGGCGGTCCCTGCCGCGAACAGCACGGGCTACGGCTCCCAGCGGCTGGACTGGGTGCGCGGGTCGACAACCAATGAAGGCCAGCCGCCCTACAACTTCCGCCCGCGGGTGGTGAGCAGGCTGGGTGACATCGTGGATTCCGCCCCGTTCTTTGTGGGACCGCCCTCCTTCAACTACCCGGACAGCATGGAGGCGCAGCCCTACTCGGTGTTTCGCAACACCTACCTCGGGCGCCAGGGCTTGATTTGGGTCGGCGCCAACGACGGCATGATGCATGGCTTCAACGCCACCACGGGCCGCGAGATGCTGGCCTATGTCCCCAGCAAGATTCTCCCGCAGCTGCCCAAGCTGAGCGCGCCGACCTACAGCCACAAGTACTTCGTGGACGGCACGGCAACCATCGGCGACGCCTTCATCAACGGCCGCTGGCGCTCAATACTGGTGGGTGGTCTGCGCAGCGGCGGCCGCGGCTTCTACGCGCTCGATGTCACCGACCCCACGACCTTCACCGAGACCAACGCGGCGAATCTGGTGCTCTGGGAGTTCACCGACGCAAACGATCCCGACATGGGGTACGCCTTCAGTCAGCCTGCCATCGTGCGCCTGGCCAATGGGAGGTGGGCGGCGGTATTCGGCAACGGCTACAACAACTCGGACACCACCGATGGGGTCGCCGCCACGAGCACGACCGGGCATGCGGTGCTGTTCTTCGTCGATCTGCAAACGGGCGCGCTCATCAAGAAGATCGACACCAAAGTGGGCACGGTCGCCACGCCTAACGGCCTAGCCACGGCCACCCCAGTGGACGTCAATGGCAACTACATTGCCGACTACATTTTTGCCGGCGACCTGCTGGGCAACCTCTGGAAGTTCGACGTGACCAGTAGTAACCCCAACAACTGGGTGGTCTCCTACGGATCGGCCGCCACGCCTGCCCCACTGTTCACGGCCAGTGACGGCTCCGGCGGCGTGCAGCAGATCACCGAGCGTGTCGAGGTGGGGCGCCACCCCAACGGGGGCTTGATCGTCTACTTCGGTACGGGGCAGTACCTCGCCTCGGGCGACAACACGACTACGGGTAAGGAAACCTTCTACGGTGTCTGGGACAACGGTGCAACGGTCGCCGGGCGAAACTCCTTGCTGCAACAGACAATCACCGGCAGCCAGACCGCCAGCGGGGTCCTCTACCGCAACTCGAGCACCAACGGTAACGCCTCGACCATGTACAGCAGCCCGCTCAACTACAAGGGCTGGTACATGGATCTGCCCGGAACCGGCGAGCGTCAGGTGACCGACCCGGTTCTCAACAACAACCGGATCATCTTCACGACGCTGATCCCCAACACCTCGCCCTGCTCCTTCGGTGGCAACGGGTTCCTGATGGAGTTGGACCCCATTACCGGGAACCAGCCTTCGACGGCCATCTTCGACACGAACAACGACAAGGTGATTAACAGCAGTGACATCAAAGTGGCGGGCGTGGCCACCAGCGCCATTGCTTCCTCGCCGGGTATCATCGACCTGGCGCCTACGGGTATCAGCGGTGGCGGCGGCAGCGCGGGCGGCTCGCTACAGCGCAAGCTCTACAGCCAGTCGGACGCCACCATCGGCAACGTGCAGGAGTCCGGCGGTGGCCAAAACAGCAAGCGCGTCATGTGGCGCCAACTTAAGTAGCTCCCCAAGGAGGACGGACATGACCCCGCACCCAGAAACCCGCCACCGCCGACGCCGCCTCGCCCTCGGCTTACTATTGACGGCACTGGCCGGCTTGCAGCCCGCTCTGGCGGTACGCGTGAACGGAGACCCCAATCTCCAAAACAGCGCACCGCCGGGCGGCACGGGCGTCTACCAGCGCAATGATGCCAATACCCGGGTCCTGTACATATCCGGCCACGGCTTCGCCTACGTGAACAGCCGCCTGCGCATCCACAGCGGCAACGGAACCGTCGACTTGGGCAAACTGCCCGGCGCCACCCCGGTCCGCTACACCCTGGGCTCGCCCCGCGACGGCCTCGACAGCGTCGCGGAGATGTGGGTGCTGGCGCCCGCCGGCCAATGACCCCGCCGCCTCCCGGAGAAACCATGCAATCTTGCCATGCCCGGTCGCGCGCGCGCGGCTTCAGCCTAATCGAGATCTTGGTCACGGTCGCCATCGTCGGCATCCTTGCTGCCGTGGCCTCCTCTGCTTACGACAGCAGCGTGCGCAAGAGCCGACGCGCCAATGCCGAGGCCGACCTGAGTTCGCTCGCTCAGTTCATGGAGCGGGTCTACACGGAGAACAGCACCTACCAGCCCGGCGGCGTCAACCCGGCGCTGCCCTTCACCACCTCGCCGCAGAACAACGCCACGGCCTTCTACAACCTGACCATCAACGCCAATGCGGGCGGTTCCTATACCCTGCGCGCCACCCCCATTGGCAACCAGGTGATCGACGGCATGGTGGAGTTGGACTCCACCGGGGCCAAGCGCTGGGACGCGGACCACGACGGCGCATTCGAGGCTGCCGAGCAGCACTGGTAGGTCCCGGGCGTGCCCGCCGCCATTGCCAAGCGCGCGCAAGCGGTCAAGAATAGGGGCATCGGGCCGATCCCGGTCCGAGCCAGCCTACCTTATGCACGGAAGCGAGCCGCCCATGGAGCCAGCCCACTTTAATTTCTGGCCCGAGAACCTGCCGCGATCGATCACACGCCCCAGAACCAGTCTGCACTATAACCTGGAGGTCTCCGCACAGCGCTATCCCGATCGCGCGATGGTGGTGTACTACGGGAGTGAACTGAGTTACGCCGCGGCCGAGCAGCAGGTCGGGGCGCTGGCGGGATTTCTCCAGCAGCGCTGCGCCGTGCGTCGCGGCGATCGCGTGATGCTGTTCATGCAGAATTGCCCGCAGTTCATCATCGGCTTCTACGCCATCCTGCGGGCGGGCGCCATGGTGGTTCCCGTCAACCCAATGAACTTAGTCGATGAACTTCGCCACCAGGCGACCGACTGCGAGGCACGGGTGATCCTTTGCGGGCAGGAGGTCTTCCCCACGGTACGCGGCCTCCTCGGTGAGGGCCTGTTTACGCATGCCATCCTGGCCCGTTATGGTGACTACGTCCAGTCGCCTACCGATATTCCCCTGCCGGATTCGGTGAGCGCGGCCGCAGTGGATCCGGACCAGCCCGGCGCCACGCGCTGGGCCGAGGCGCTCGCCTACAGGCTCACGCCTAGGGTCTGCGATGTCGGCCCTGGTGACCTGTGCGTCATGCCCTACACCTCGGGAACCACGGGGCGGCCGAAGGGCTGCATGCACTCCCACGAGACGGTCATGAGCACCACCGTGATCGGTAACGCCTGGATGGGCGCTGCGGGACCCGACGCCACGCTGCTCTGCACGCTGCCCCTGTTCCACGTGACGGGCATGCAAAGCGGCATGAACCAGCCCATCTTCTGCGGTGCCACGGTCATTCTAATGACACGCTGGGATCGCACGGTGGCGGCGCGACTCATCGAGCGCTACCGGGTCCAGGGCTGGACCAACATCACGACCATGGCCATCGACTTCCTGGCTAATCCAGATCTGCCCCGCTACGACCTCTCCAGCCTTCGACGCATCGCCGGGGGCGGCGCGGCCATGCCTGCGGCCGTGGCGCAACGCCTCAAGGACCACCTTGCCCTGGACTACATCGAGGGCTATGGTTTATCCGAGACCATTGCCCCCACGCACATCAATCCGCCCCAACGCCCCAAGCGGCAGTGCCTGGGCATTCCCATCTGTGACACCGACAGCCGGATCATCGACCCGGCCACGGCTGCCGAGTTGGCGCCCGGCGAAGTGGGCGAGATCGTCAGCAGCGGTCCGCAGATCTTTCTGGGCTACTGGCGCAACGCCGAGGCCACGGCGCAGGCCTTCCTGGAACTGGACGGAAAGCGATTCTTCCGCACGGGCGATCTGGGCCGCATCGATGAAGACGGCTACTTTTTCATCGTCGATCGGTTGAAACGCATGATCAATGCCTCGGGATTCAAAGTATGGCCCGCCGAGGTGGAAGCCGTCCTCTACGGCAACCCCGACGTGCAGGAGGCCTGCATCATCGCAACGCAGGATGCGCGTCGTGGTGAAACCGTCAAGGCGGTCGTGGTGTTACGTCCGGAGCGCCGCGGACAGGTCCGCGACGAGGACATCACCGAGTGGTGCCGCGGACACATGGCAGCCTATAAGGTCCCGCGGGTGGTGGAGTTCGTCGAGACCTTGCCGCGCTCCGCCACGGGCAAGGTGCAGTGGCGCTTGCTGCAGGAGCGCGAGCATCCCCGCTCGGGGCCGGCCTGACTCATGCCAAGCCCCGCCGGCATAGGCGCCGGGCATTGACGCGGCCCGGTGGCCGTGGTCCAATCGCGCCCAAACTGGCGGTGAATACCGGTGGCGGCCGTGCCGTCGGATGCCCCGCCGATCGAAGACGGCCCCACTGATGGAACCGCGGCACTTCCGATTCTGGCCCAAAGGGCTTCCGCGCAGCCTGCCCGTGCCCGACACCACGCTCTGGTACAACCTGGTTGTATCGGCCGCACGTTACCCGCACACCCCGCTTACCTGGTTCTACGGACACCGGTTGACCTACGCCGAAGCACACTCCCAGGCGGAGGCGCTGGCGGGTCATCTGCAGGAGCACTGCGGCCTGAGGGCGGGCGACCGGGTTCTGCTGGACCTTCAGAACTGCCCTCAGTTCATCATCGCCTACTACGGACTCCTACGTGCCGGAGCGGTCGTGGTGCCAGTCAACCCCATGAGCGTCGTGTCCGAGTTGGAGCACTACGCGTCGGACAGCGGTGCCCGCCTGGCGATCTTCGGGCAGGACGTAGCCCACCACTTTGCCCCCCTGCTGGGGAGCATTCTTGACACGGGGATCATGGCGACCTACTCGGACTATGTGGACCCCGCCGTCGCGCCTTGCCTCCCCTCCGGCCTGGGTGCTGCGCGCGAGCCACCCCCGGCGGGGGCCGTGGCCTGGGCCCAGGCCCTGGTCGCCGGGGCGGTTCCGGGCCCAGAACTCGCGAAGCCCAATGACCTGTGCGCCATCCTCTACACCTCCGGGACCACCGGCCGCCCCAAGGGCTGCATGCACAGCCACCGAACGGTCATGACCACGGCGGTAGGCGGTGCAATCTGGGAGGGTATGCGGCCGGGTGCGGTCCTGCTCGCCACGGCGCCCTTCTTTCATGTCACGGGCATGCAGCACAGCATGAACGCAGGCATTTATGTGGGTGGATCTCTGTGTCCATTGCTACGCTGGGACGCCGCGCTGGCGGCGCGGCTGATACAGGACCACCGGTGCACGCATTGGGCCAACGTCCCAACGATGGTCGTAGACCTCCTGGCCCACCCCGCCACGGCGGGCTGCGACCTGTCGTCGCTGCAGAACGTCTTCGGCGGTGGCACGGCGATGCCCGAGGCCGTGGCGCGAGCACTGTTCGACCGGTGTGGCATCGAGTACATGGAAGCCTATGGCATGACGGAATCCATGTCGCAAACTCATTCCAACCCGCCGCAGCGGTTGCGGCGACAGTGTGGGGGCATCCCGGTGTTCGACACGCAGTCTATCGTCGTCGACCCAGACTCCCTGCGCGTGCTGGGACCGGGCGAAAAGGGGGAGATCCTGTCGCGCGGGCCGCAGATTTTTCTGGGCTACTGGGGAAACCCGGAGGCAACGAGCGAGGCCTTCGCCGACGTGGAGGGCGCGCGTTACCTGCGTACCGGTGACCTGGGGCATCAGGACGAGGACGGCTTCTTTCATATCAGCGACCGCCTCAAGCGCATGATCAATGCGGCGGGCTTCAAGGTCTGGCCAGCCGAGGTGGAATCAGTTATGTACCAGCACCACGGCATCCAGGAAGTGGCCGTGATTGCCGCCCCGGACGAGCGCCGCGGGGAGACCGTCAAAGCGGTGATCGTACTGCGTGCGGAGGCCCGCGCGACGCTGGGTGTGGAGGAGATCGTCGCTTGGTGTCGCGAACACATGGCCGCCTATAAAGTGCCGAGGCAGGTACAGTTCGTCGATGCGTTGCCCCGCTCGGGATCAGGCAAGATCCAATGGCGGGCCCTGCAAGAAAAGGAATGGGAGGCACTGGGCGGCCGCTAAAGGCCTACGCTGGCGCTTGTAAGCCTGGCGCGTCTGCTTTAGGCTGACCCCGAGGTGCGCCCACGCTCGCTTCAGAGGATTCGGGTGAGCGCCCTGATCACTTAAAGCTTCCCGGCCCAGGGCCGGGGTGCAAGGAGCAAGGCAATGACAATGACTTCGCGGAGCGTGTCCGCCCTGGTGATCGCGAGCATGTTGGCGGGGTGCTCTTCCCTGCCCTCGATGCCGCAGATGCCTCGGCTGCCGGACATGCCGCAGATGGCCAACTGGACGAAGGACTGGCGCTTTTGTGCGGGCGTAGGCGGCCTGGTGGGAGGCGCTGCCGGCAGCGCGCGGGATCGGACGGTGGCCGTGGCCGGCGCCGTCGTCGGTGCGTTGATCGGCGTTCTCATCTGCGGCAAGGACAACTGGAACGCGCAGCCGACTTCCACCGGCCCCATCCCTACAGAAGCCGACAGCGACAATGATGGCGTGCCTGACCGCCTCGACCGCTGCCCTAACACGCCCCCGGGCGTCAAGGTGGACGCCAGCGGTTGTTCCATCGGGGTCGCGCGCGAGGCCACCGAGGACACCCGGGTGGTCGAGGTTCGCCCGGTGCAGGAGGCTCCCGCGCCGGCGATCGTGGAACTACGGGCTGCCGCGGCGCCCCTGCCGGACAAACCGGCGGAGCGACTTGCGGCAGCGGATGGCACGGCCACCCCCACCGCCGCGCCCGAGCCCACGCCGGCGCCACCCCCAGCGCAACCGGCGCCGGCAACCGAGCCGCAATCCATCAAGAGCGAGGTACACTTCGCCAACGGCACGCTGGAACTCTCGCCGACCGCGCGCGAAGTGCTCAATGAAGTGGCCAAACTGATGCTGGCCGACGCCAAGTGGATGGCAGAGGTGTCAGGCCACACGGATGACGCGGGCGCAGCCCCCGCCAACCGGACGCTGTCGCAGCGGCGCGCCGATGCGGTCAAAGCTTACCTCGTCTCCCGCGGGGTCTCCCCCAAGGCGATCCTCGCCCGTGGCTATGGCCAGGCAGCGCCCGTGGGGGACAACCAAACGCCGGAGGGTCGCTCCGCCAACCGTCGCGTCGAGATAAAACTGCGCATCGGTGCATCCTCCACGTTGCCTGCGGCGCCCGCCGCCACGCTGGCCCAACCGCTACGGCGAGTCGCCAAGCACGCGCCACATGGTGCCGCCAGTCGCCAGGCGGCGGCACGCGCAGCGCACTCGGCGCACAGCGTGAGGGTCTCCGCCCGGCGGGCGGTTCACCTCAAGGCGTCACCCGTAACGCACGTCAAGACCGGCCGTCCCCTGCACCGCAAGGTGGCGTTACACGCGGTTCATCGCCGGATCGCTACGGCAAAGCTGTAGTCCCCACGCCCGATGCTCAGCACCAAGTTGCCCTCCTCGCGAAGTGCGAGGAGGAACTCCCGTGTGTTGTGCATCTTCGAGCCGTTGACGGCCAAGATCACGTCGCCCTCGCGCAGGCCGTGAGCCCAGGCGGCGCTTGCGCGCTGCACCGCCACCACGATCACCGCCTCGGGCCGCCCATCACGCTCCACGTTCCCGACGCTGGCCCCGGCGAGTTCGGGAACCACGGCCGAGCCCCGCGCACCCACGGCCATCTGGATGGGTGCCACGCGCGCGCGTAGCACCAGGTCTTGACCGCCGCGGCGCACCTTCAACTCCACCTCCTCGCCCACCGGCACGAGGCCGATCTGATTGCGCAGGTCGGAGGAGCTGCGTACGCGCCGTGCGTTTAGGGCAAGGACGAGGTCGTTGCGGCGCAGTCCGGCCCGCTCCGCCGGCGCCCCCGGGGCCACCTCCACGACGGCTGCGCCCTCGCCGATGCGCAAGCCCAGAGTCGCCGCCAGTTCCGGCGTCACGTCCTGGGTCGTGAGGCCCAGCCGTCCTCGGCGCACCTCGCCGTACTTGGCCAGCTGGTTCATCACCGCACGCACCATGTTGCTAGGCACCGCAAAACCGATGCCCACATTGCCGCCCGAGGGGCCGATGATGGCGGTGTTGATGCCGACTAATTCACCGCGCAGGTTGATCAGCGCACCACCGGAGTTGCCGGGGTTGATGGAGGCGTCCGTCTGCACGAAGTCCTCATAGCCCTCGATGTTGAGCCCGGTGCGGCCCAGCGCACTGACGATCCCCGAGGTCACCGTCTGGCCGAGCCCGAAGGGGTTGCCGATGGCCAGAACATAGTCGCCCACGCGAATTTGGTCCGAGTCGGCGAAACGCACTGCGGTAAGCCCAGCGGGCTCGACGCTGAGCAGCGCTACGTCCGTACCGGCATCGCTGCCGATGAGCTGCGCCGCGAGCCGTCGGCCATCCTTCAGGGTGACGAGGATCTTCTGCGAATCCTTGATCACGTGGTGGTTGGTGAGCACCAAACCCTTCTGCGCGTCAACGATGACCCCGGAGCCCGCAGAGAGCTGCGGACGGGTGCGTTCTGGCGTGCCAAAGAAGCGTCGGAACTCCTGCGACAATTGCGGGCTCTGCTGGCCACCGTTGGTCAGCACGGCGATGTTCACGACCGCCGGAGTGACCAGCTCGAGCACCGGGGCAAGTGTGGGCACACCACCCTCGGCCAAGGGCGGCGGCAGGCCCGCGCGCGTTCCGGTGGTGAGGGCAAGGCAGGCCAACAGGAGGACTAAGCGGGCAATCGTGGGCAAGACGGACTCCTCGATGTGGATGCGCCGGGCTCTAACCGCACACGCGGACGCGGCCGGCATTCTGCTATTCTCGACGGGAATTGCCAAGTCTGCCCGGGAGTTTGCCCATGCCCGTCCTGCCCCCTGCCCCCGCCGTGGATCGCGGACTGGAAGCCGAGTTGCTGCGCTCGGTCGCTGAGGCGCGAGATGACCTGGTGGCGCTGACCCAGACGCTGGTGAGTTTTCCGAGTTTGCTGGGGCAGGAGCAGGCTGCCCAGGACTTCCTCGAGGGCTGGTTCCGTGGCCAAGGCCTGCAGGTGGACCGCTTCCCCGTCAATGACGCGGCCATCCGGCACCTGCCGGGGTATTCCCCCTGCGTGGGTCACTGGGCCGGCCACGACAATCTGGTAGCGATCCATCCGGCGGCCGCGCCAGGCAAGCGCTCACTCATCTTGAACGGCCACATCGACGTGGTTCCCACTGGCCCCACGGAATTGTGGACCACCGCGCCCTTTGAACCCCGTGTGGCGCAGGGACGTCTCTACGGCCGTGGCGCAGGTGACATGAAAGCGGGTATCGCCGCATCCCTCATCGCCTTTCGCGCCTTCTCCGCACTCGGGCTACAGCCCGCAGGCGCCGTGTTCCTGCAATCGGTGGTGGAAGAGGAGTGCACCGGCAACGGCGCCCTGGCCTGTCTGCAGCGCGGCTACCGGGCGGATGCGGCCATCATCCCGGAGCCCTTTGGGCGCCGCATCCTGGAGGCCCAAGTGGGCGTGCTCTGGCTCACCGTCGACGTGACCGGACGCCCCGCTCACGTGCTCGACACCGCCAGCGGGGTGAACGCCATCGAGGCCGCCTTTGCCCTGTACCAGGGGCTGCGGCCCCTGGAGGCAGAGTGGAACCGGCTCGCGCGGGCGCTTCCCGCCTTCGCGGACCACGCACACCCCATTAACTTCAACCTGGGCTGTATCCAAGGCGGCGAGTGGCCCTCCTCGGTGCCTACGCGCTGTCGGATGGAACTGCGCTTCGGAATCCCGCCCGGGATGAGCCCGGCACAGGCACGCTCGCAGGTGGAGGCGGCGTTGGAGTCCACCCGGGCGGCTGTTGCCGGCCTGGACCCGGGGGGGCTACGCCTCATCAACCGCGGCCTAGCCGCTCAGGGCTTCGTGGCGGACCGTGGCGAGCCCCTGCTCCAAGCCCTAGCGGCCTCCCACGAGGCGGTGCTCGGTGAGCCTGCACAGTGGCTGGCCAGCACCGCCACCACCGATGCGCGTATCCTACGGCTTTACGGCGACACGCCCGCGGCCTGCTACGGACCGGAAGCCGGCCACATTCACGGTATAGACGAATGGGTGGATTTGAACAGCACGGTGGAGGTGGCCCAGGTGTTGGCAGTTTTCCTGGCGCGTTGGTGCGGCGTGGCGCCCCGCTCATGAGATACCTTCTGCATTGGGGAGTTACCCTCATCCTCGGCGTAGCCGCGGGCGCCGCAGCAGCAGGAGACGGGCCCGCGCAGGTAGAGATCACCTGGATGTCCATGGCGAACATGCACTACCAGGCTGGCGCCCTGGGCATCCTCACCGACGGCTACTTCAGCCGCATCCCGGAGGGGGAGTTCTTCGGCGGAGGAGGCGGTCTCGCCTGGACCCAGCACGCGCACAAACCCGAGGTGGCGCAGGTACGCGCCGTCCTGGAAAGCCTCGGCGGCCCAGAACGGGTGAACTTGCTGCTCACGGGCCACAGCCACTGGGACCACGCCTTCGATACGTCCACTTGGTGGCATCTCACTGGCGCACCCATTCTGGGTCCGCAGAGCACCTGTCTGGAGGTGCAGGCGGACCGCGTGCCGGCCTCTGCCTGCCGGGCGCTCTGGGGTGGGGAAGCCCTGGTTCTTGCGCCGGGGATCAGCCTGCGCGTGGTGCGCTGGAACCACAGCGGCGACCCTGCCATCAACCCCGAACAGCATACGCCACGCGAACTCTCAGCCCCGCCCGTGCCGGACGCTGCGGGCGCCCTGCGCGCTGGCGTGGCAGAGGACTTCCCCAACGGCGGGGGCAACCGAGGGTTCCTCTTCGTCGTGGATGGCCCGCGGGGGCGCTACGCCTGGTTCTACCAGAACTCTGCCAGTGCAGTGGACCTCGACTCACCCATCGTGCTCGATGACATCGACTACGGCGCCCCCATCGTCAACCTGGAGCATGCCTTGCGGGAAGCGGGCCTCGACCGGGTGGACCTGTGGATTGGCACCGGTGGCGCCGCCGTGGCGCGCCAAGTGGTGCCGGTGATCCGGCCGCGGGCCTACCTGCCCATTCACTGGGACGGGCTTTTCGAACCCTTCCGGGCTGGCATGCCCTGGCGCTTCTCCGATCCGGAGTTGGAAGTGTTTTTGGAAGAGCAGGGCATCGAACTACTGCGACCAGGGCAGTTCATGGACCGCTGGGTCATCGACCAGACCGGGGTGAAGCGCCTTCCCGATGACTCAGCGAAGGCACTGCTGGGCTTTCCGCCCCGGGCGGCGGTAAAGCCGCGACCGCGCTGAGGGTTGTCGTTCTCCTCTTAGGGGTCTGAGCGGTACTCGCGCCGCCCTCCCGAGAGGCTCACCCGCGAGTGTGCCCCTTCGTTGCAGGCCCCGGATATTGCGGCGCTTGGTTTCGCCCGGCAGTGGCGAGCGGCTGTTGCGGCCCCGCCGCTGATCACATAGCATACGGCCCCAATCGGCACCGGACAGTGGGAGCCCGGGGCGACGACACAACCTACCTGCTGCTCCCAGGGAGACACCCATGAGCTTTACCTCGGAATTCAGGGAATTCGCCATGAAAGGCAATGTCGTCGACTTGGCCGTCGGCGTCATCATTGGCGGGGGATTCGGAAAAATCGTCGACTCCCTAGTGGGCGACATCGTAATGCCGATCCTCGGCCGGTTGGTTGGCAACCTGGATTTCGGTAATCTTTTTGCCGTGCTCAAGGATCCCAATACGCCGCCGGCGGCGCAGACGGTGGACGCAATCCGCAAGGCTGGCGGAGTCGTACTGGCCTACGGTAGCTTCATCACGGTCGCGGTGAACTTCGTCCTGCTGGCGCTGGTGATCTTCCTGATGGTCAGGCAGATGAACCGGATGAAGAAGGCCGAACCGCCGGCGCCGGCTCCCGCCCCGGTGGCCACGCCCGAGGATATCGTCCTGCTGCGCGAGATCCGCGACAGCCTGCGCCGCAGCTAAGGCCTGCCAACCGCCGCGTCCCCCAAGGCTTGCGGCCCCGGGGGGGGGAGGTCACTTCTTAGGAATAGTCTGCCCGGGCGACACCTGCACCTCGCCCGCGCCGTCGGCCTCGATCCGGAAGATCACTTCCTCGTCGTGTTCACCGCCCGACTCGCCCGGCGGCGGAAAGATGTACTGCTTAGTAGCCAACTCCACGGCGTAGTCGAACAGTCCGTCGGGGAAGGTCTCCAGGATCTTCACCTGCAGCACCTTCCCCGTGGGGCTCACCGTTAGCCGCACCAGTACCCTGCCCTCGATCCCCTGCGACAGGAGGTCCTTCGGATAGTGCACGGCCACCTTCTTCAATGGACCGGGGGGTTGTGGCTGCTCCTGCGGCGGCTCCTCCTTGGGTGGCGGCGGCGGCGCAGGCGGTGGCGGTGGTTCGGGTACGGGCTCGGGCAGCGAAGCCCTCTCCGGTGGCGGGGGCGCGAGCTCCTGTGGCTTGGGAGGTACCTTCTTCGGGGGAGGCGGGGGCGGCCGGGGGGCCGGCGGCGCCTGGGTGGGCTCCGGCATCTTCAGGAGCTCCACCCGCATGGGCTCCGGTTCGGGCGGCGGAAACAGGGACGGTAGGCGCAGCAGTACGCCAGCGGCCACGGCCAACTCGATGCCCAGGGCGATCAGCAGCGCACGGCGCAGGGATAA
The DNA here is from genome assembly GCA_025356655.1 of Betaproteobacteria bacterium. GTDB lineage: Bacteria > Pseudomonadota > Gammaproteobacteria > Burkholderiales > SHXO01 > SHXO01. Next base: position 42,080 of record JANXRW010000031.1, on the reverse strand, counting down.
CAACCGGTTGCCGACCTCCCCGGCCACGGGAGAGGAAGCGCTCTCGGGGGTGGTCATTTAGCCGGCTTCGCTCCATCGCCGGCGGTTTGCGCCCTGGAGGCGGCAATTCCCACCGAGCTGATGCCCTCCGCACGCACCAGATCCATCACCTGGAGCAACTTCTGCAGGGCCACCTCCTTGTCGCCAGCGATGACCACGTCCACTTTGCCCTTGGCCTTTGCGGCCTTGAGCCTGGCGCTGAGTTCCTCGGGCTTCACGGGTTTGCCCTGGATAAAGGTGCCCCCGTCTTTCTGCACGCCGATGGTGATCTGTGTGTCTTTGAGCGCCTGCGGCGTCTTGGACGACGGCAGGTCCAGCGCGACACCGCTGCCGGCGATGGTATCGACGGAGATCATAATGAAGAACACCAGCAGGAACATCATGATGTCGATCATCGGGATCACTTCGATGCGGGCGCGGTCCGCTTCGAAGTAGCGCGTGGCACGGGTGCTCACGGCTGGGCCCGCGGGTTGGCATGCAACCGGTTGACCAGCGTCAGCTTGATCAACTCCATCTGGTGGAGGCCGAGGCGCACGCGCTTGTTGAAGTAGTTAAGAAAGATCAAGCCGGTGATGGCGATGAACAGGCCCAGCCCGGTGGCCACCAGAGCCTCGCCGATCCCACCGGTGACTGCTTGGGCACCGCCACCCACGCCGTGACTGCCCAGCACGTTGAAGGTCTTGATCATGCCCAGGATGGTGCCCAACAGGCCCATGAGCGGGCCCAGGGTGACCGCGGTGTCCAGCACCCAGAGGTGCTGGTCCATGGTGGGCGCCAGTTCCAGGATCACCTCGTCGATATGCCGCTCCATCTCTTGCGCGTCGCCGCTGTCGCACTCCAACGCCGTCGCCACCAAGCCCGCCTGGAGCGCCCCCGCGTAGGCCCCTTGCACCTTGCGCAACTCGTCCGCGTCAGCGCGACGGGCACGTTTCAACTCGCGCTCCATGGCCTCCCCCTGGGAGAGCACCTTGTGAAAGAAGTACAGGCGCTCGATGATGACGGCGAAGGCCAGAGTGAACAGCACCACCATCAGCGGGACGAGGCCGGCGGTCATGGTGCTCAGGTTGAGGATGGTCTCCCACATGGTCGGGTCATTCCTTCTTTATCTCGTTGCGGTTCAGGACGTGAAGCGGAGACGAACGCCTACTGGGTGGTGGGTGCGTCCGGGAAAGGGTCGAAATAGGGAACGCCATACTTCTCGACGATGCGCCGGATTTCCCCGCTCGCTCGCATGGCGGCCAGTTCTTGATCCAGCAGTTCGAGGAATCCGTCCTCCTTGCGCTTGACACCCCAGGCGGCGTTGAAGCGCTGACCGGGTGCCGGCACGAAGCCTTCAGACATGGCAAGTTCCACGTTCTTGTCCCGGTTGGCCACTGGAATGGAGGGCCCCCAGACCATGACGGCATCGACCTCGCCGCGCAGCAGCCCGTCGATCACCCGGTTGTTCTGGAAATACGTTTCCACCTCGATGCCTAATTCCTTCGCGTTGTCCTGCATGGGCGAGTAGGCCGGAACGCCGATCTTGAAGCCCTTGCCCTTAAGCTCGGTCAGGCTCTTCACCTTGGGCACCTTACCCTTACTCACCAGGACGAAGCCCACGCCGAGGTAGGGCTGGGTAAAGGCCATCTGGTGCTTGCTCATGTGATCGTCGTCACCCGTCTCGATCAGGCCCAGGAACAGGTCGCAGAAGCCCTTGTCGATGGTCTGTCGGAAGGCCCCCTTGAGGCCACCACGGTACACGCCGGTGTTGGCCCAGAGGATGGAGTACTCCCAGCCGTTGTGCTTGGCGATCGAAGCCAGGATCTCGATGTCGATACCGGGGGGATCACTTTTCTTGGCGGTCTGGGAAAAGGGGAAATACCAAGCGTCGGTGCAGGCGATGATACGTTTCATCATCTTCACGCGGCCCAGCGCCGTGAGAAATCGTGCCTCGGCGGGAATCTCCACGGGCGGGCCACCATAGCGGAAGCCCCCCTGGTAGATGCGGTCCGTCACCGGGTTGAAGACCTCGGGCGCCGCATAGCCCAGTTCGGCGACACGCGGTCTCGGATGGCCGATCACGACTTCCTTGCCAAAGGTGCGCGCAGGCGCCGGCGTGGCGCCGGTGGCAGCCCCGCAGAACAACAAACCGGCGCAGACGAGGGCCCCTTGGGCGCCTCGCCAGAGCGTTTTCAGCATGATTCCCCTGGCGGCAGAGAAGCAGATCAGGCGGCGCGCGGGTGGCCGGAGCACGCAGCTCCGCCACGCGGCTCGCCCTGTAAACCGGTGGATATCACCCAACGGAGCTACGACAACTTTTTCACGGACGTGAGCCTAACACAGCCGCTTGGCGCCACCGAAGGGCCCCGTTGGGGCTCAGGACAAGAGGTCGGGTTGCTCGCGCACGATGCGGTCCCAGAGGGGCTGGAACTGGAGCCACCCCGCATAGGGTGTGCCAATTTGCTCAAAGGTCTGACGCGCATTGCGTTCATCGATGACCCAAGGCTTCCCGGCGGCCTCGGCGAGCAATTGCGCTTGGCAGGAGCGCTCCATGGTGATGTACCACCAGAGGGCCTCGTCCACGGTCTGACCTACGGTGAGGTTGCCGTGGTTGCGCATGATCACCGCCTTACGCGCGCCCAGACACGCGGCCAGTCGATCACCTTCCTCGGTGTCGTAGATGACGCCGTTGAATTCTTCATAGACGGCGTGGTCGTCGAAGAAAGCGCAGGCATCCTGGGTCAGGGGGTCGAGCGGGCGTCCGAGGGTGGACCAGGTCTTGCCGTGCAGGCTGTGCGCATGGGCGGCGGCGACCACGTCGGCGCGCGCCGCATGCACGCGTGAATGGATGGCGAAAGCGGCGGCGTTCACCGGCCGCCCCTCGAGTACCTCGCCGCTATGGCTCACCAGCGACAAATCCGAGGCGCGGATCTGGCTGAAGTGCATCGCAAAGGGATTGACCCAAAAGCAATCCGGTTGCACGGGGTCGCGCGCGGTAATATGCCCGGCGACACCTTCATCGAACCCGAACTTGGAGAACAGCCGAAAACCCGCTGCGAGGCGCTGCTTGATATGAACGCGCTCCTCCTCGAAACTAGCGAACCGCGGTGGCTCAGGCCGGATAATTTCCATCTTCATGGCGGGTATCTTCTCCTCTGGGTGGCGCAGGGGTGCCGATCGCCTGCGCCGATGCCTCCGGCGTCGTCCCCGGGACTGGAAACGACTGGGGTGGCAAGCCCGCGGGGAACTCCCCTAGCAAGGTGTGCAGTATAACTAATAGACACCCGCCTGCCACCCATCAATCATCCCGTGCGGGCAGAAGCGATCACGCATCTGGGTATTTTTAGATTTACCTACTTTATCCCTTTATAAGCAATGCGCTACATCACACTACCGCTAGGTTTTCCGGCGTGGTAATGTTAACGGAGCGGGTAGGGATCAGGACCCGACTCAACTGCCTTCGAGACTGCCCGCGCGCACGGACACCTCCAGGGCGCCACGCCAGGTAGCCATGCAGGCAGACGAACTACAAATCAGCGACTTGCTGGATCTCGCGAGCACACTCCACAGGGCCCCACCCGAGAGTGTGAGCGACGTACGTGCCGCGGCCCCGCTGGCTGCACCGGACCCGCTGCGGCAGGTACTTCGGCTGTTGGAGCGGCGCGACGTCGAAGGTTTCATCTGCGACTGCAGCCAAGGGGCAGACGGCTCCGCCAGCCTGCGCTTCCTGGACGCCACCGACGGCTTCCTGCACCGCCTCGGCTACAGCCGGGAGGAGTTGCAGCGCCTGGACGTTCCCAAGCTGACCGACGCTCGCTCCTCGGCGGGCGCGGCCCGCCTGGCCGGCCAGGCAGTGCTGCTCCCGGAGGGCCCCTGGCCCTATGTCACGCGCTTCGGTGCCCGCGGGGTCGTCCACCTGTGCACCTGGGAGGTCCGATTCGAGGGCCGCCTGGCACTTTGCGCCCTGCTGAGAGAGGCAGAAGGCGCTATCCGCGACCTGCCGGCCGCGCTCGTCGCTTGGGCTCCCGATGGGACGATCACCGGGTTCGACACGGCGGCCCAGCGGCTGCTGGGACGGCGCCGCGAACAGGTTCTAGGCTCAGCGTTGCAGAACCTGCTGCCGGCATCGATCCGGGCTCGGGAATTCGCCTACCTGAGCGGCCTGGTCGCCGGCGGGCGGGAGTTGGAGTCCTACCGGACGATTCTGCTTGGCCGCGGCGGGCGGCGCGTCGAGGTCCTGCTCAACCTCTCGCCACTACAGCACACCGTGGGTGCCGGTGGGGTTGCGACCCTGCGACCCGCGCCTCGGGTGACGTCCGGCCGGGAGGTCCGCTCGGATGCGGGCGCAGCACTCTCGGGGGAGTGGCCCTGGGAGCAGGACGAGTCCCTGCGCTTTACCCGGCATGCGGGGGAAGGCGCGACCCTCTCCCGGTGGATGCGCTCCTCTGTAATCGGCCGCAGCCGTCAGGAACTGCCGGTGCTGTGGGCTTCCGAGGGCGAGCGCGCGGCGCACTTGCTGGCGCTGGCGCGCCACGAGCCCTTCGTCGGACTGGAGTTGCGACTGTGGGACACCGAGGGCGGCGAGCACTGGCTGCGGGTGAGTGGGGCGCCGGTTTTCGATGCCGAAGGGCGATTCTGCGGCTACCACGGCGTGGATCGGGAGGTGTCGGCGGAACGAGCGCTAGGCCGGGCGGCGCGCATCGCGGGAGCGCAGGTGGCCCTTTGTCCCGAGCCTTGCCTCAGTTGGGAACCCGACGGGCGGATCAGCACCTGTAACGAGGCTGCGGCCACGCTGCTGGGGTACGCCCCGACCGAACTCCGAGGACGCTACGTATCCCTTGTGCTGCCCGCGGGTGCCCCGGGCAATGCAGCGCTGGCGCTATCGAGCGACCCCATTCCCAGCCTGCCGGTGTCCTTGGCTACGCGCGACGGCAACTCGATTCCCGCCACCCTCAGGACCCGCCTGGTACACGACGGCGAGGGGTCCTTGGAATCCATCGTTGCCGTGTGCGTACCCCTGCGTGGTGAGCAGGCACCCGTCCACCCGACCAATAGCTTTCCCGATCCGGCGGGGCTGGGAATAGGCGTTTGGAACTGGGCCCTCATCGGGGGACCCGTGCAGTACGACGAACACTGCGCAAACCTGCTCGGACTGAGCTTGCGCGAACTCGACGGCGATACCCGTCCCTGGGGAGGCCGGTTGCACGCCGATGACGAAGAGCGCTTCGATCAGGCGCTCCTTGAGGCCATCAGCGGGCCCAACGGCCGCCTGGACCTGGCTGTCCGCTTACAGGGACCCCAGGGGCAATGGCAATCGGTGCGCCTGCGTGCGAGCCGCGTGCCTGCGGGAAACCAACACGGGCACGACCGCCTGGTCGGGCTTTGTGAAGCCGCCGACGTCCGGTCGCCCTCCCCGGCCCCCGTGCCAGCGCCGACGCTGCTTCAGGGCGTGCTGGAGTTTTTGCCCGCACCCGCGATCATGACTGACGCCCGAGGCAACCGGACTTGGGCCAATTCCGCGGCCCGAGCGCAACTCCGTGACGAGCCCCTCCGGCTCGACGAACTCCTGCCCCAGGCTCGCGACGGCTCTGTCCCGCTGATTTACGCCGATGCCTCAGGTGCCCTGCGCGAGGGCCTCCTCGCCCCCTTGGGCGGGTCCTGGGACGATGCGCCTGGCTGGCTCCTGATCCTGCCCGCAGCGGCCGCACCGGCAACCATCGGCGCACCGGCCGCTGCGAGCGCGCTACTCCAGCGCAATCCCCAGGCGGTGGCGGCTTGGGACGCGGAAGGGCGAGTGGCGCTGTGGAATCATGCCGCAGAGGCGCTAACGGGCCTCTCGGCGGAACAGGTGCTGGGCAAGCGCGCCCGGATAGCGCTGTTGGATCAGGATGAGCAGCACCTGCCTGTGCCCTGCTGGAGCGGGCTCTTTGACGCCCTACCCGACGCCTTGGTCGTGCTGCGTGCCGACGGCGGCCTGGAATACGCCAACCCGGCCTCCCTGGCCCTCTTCGGGCTCGGCGCAACGGAGACCGACCGATTGGACTTGGCGCAGTTGCTCCTGGGTCAGGAACTCATCCACCTGGCGCAGGACGCCAGCCCTGCGGCCTGGCTGCGGCGCTTGGCGGGAACCCGGCGCGAGGCTACCGGCCGTCGCCGGGATGGCGCACCCTTCCCGGCTGAACTCACCGTTCTATCCACGGGCGAGGCGCTGGAGAACCGGCTACTGGTGTTCCTGCGTAACATCTCCGATCGCAAGTACTGGGAGAACCAACTCTATTGGTTTGCCTACACCGATTCGCACACGGGACTACCCAATCGCGTGTTGCTGCGCGACCGACTAGAGCACGCCTTGGCCACGGCAGCGCGCAATCGCGGCATGGTGGGGGTCCTGGCACTGGAGGTGCGCGGTATCGGCCATCCGGCCGAGCAGGTGATGGAGAGTGCCGAGGACAGCGTGCTACGGGAACTCGGCGCGCGGGTGCGCGCTAGCATCCGCGAGATCGATACCGTCGCTCGCCTACGGGGGGGGCAGTTTGCCGTGGTCCTACCCCAGATCCGCGACGGCGCCGCAGCAGAGGCCGTAGCCCAGAAGCTCCTAGCTACCCTGGGTACGCCCCTGCTGGTCGATGGCCGAGAGGTTCCGATCGTACCCGCCCTGGGCATCAGCGTGTCGCCGCGCGACGGCGAGGACGCGGATTCGCTTCTACTTAATGCTGACCAGGCGCTGCGACAAGCGCTCGCCGAGGGACTTCCCCTCGCCCGGTTCTTCTCCATCCAGGCCAACGCGGGCTAGCGCGGCTCTCCCGGAGATTCCCTTGACGGGGGAGGCCGCGGCCACTATCCTCCGCCGACCATCTCCAGCGGGCCTAACAAGCCCCTTCGCGGACCCCATGTTCCAGACCCTGTCCTTCCTGATGTCCAGCTTCTGGCTGGGCGCGGCGCACGCGGCCACCCCTGGCCACGGTAAGACTATCGCCGCTGCATACATCGTTGGCGCCCGGGGCAAGCCGGTGGACGCGATCATCCTGGGCATCTTCGTCACGCTCTCGCACACCAGCGGCATCGTGATGTTTGCCGCCCTTGCCTATCTCGGAGCGGGCTGGCTCATGCCCCAGCGCGTGGAGGCCTGGCTCGCACTGGTCACCGGCGCCATGGTGGTCGTCCTCGCACTTTGGACCCTTTGGACCCAACGCCGCCTGCTCGCCGCGCTGTCCGGCAACTTGCCGCTCCCGGGCGCGCTCGCCCATGGCCACGCCCACGGTGATGGCCACGAACACGCCCATGACCACGGCCCGGAGCACGCGCACGAAGACGGCCACGGTCACGGCAGTGAACCGCATGTCCACCGCGAGCCGCAGGCGGGCTTCCACCGTCACGGGTTCGGCATCCGGCACACACACAGCCTCGACGCCTTCGGTGCCGAACGCCCTAACCTTCTCATGCTGCTGGGACTCGGCGTGGCCGGTGGCCTGCTTCCAGACCCCGCCGCGCTGGGATTGCTGCTATCTGCGCTTGCTCAGGGAAAGGTGATTCTCGGGCTGTGGACCGTACTGGTGTTCAGTGTCGGCTTCGCCCTCACGCTAGTGATGGTCGGTATCGCCGCCGCCAGTGTCGGCAACCGGCTCATGGATTTCCTGAGCGGCGCTTGGCCCGCGCGCATCCAGATCGCCACCTCCCTGCTCATCCTCAGCATGGGGTTCTACCTGAGCTTCATGGCATGGCAACAACTCGGCAAGCTGGCCTGATCATGGCCCCTGAGGGGCCTCAGGAGGCAGCAAGCTCAGCCGGGAGTTTCCCCAGGAACCCAGCGAGGTCGGTATACCAAATGTTCCCCTTTGCGTCGGCAGCCACGCTGTAGATGCGGGCCCCGGGCCGGGGTAGCGGCAACAGTTCGGCCTTGCCCCCACGTACCCGGCCCAGTTGACCGCCGCGCAAGGTGCCGAACCAGGGCGTGCCGTCGGGCGCAATGGCCAGCCCCGAAGGGACCACGCCCTCGAGGGGGAGTTCGTATTCCCTGAACACCCCGTCCTCCCAACTCCCCACGCGGCGGTTGCGAAATTGCAGGAACCATACGCGCCCCTGCGCGTCCACGGCGACGTCCGTGGGTGAAGCCGCTCGCGTGGGAATCTCGAATTCCTTCATCTTGCCATCCGGCCGGATTTGCAACAGGGCGTTCGCACTCTGCAGCGTCGCCCACACCGTCCCGTCACGGCCGACGGCAACGCCGTAGGGTCCCCCGCGCGGGCTCTCATAGCCATGCCGGTGCAATTGGCCCTGGCGCAGTTCCGTGACGCTGTAGGAGGTCGCCTCGGCAAACCAGACGGCATCATCCGGCCCGACGGCGAGGCGACCTAGGCGTGCGATGGGCGTGCCGAGTTCGAAGCGCGTGAGCACCCCGTTGGGCTGCATCCGCGAAATGCATAGCGCCGGGGCGTCCGTGAACCAGGCCGCACCGGTGCTGTCAACGGCGAGGCCGAGAGGTTCCACATTGTCCTTGCCCTTGGGTAGCCGAGAGATCCTGCCGTCGCGAAACATGCCGATGGCCGAGGAGAACTCGATGGTGAACCAGATGCTGCCGTCGGGTGCGGCCGCCACTGCCGTGGGGATGTCGTTCTTCTCGACCATGGCGAACTCCTCCACCACCAGTGGCCTGTTACCGCGTAGCCGCCAGGCGGCGACGCCGGCACCGCCGACAGCCAGGGTGGCTGCCGTAATCTGTAGGAAACGCCTGCGCGAGGGGAAGGTCATGGACGGCTCCGCTTCAACCGGGCGGGGCCTGCAAGCCACCGCACGAGGCTGTAAGACCCCATGCCCAGGAGTATCAGGAACGCCGCGCCGGATGCAAGGCTAAAAGCGTCCACCGGTCCCATCAGGCTGCCGCTGCCACTGGCGCGCCGCCACAACTCAGCATAGGGGGTAAGAGAAAAACTCGCATAGAAGGTCGACGCGTCAGACGGGTCGGCCAGCAGCGGTCCAGATTCAAGGTGTACCGGGAGGTTGCCGTCCCCCAGCACCCAGGTTCGGCCGCGATCGGCGCTACGCATGACGCCGCGGTGGGTGGAGAGGAGCAGCACCTGACCACCAGCCGCCACGCCCATCCCGCGCACCTGGGTCTTTGGCTCGGGCAGGGAGCCCGGGAGGGGAGACCAGGTGAGGCCGGCGTCACCGCTGCGATAGAGTCGATCCTCGCCGGCTAGCCAGAGGTGCCCACCGTCCGCCCCCTGGGCCACGACGGTATCGACCGTGGTCGGCAAGCCCGCCTGCATCCGGGTCCAGACGGCCCCCTCGTCCGTGCTGCGGTAGAGCCCCCCCCCTGCAACGGCCAGCATTGCCAGCGCCGGCTGCTGGACCGCGACCAGGGCAACCACGGGGGCCTCGACGAGGCCCGCACGACTGGCCGTAAAGCTGCGCCCGCCGTCGCTGCTGCGGTAGACGCCATTAGATCCCGCAACGTACACGCGCTCGCCGGCACCGGCGAGGAAGCCGCGCACCGGCCCGGCCGAAGCCGGCAGGGTGGCGGGTTGCCAATCGCCATCGGCCCCCACCCGAAAAACCCCCGCCGGCGTGGCGGCGAGCGCAACGATGCCGTCCTCAAGGAAGGCCGTGGCGTACACCGCACCGATGAAGAGCTGTGGCGCTTCGGGCTTCCAGTCCCGCGTCCCGTTACGCGAGCGAAGCAGCCGCGTATCGGTGGCGTACAGCAGGTGATTGGCGTCGGTGGGACTGATGGCCAACCCGAGGGCCGCGCCGATGAACAAGTTGGCGTCGGCTGGCAGCCAGGTGGCGCCAGCGTCACGAGTCCGGTAGATGCCGCCCCAGGCGCTCGGGTCGTGGGCACTGGCAGCCCCAGCCCAGAGGCCGAGCAGCAGCAACAGCAGTGAGCGCATCAGGGGGGAACTTCCGTGGAATAAAAATGCGGCGAGGAGCCGGATTCCGACTCCTCGCCACGGGACTACTCAGGGCACAGGTGCCTTGATTAAGGCTTGCGCGACTTCTCGCCGGGAGCCAGGCTCAGCTCGGCCAAGCGGCCGCCATTCATCCCGACCCAGGAATTCTTGGTCAGGGGATAGCCCTCGGAGTAGCTTAGCGGCTCATGCGCAGCGACGCAATTGTGAAACCCGCCGGTGATCTTGTAGCACTTCTCGTAGGCCAGGAACTGTTGCACCGTATCCGTTTGCTGGGGGTTCGCAATCATCCAATCGCGGATGCCCTCATAGCTGGAATAGGCGTCGGAACCAAACACCAGTTTCCCGGCGGCCGTGTTGACTTCCAGCAGTTGGGAACCAGCGGTGTGAGCACGGTGAGCCGGGTGGATCTTCAGGGCAGGGGAGATGGTCATCTCGCCGTCCACGATCACCGCCTTGCCATGCAGCACCTTCGCGTAGATTCCCTCGACGGTCTTGGGCGGGTAGCCGCAGGCCGGGGTACGCGCGCAACCACCCGGGGAGGTGTTCACGGCGCTGATGTGGGGCTCGGGGTAGTTCAGAGCCCACTCGATGCCACGCAATTCCTCGCGCTGCACGTAGAGGACAGCGTTGGGGAACTCGTCCAGGCTACCCGCGTGATCCCAGTGACCGTGGCCGATGATGATCTTGCTCACGTCCTCCGCCTTGAAACCCAGTTGGGTAATCTGCTGGGACAGAGGGGACCAATGCTCCGTACCGGTCATCTTGTGGTAGTCGGTCGCGTTCCAGCCGCTGTCGAACAGGATCAATTCCTTGCCGCACTTGATCACGCCGACGTTGACCGGCAGGTCAACCGTGTTGATGTTGTTCATCTTGCTCGTGCTGCCGGGAACATACGCGCGGTCGGGCATGAAGGCCCCGAACGGCACGTTCATGAACCGGCTGTTCTCGACCAGTCAGGCCGAGCAGACCTGGGCCTGCGCGGCCAGGGACGTGAATCCCGCCACCGCGGCAAATCCGATTGCCGCTAGAGCTTTTTTCATAGCTACCCTCCATCAATGTCGTTGTGTGCTGCTGTTGCCTGCTACTGCCGCGGTACGCATTACTGCCTTACGGTCACCCATCGAGCGGCCCTGCTTCAACGCGAGGGGCCGCTCAATTCACCTAATTCTTCTCCCAACGCATCCTATCCCCGCACCTCACCCAGCCGGATTCGACTAGGGGACGCGAGGCTCAGTTCGGCTTGTATTCCCCCGGCCAAAGGGAATCCCCCACCTCCAACAGGCCTCCGGAGGCCTTCGCACTCATCTCCTGCGCACGGATAAGGTGCTCATCGCTGCCGTCGCGCGCTACCTTGACCATCTCCCGGGCCGCACGCTCGTAAAGGCGGAGCGTGTCGAGATAGCCGGTCTGCATCTTCTGCCGGCTGGGCGGCGCGGGGATCGCAGCGGCTTGGGTGCGTGCGGTTGCGAACACCTGAATCAGAGGTTCCACCCGCTGCTTCACTCCCGCCCGATCCGTGTCACCCATCTTGTAGGCCAAACCGGCAAAGGTCATCCTCAGGGCGCTGGTCTTGACCGTTTCGTGCACATGCCACAGTTCGGCGGCGTAGCGTTCCTCCGCGGCGGACAGGGCGGGGCGATCCGGCGCCGCCGAGGGCTTCGAGGGCGCTGCGTCCAGGACCACGGATGCCACCGGCGTGCGGTTCTCCCGCACCATCGAGTAGGATACCACCCCGCCTAACGCCAATAGAGCCAAGGTCCCCAGGACCGACTTCCAGCGCCGTGAAGGCGCCAAGGCTACGCTGCCCGTCTGCATCTGCATCCTGTGAATGTAGTCCTTTGGTTCCCGCGCGTCAATGCGAAGGGGGGATTGAGCGGTGGAATCCATGGCTTAATCCCGCCCAAGCGAACTTGACCTGAATCCCCACTTCAATGCAGCTTCACGCTGAACAGACCGTCAACCGCACCGATGTACAACATTAAGAAAAGGCCGAAGACGAGCGAGAGCATGCCGGAGGCCACGCGCAGGTGAGCGTTCAGACGCGGCAAGCGCTCAGCCGAGTAGACCAGCGGCGCAGCGATCAGCAAGGTGATGAGCATCATACCGGTGATGGTGCCCACCCCGAAGAGCAGCAGGTACAGCACGCCCCAGTGCGGATCGGGCATCGTCGTAAGCACCAGTAGCGCCACGGCAGCCGACCCGGCCAGTCCGTGCACCACCCCCACCGCCAGGGGGCGCAACAGTTGGTACAGGCCAAGGCCGCCAAAGCGCCGGTCCAGCCAAGCCTGGGGCGTTTGCTCCTCCTCGTGGCCATGGCCGACGCTGCCGTGCCCGTGGACGTGGTTGTGCGCGTAGTCACCGTGAGCATGGGTATGGTGGTGCAGTGCGCGTGCCCCGCCAGGGAGCGCCAGCACGCCACGCAGCCAGCCTTGTACGCCGGTGAGGTTGGCCACCCCCAGCACCACCAGCATGACGCCCACGCTAAATTCCATGAGCAGTCCCAGCCTAGGCGGAATGACGACGCTGAAGACGATGATGGCCACTCCCACGATCATCACCGTCACCATGTGCCCCAGGCCCCAGAGAGCGCCCACCAGTGCTGCGCTGCCGAGGCGACGCTGACCCGCGACGATGGTGGCCACGGCGATCACATGATCCGCGTCCGTGGCGTGGCGCATCCCCAGAAAAAATCCCAGCAGCACCAGCGACACCAGCGTTGTCACGACCCGGTTTCCTCCAGAGCCTGGTTCTCCGTTTTTATGGATGACACCCGGCACGGCACCAAGCAGCACGTGGACGGTGGGTGCCCCGGTGTCCGCTCAGTGGCCCAATTCTGCGCACCAGCCGCCCAGGCGGCGAAGCTACGCGCTGCGCCCGCAGACGTCAAGCCGCAGGCTCTCCCAACAGGGTATGGGTCTGAACCACCCGGAATGGGTGCGCAGCCGGCAGGGTGATCGATAGGCAGGAACGAAGCGCTCGGAGGTGTTCAACCCAGACGCAGCGCGGCGGCGGGCGCGGAAAGCGCAGGGAGTGGTCAGCATTTTGGGTGCGGCACGATGTCGTCCGGTGGGCGAAATGCCCCCTGCATCCGCCAGGCGGCCGGTGACGCGCCAGCACCGTGGTCCCGGGATCGCGCAAGGTTGCCTCGAGCGCCGCGATGGCGGCGTCGAACAGGCGCTCGGCGAGTTCGATGCCGCGTTCAGTGGCGTCGTGCCTGCCGGCCTCCCCCCCGCCGGCCTCCGCCTGCGGGCGCAGACGTGCCTGTTTCAACTCAGCGCTCCTGGCACCTCCTTTTTTCAGGTGAGCGGCGCGCTGGGGCCTGCGTGCGCGGCGCCGATCGGAGTTCAGTCTCTCTTCGATCAGTTCGCGCAGGTATTCGCCCGTGTGACCGTATTGGCCGGAGCGCACGGGCCGGTCGACGTCGCCCCGGATCGCTTCTGGCAAGACAAAGCGCGTGGTGTGGGTACGCATGGGCCGCAGGATCCACCCGGCGATCAAGTGTTGTCGAGATCGATCGCGCGTTGCATTGCGGCTTGCTGACGGGGCGAGCGCCACGCACGTAGTGGACCTGTTTCGCAGCAGTTACTCACGAGCGCGCGCGCCGCAAGGGTGGCCAGGGCACGCGCCGCAGGGCTAGGTCCAGGAGGTAGCACAGTAGAGCCGCCGCGAGCAGCGCGCGCGATAGCTCGTGCCGTTCCTCACCGCGGTCGCTGCCACGGTCAAAGATCTCGGCTGCGCCGGGCGCAAACCGTCCTCCGGTGCTCGCGCTCAAGGCCTGCAGCAGCGCCACGTCCGGTGGCCGGCTGCGCAGTTCATCGGGCAGCGGCTGGTAGAAGGCCCGCTGCCCGGCGCGCCGGGCAGTGCCCGGTGGAAGTCCACCGCCGTCGAGTAATTCGACGTGATAGGGCGAGCGCGCCGCCCGGCTTGCCAATTCCTGGTGGCCGTAGTGGCCCGGGCCCGTCTGCTGCATCACGACCTCCCGGGTCGCACCGCGCGCGTCGGTGATGCGCACCTGGGGACGTGCCCCGTCAACCCAACGCCCCTGCGCGTCGGTCACGGCCAGGCTCACCTCCATGGCAGCAGCCACGGGCGACACCTCCAGGCGCACGCCATCGCGCGCGTCGCGACGCAGCGTGCCGCGCAGCAGCTGCGACCAGAAGCGTCCAAAGCCGTCCCAGGCGAGCCAGGGCGCCGACCAGCGCGCGCCGGTGTCACCGGCAAAGAACACGGCGCGCCCTAACCCATACTGCCAGCGCGCGAGCAGCGCGGAACCGGGTTCGCTGGCGAGGAGGACTTCTGCCTGCGGTCGCGCGCGCGCGCTGGCGTAGCCTGCTAGCGGTGGGGCGGCACTGAAGTCCAGACCGCGAAACGCCTCGACGCGCCTGCGCGGGAGGGCACGGGTAGGCTCCTCCACCAGGGTGGTTCGAGCCGCGCTTTGCGTGTCCTCCACGAAGATCTGCGGGACTTCACCTGCATCCTTCGCGAAGTAGCTCCGCCCCCGGCCCCACTGCGCCACCCGGGCCATGAGTTCGCGGTCCGCCGCCTTGCCGATGGCCACGGTGGACACCGTGATATGCGCACCAGTCATCCGTTGCAGGAGGCGCGCGAAATCCGCCGGCGCGGAATCCCCGTCGGAGAGCAGGATCACATGACGGCTGCGCGCCCGGGATTCGGCCAACATACGGTACGCCATCTCCAGCGCGGGGTAGATGTTCGTCTGCCCGCTGGCCTGGAGGTGCCCGATCAGATCCAGGGCTCGGCGCCGGTCGCCCACCGTTTCCAGTGGCACCACCTCATGGGGCCGGGAATCGAACGCCACCAAGCCAAACCAGTGCTGCGGCTCGAGCAACTCCAGCGCGCCCACGGCGGCCGCCTTGGCAAGTTCCATGCTGCGCCCCTTCATGCTGTAGGAGCGGTCAAGGCACACCACCAGCGCGAGATCCCTGCGCTCCTCCGGCGCCTTGAATTCCACCGGCAGCAAGCGCTCCACCGGGGTCCCGGCGTATCCTTGGGCGCCGTGGGTATTCGGGCCGGAGCTGAACACGACCCCTCCGCCGTCGTCGCGCACGTAGCGCTCGAGTCGCTGCATCAGCCCCATGTCAAGGGCGCCCGCGGGCAAGTCGTTCAGCATCACCGCGCCGTAGGACTCCAGGCTCACCGTCGGGCCAGGCGTGCTTACGTCGGTGTCGATTCCTTCTTGCCGCAGCGCTCGCCGCAGCGGCCCGCTGGCCTGATCGAGCTGTTCCAGGAGCAGTACCCGCGACCGAGGCTCCACCCAACGCCCCTCCTCGAGCGCATCGTTCTCGGGGATGCGGTCGCCCAGTGCCTTCACCTCGGCACGCAGGCGTACCAGACCCTCACTTCGGAACCGTACGAGGAAGTCCAGGCGGTTACGTCCGGGCAGGAGGCGCAGGGCGCGGGCCCCGACTTCACGGCCGTCCGCCAGCAGGCGCACCTGCGCGCTCGCGCTCTGCTGCGCCATCACCGCGACGCTCACGACCACCGGCTCGTCCCTGCGCGGTGGGGAAGCCGCCTCCAAGCCCTCCACCCAGGCATCCTGCTCGGAGCTCACGCGCGCCGCCACCGTAAAAACCCGGACGCCCTCGGCTTTCAAGCGCGGCACCACACGCCAGGGGTCCCCCTCGTTGCCGTTGCCGTCACTGAGCAGGACGAGCCGCTTGATTTCGCCCGGGGCGAAGGATGCGAGCGACTGCTCGAGGGCCCGTTCGAGGTTGGTCGCACCGGGATCGAGCCGGGCCGAATCGCCGAGCGCCTCGAGTCGCGGCAGTGAGAGTGCACGACCGGCGAAGGCGATGTAGCGCGCGGCGGCCGGCCGCCCCGCTTGGCTCGTTTTGGCAATCCACCGGCGGGCCTGCTCGACGAACTCCGGCGCCACGCTGTGCGAGACGTCCAGCGCGTAGACCACCGCCACCTCGCCCGCGGGACTGACCCACTGCGGCCGCGCCAGGGCGAGGGCGATGGACGCCAGGGTCAGCGAACGAAGTAACAACAAAGCCCACCCGCGCGCCCGGCCCAGTCCGCCCCGGGTGTAACACGCCGCCGCCCACAACAGGGGCAGCAAGAACAGCAGGCCGAGCGGCCATAGCCGGTGAAATGCCAATGCACCACTCATGCGCGGGCCTCCACCCACCCGATCAAAGGCTCACCCGCCGGTGGTAGCTGAACCACTCCGCACACAACAGCAGCATAACCGCCAGAACGATCGCTTCCCAGGCCTCCACCCGGACCGACGCCAGGCCAGGCAAAGGCGGCGGCTGCCCTGGCTGGAGTGCACTCTGGTTGATGGCGCTCAAGCGGGCGTCCGCCGCATTAGCCACCACCCGCCAAGTCTGCGTGCCGGCGACGGCCGTATAAATCCCCGGCACCAGAGCATCGAAGCCCGTGCCCCCGGGGACCTCGCGCACCGGCACCGTCTCGCCTCCGGGGCCCACGACCCGCGCCCCCGGCAGTGGGACATGGACGGGGCCGAGACGCGCGACCCTCACCGGCGCGGGACTGGTCAGCCATTCCAGGGCGTTGGCTAACAACCCCGGAAACCCTGCCTGACCAGGCAGGCTGGAGTCCTCCAGTGCAAACGCGAACTCCACCCGGCGTGGCGCCTGCGCGGCGACCAGGATCAATGGCTCTGCCGCGGGCCCACCGGCGAACGGCGCAAACCCCTGGGCCGCGGGCTGCCGCAACGCCAGAGCGCCACGCACCCAGAGGTCGTGCAGCCCTACGCCCGCGCCCAGCGGGTGGGCGAGGTCCCAGGCCGCCACCGTGACCTCCTCCAGACTGCCACCCACCGAAGGCAGCCAAGTAACCGGGGGAGGACGCAGGAGGAGGCAGGGCAGGCGGGGAGCACGCGCCGGCGCTTGGCGATCCAGCACCAGTACATCCACCGCGGGCTCCCGCTCGAGATCGCCCAGGCCCAACGCCACCAGGCTCACCCGCGGCAGAGCGCGCAGTGCGCGGGCCAGTGCGCCGCGGCGCGGCCCCACCCAGCCTACCCGCAGGCGCCCGTGCGCCGGCACCCAGCCCACGGCAGTGTCATCAGCCGCGAGCGCGTCGCTCCCCCCCACGAGTGCGGCGCGCACGGGCCCCTCCGAGAAGGCGCTGAGATCAGCCACGACCCCGGCGCGCTCACCTGGGGCCAAGTGTAAGCGGCGCGACCAGTGCTCGCCGCGCACACCGCTCAAGCGCAACTCCGAAGCGCGTGCGAGTGTTGAATCGTTGAGCACCTCGACAAAGGCCTCCACGTGTCCGGGCTGCGCCGGTTGCGCGCGCAGGGCAAAGGCCGTGATACCCGCGTTGGCCGCGGGCTCGAACACCGACACGCGCCGCACGCCGGGGCCGGCATCCAACCGAGCAACCCCGTCGGTGAGCAGCACGACCTCCAAGGGTTCGGCCGCCCGCCCCGCGAGGACGGGCATCTGGGCGTCCCCGGCAAGACTAGGCCGGACTCTGCGTAAGGCATCCAGTGCCGCTTCGCGCCCCCCCAGAGCGGGCAAGGCGACCTGCCCAAGGGTGTCGGCCACGAGGAATCGGCTGCCCCCTGGGGCCCCCTCGATCAGGTTGCGTGCACGATCGACGGCGTGATCGAAGCGCGTGCGGCCGTCCGCCGTGCGCGCGCCCATGCTCGGCGAGTCGTCCAGCACGAGGGCCAGACGCTGAGCGGGACCCGACAGCGCGGTGAACTCCGGCAGACCCAGAGACAAGCCCAGGCCCAGGCTGATGGCCAGCGCAAGCAACAACGATAGCCACCATCGATAGCGCCGGGACGCCCGGCGCCGATTGCGCAGCACGCGACTCCAGATCAGTGTGGAAGCCGTGGGTAGTTGCGGGGGCGACGGGCGGAGCAGATGAAGGCCCAACACCAGCGCGCCCAGGAGGCCAAGCAGCAGCAAACCGAGCGGGGCGCCGAGCCCGGTGAGGGTCACCGCAGCAGCCCCTCCTGCCGCAGCGACCGCAGCACCAGCGACTCCACGCTACGCTCCGTCCCCGCAGCCAGATAAGTCCAGCCCTGCCGACGGCAACGGGCCTCGATGTCCTCGCTATGGCTGCGGAAGGCGTCCCGGTAGGCCTGTAACAGCGCCGGGGTGATCTCGAGTTCCAGCGCACTACCGTCTTCCGCATCGACCAGCACCACTTCTTCGGGCAGTTCCGGATCGCGCTCCTGCGGGCTCGCCACCTGCACGAGTACCACCTCGTGCCCCAACCGCGCGAGCAGCCCCAGCGCAGGCTCCACCCCCTCGCGGTCGAGGAAGTCCGACAGGAGCACGACGAGCCCGCGCGTGCGCGCGCCCCCAAAATACGCGCGCAAGGACGCGAGCAGGCGGGTGCCGCCGACAGGTCGCAGTGACTCGAGGAAGCCCAGTACCTGCGCTGCCTGGTTGCGACCGCGGCACGTGGGAAGCGCCTGCGGACCATCGGCCGCGAACCCGGCCACGTTCACCCGGTCATGCCCACTGAGCGCCACGTAGGCAAGAGCCGCGGCCAGCCGCCGTGCGTGATCGAATTTGCTCGGTTGGCCGAAGTCCATGGAAGCGCTGCAGTCCACGAGCAGATGCACGGGTAGGTCCGCCTCCTCCTCGAACAGGCGCAGGACGAGGCGGTCCAGGCGCAGGTAGCTGGCCCAGTCCAGGTGGCGCACGTCGTCGCCAGGGCTGTACGGCCGGAAGTCGCTGAATATCATTCCGCTGCCGGAACGGCGTGACCGGTGCGTCCCGCGGAGCTGCCCGGCCGCCGGCCGACGCAGACCAAGCCCCAGCACCTCCAACTGGCGTAGGAAGGCCTCGTCGAGGAGGACGGCGGGAGTTGCCACGGGAAGCCTTCGGGGTCCGCGGGTCAGTGCGTCGACTCGGGTACGCGCGCGATTAGGTCGCGCAGGATCGCATCAGCGTCCACCCGGTCCGCCTCCGCGTCGAAATTGAGCAACACCCGATGTCGCAGCGCGTTCAGGGCCACCTCGCGGATGTCTTCGCAGGCCACGTGCAAGCGCCCACAAAGGAGCGCGCGCACCTTCCCGGCCAGTATCAGCGCCTGCGTACCTCGCGGGCTGGAGCCAAAGCGCACGTAGCGGCGCGTCATGGCGGTGGCCTGATCACTCTCCGGATGGGTACCCAGTGTGAGCGCGATGGCGTACTCCTGAACCGGCCGTGCCACGGGCACCGAGCGGGCCGTATCGCGCATCTCCAGGATCTGCCCCTGCCCCAAGACCCTACCCACCTGCGGCTCCTCGGCGGCCGTCGTGCGGTCCAGTATGGCATTCAGGTCTGCGGCCGAGGGGAATTCCAAGCGGAGTTTAAAAAAGAAGCGGTCGAGCTGCGCTTCGGGCAGTGAGTAGGTCCCCTCCATCTCAAGCGGGTTCATGGTTGCAAGAACAAAAAACGGCTGCTCCAAGGGATGGGTTCGCCCGCCCGCTGAGACGCTGTTCTCCTGCATGGCCTCGAGTAGCGAGGACTGGGTCTTGGGCGTCGCGCGGTTTATTTCGTCCGCCAAAACGAGGTTGGCGAAGATGGGGCCGCGCGCGAACTCGAAGCTGCGGCGCCCTTGCTCATCCTCGCGCACGATGTTGTTGCCGATGATGTCCCCCGGCATCAGGTCGGGGGTGAACTGAATTCGTGAGAACTTCAGGTGGAGCACATCGGCTAGCGCCTGCACCAGTTTGGTCTTGCCGATTCCCGGGATGCCCTCGAGCAACACGTGACCGCGCGCCAGAAGGCAGGTCATGATGCCGATGATATTGTCTTCGTTGCCAACGATAATGCGCGAGACCTCGGTGCGCACGATCTCGAAGTTCTCACGGAAACTCGCTACGCGCCGGTCTACATCGATGAGCATCTGGGCCACTTCCTCGTTGCAGGTCGATTCAGGGTTGTCGGGAAAAGTACTCGCGCACCAAGCGTCGATGTCGCAGTGCAATGGGTTCAGGGCCCGTATCGCCCGCCTGTGCGTAGTGCGCGAGGCCTGCGTCTCCCGTGCGCGCGAGCTGGGACTGCTGTTGCCGACTCGCGCGATAGAACCAATCCGGGGCCGGGTCCTGCCCGTCGCTGCCCCGGGCGATAGCCTCCCGCCGCAGCGTGACCTCGAGGGGCGTGGCCGCCGCCCCCAGCGCCGGTTCGGCGGGGGCGGCGCCCACCGGGTTTCCGGCCCTGCCCCCCTGCGTCCCCGTGGAGGCGCGTGGCTGCGCTACGGCCTCGCGATCCCGAGGCGCACCCCCGGTGGAGCGGCTGCCCTCCCGCTGCAAGGCTTCCCCGCTGCCCGAGGTTTCTCCGACCCGCGCCTCAGCCTGGCTCACCCCAGCCTGCCCCGCCGCGGCTCCTTGCTCCGGGGCCACTCCCACCCGGTTCATCCGTTCGATCTGATCCAACTCCCAGGCGACCCTCTGCAGCCGGGCCGCGGCGTCTGAGATGCCCCCGGCGGCATCGAGGAGGCCGCCCGCCGACAACCGGCGCAATGCCGACCGCGCGTGAGCAGCTGTCTCGCTGGGATTGTCGGCAGGAGCCGATGCAGGTCCGGCCGAGAGTTCCCTCAACTGGCCCACGGCGCTGCCCGCGTCACCCTCGCGCAGCGCAGTGGCAACCGCTCCCAGGGGCAGGCTGGCGTCCAGGCGGCCGGCCTCTTCAAGCAGGCGTGCACGCAGCGCCGCGACCCGCAACTGCTCCTGCGCGATGGCCTCACGCGCCGCCGCCAGAGCCGCCTGCTTCTGCACCGGGGTGGCCGCTGATTGATCCAGCTGTGCCAGTTCCTGGCGCAACTGCTCAGCCACAGGACCCGGCAGCTCCCGCACCAGCCGGTCACTTATCCTGGCAAGCGGCGAAGGCAAGCTGGCGAGCCCAGGCGAGGCGGCGGCCGGCGGCCCCACGCCACGGGGTAGCGGCCAAGCTGCCATGCCCGCGGCAAGCAACACGCCGCCCAGAACCCCGCTCAGGCGGGCGGGCGTCGGCCACACCGGCAGCAGTCGCGCTAGGTCCAGCCGCGCAGCGGTCTCACCGGCGCGCAGCGCCTGGGCCTCCACCCATTCCGAGGGCGAGGTCTGGCGCCCGAGCCATAGGGCTGAATTCAGTTCCTCACGTAGCCCGGCTCGCTGGTCGAGCAGGCGCGCAGTCGCCTGGGCCCCCCCCTCCCAGGCGAGCCACTGCCGACCCAGCGCGAGGCCCGTCCCGACCAGCCCGAGCACGAGCGCCAGCGTCAACAGGGCGCTCGCTGTGGGAGCGGCGGAGCCCAGACGATGCAGCAGAACGCCTGCCGCAGCGCAGGCGGCGGTCGAGCCTAGCAGCAGACCGGCAAGCTGCAGCCTCCAGCGAACCCTCAGTCTCGCCTCGGCCGTCCGCAGCACCGCGCCAAGCCGTGTGGTTGAAGTCTCCATGGTGTTTATTTTAATAGCCAATCGCACCGACGAAGGACAGTTTGTGCGAAGCGCAATCCGATTGGGCAAGCGCCGCTTGCCCGACGAGCCTCACGCGCCAGCCGAGGTGGGGGACTGGAGTCAAGGTCGGGGTCGCTCCTGGGCAGCGTGCGTCCTTGTTCGAGACGGTGACAACGGGGGCACCGCCGCATGGCCTTCGATCGTCTCGTGCGGGGGGTACGGGCCTTCTGCGCCAATCCCAGCGTGCTGGCTTGATCCAGATCAGCCCTGGGTCCTCAAGCCCTTGCACTGCCGGCTGTTAGTCATAGGGCATCTAAGGGGTAGCGACAGCCCCCCCGGGGAACCGTCCTCCCGTCGCCTACAACCCCCAGGCTGCGGATACCGATGGCCAGCGCTTGTGCTGGCGCAATCCCCCGACTAGCGCGCGAAGGCACCCGTGACCCGCTCCACTCCCCCTCCTGCCCCGCACAGCAACGGGCTGCAACACCCAATTTTTTAGGGCACCCGTTCGCTCACCGAAAGGCTGTCGCGCCTGCACGACCGGCTGTTGGGGAGCGCTCCCAGCGTCGACCGCGTGGCCTGCGCCATCTATGAGCGCGACGAGGACGCGTTGCGGACCTTCATCAGCAGTACCCGCCGTGGCGAGACCATCTCGGGTTACCAATTCAAACTCTCGGACAGCCCTTCCCTGAGTGACTTGGCGCGCAGCGGTGAATTCCGCGTGCTCGACAACATCCAAGCTGCGGTGCAGCCCACCTCGGAGCATTCGACGTGGCTGCTCGCCCAGGGCTACCGCTCCTCGTTCACCGCGCCGATGTACCCTCGCGGGGACTTCCTGGGCCTGATCTTCTTCGACTCCCGGGAGCCGTCGACCTTCACCGATCTAGTGCAACGTGATCGGGTGCTCTTCTGCAACCTGATCAATAGGACCACCTCCACCGAACTCGGCGCGGTGCGCACTGTGGTCGCCTCGACGCAGCTCGCACGCGAGTTCACCCGGCTGCGCGACGAGTTCATCGAGCACGTTTATTTGTTCGCGCCGCTGCACGAGGTCGGCAAGATCGGCATCCCCGACCACATCCTGCTCAAGCCTGGGAGGCTCGATGCAGCGCAACGGGAGTGCATGGAGAGCCATGTCCAAAAAGGCTGCGAGATTGCGGAGAAGATCATCGGGGATTTCGAACTGGCCCAGATGCCCGACTCGCGCGTCCTTATGGACATTGTCGGCTGCCACCACGAGTTTCTGGACGGCTCCGGCTATCCGGGACAGTTGCGCGACGATGCGATGCCCCTGGCCGCGCGGATCGTGACCGTGGCGGACATGCTCGACGCGCTCACCAGCCACAGGCCCTGCAAGGAAGCCTGGAGCCTCGCCCAAGCGACCGAGGAGCTCGACGCGCGCGTGCGTGGCGGCTGTCCACGACAGCGCGCAGGCGTTGCTCGCCATCGCCAGTCGCTACCAGGACCCAGGCGAGGAGCCCGGGTCCGGCGCGCCGCTTAAAGTGGCGTCTGCCGCAGAAAGTTGAAGTCGCAGCCGGCGTCGGCCTGTAGGACCTGCTCAGCGTACAGCTTGGCGTAACCACGCGAGGGCCGCTGAGGCGGGGGCACGTGATGCCTCCGGCGGGCCAGTTCTACCTCGTCGACGCACAACTCCAGCGCCCGGTCCTTGACCGAGAGGCGGATCCGGTCCCCGTTCTGCACGAGCGCCAGATTACCTCCGGACTCTGCGTCCGGGGTCACGTGCAGCACTACCGTGCCATAAGCCGTCCCGCTCATCCGGGCGTCGGAGATGCGCACCATATCCTTCACACCAGCCTGCGCAAGCTTGCGCGGGATCGGCAGATACCCCGCCTCGGGCATACCCGAAGCACTGCGCGGGCCCGCCCGCTGCAGCACCAGGAAATCATCGGCAGTGACGTCCAGATCGGGGTCGTCAATGCGCGCGGCGAGATCCTCGAGTCCTTTGAACACCACGGCCCGGCCTTCCCTCTCGAACAAACGCGAATCCGCCGCTGAGCGCTTCATGATCGCTCCGCCCGGCGCGAGGCTGCCAAACAACGCAACCAAACCGCCCGCCACCGAGACGGGATTGTCGCGGGACCGGACGATATTGCGGTCCACATAGTCCGGCGGCTCCTGCAGGCGCTCGCGCAGCGTCTCGCCGCCCACCGTGGGGCAGTCCAGATGCAGCAGGTCGCGCAATTCCCAGAGCACGGCGTCGAGTCCACCGCCGGCGAACAGATCTTGCATGTAGTGGACTCCCGTCGGCTTCAGGTCCACCAGAACGGGCGTCTCGTCGGAGAGCACATTCAACCGCTGCAGGCTGACGTCGATTCCCAGGCGCCCGGCAATTGCCGTGAGGTGGATGAGCGCATTGGTGGATCCACCCACAGCGAGCAGCACACGCAGGGCATTCTCTACGGATTGCGCCGTGATGATCTGCGAGGGGCGCAGCCCGCCGCGGGCCAGGGCCACAGCGCGCGCGCCGCTGGCCTCGGCGGCACGCAGTCGGTCCGCATGCACCGCAGGGATGGCCGCGGTCCCGGGCAGGCTCATGCCCAGGGCCTCGGCAATGCATGCCATCGTGCTGGCGGTTCCCATCACGGCGCAGGTGCCCGCGGTGGTCGCAAGGCGGCCCTCCACGTCGTCGATCTGGCGCTCAGAGAGTTCCCCGGCGCGGTAGCGCGCCCAGAACCTGCGGCAGTCGGTGCAGGCGCCCAGGCGCTCACCGCGGTAGTCCATGGCCAGCATCGGGCCGGTGACCAGTTGAATCGCCGGCAGGTCCGCCGAGGCCGCCCCCATGAGTTGCGCGGGCACGGTCTTGTCGCAGCCGCCGATGAGCACCACCGCGTCCATGGGCTGGGCACGAATCATCTCCTCGACGTCCATGGACATGAGGTTGCGGAACATCAGACTGGTGGGGCTGAGGAAGGTCTCGCCGAGCGAAACCGTCGGGAAGTCCAGGGGCAATCCGCCCGCGGCCAGTACCCCGCGCCGCGTGGCATCGACGAGTTCAGGCATGTTGCGGTGACAATTGTTGAAGCCACTGCCCGATTGCGCGATCCCGACGATGGGCCGCTCGAGCAATTCCACGGAATAGCCCATGGATCGCGCGAAGCTGCGCCGCAAGTACAGTGCGAAGTCCGGGTCCCCGTAGTGGGTCAGGTTACGCCGCAGTCCGTGCGTGGGGTGTTCATCAGTCATGGAAACCGTCACTCCTTACGTTGGTGGCCGCCGCCTCCGGGCGACGGCCCTGGTTCGTGCCTCAGTCGCGCGCCCTAGTCGGTCCAGCGAATCTCCTGGGCTGTTCGGTACCCGACCAGAACCTGTTGCAGGCCCTCGGGGATGGCCGCCTGGACTGCCGAGAGGGGAATCCGTCCGCCCATGAGCTCCGCGAACTCCTGCGGGAACCGCGGCTCGCGGGCCGACTCGGCATACCCGTCAGGGTAGAGCGGGAAGCCGGTTCGCGGGTCGTACTTGTCGGTCGCACCGAGGGTGTGCAGCAATTCGTGCGCGATCACCACGTTATTCTGTGCCTCCTGAGTCGCCGTGGCGAAGACCTGCACCACCCCAAGGAGCCCCTTCTCCAGGCCAAGTGAATGGGCCAAGCGAGGCGACCGGGCGGGGTCATGGAACAGAAGGTACAGGCGCACCTGCGGTGGCGGCCCGCCCGTCACCTCCCCATGGCCTAGCGCCCAGAAGCGCATCTGCAGGCTCCAAAGGACGGCCTGCGCGGCGTTGCCTCCCGCGGGCGGGGCGGGTGGTCGTTCGGTCAGGCGCTTTCCCAGGGACACAGAGACGGGGTTTTCGAGGCCGACTCGGTAGCGCGCAGCCTCCTGGGCAAAAAAGCTTTCCACGGCGCCGAAGGACTCAGCCCGCAAATTCGCCACGTAGTCGGCGGTGACTGCGGAGCCGTCGGCCGCAATGGGGAAAACCGCCACCTGCAGGGACTCGCGCCAGGACGTACTACGCCACTTGTCGCGGAGGCTGGTAAACGCCACCAGGACCAACACCAGGCAGAGCGCCAGCACGCGCCCCCCCCCGCAGACTCACCCCAAGCCACCTGCCGTGAGTTCTCCGGCGAGGGCCTCAGGAGCCAACGCGTCGGCTGAGCCGGATGTTGCCCTTCTCGAGGCCATCGCCCACGATGGAGATCCCCCCTGCCGCGATCATCCACTCCAATCGGTGGTCGCGATACTGGCGGCGCACTTGGCCCTTTGCGAGCAATTCCGCCATATCCGGCATGGCGGCGATGACCTGCTTCATCTCCTCGACGACCTGGGCCACTGTCGGCCGCGCCATGACCCGGGCGAACCACGCCTCGAGGCGCGACCCTGGTGCCGGCGGCTGGCCGCTGGCCACAGAGCGAGCCACGTAGGGAGCCACGGCCACGTCACCCCAGCCGAAGTGCTCGCCATTGAACCAGGTCCTGTCGCCCAACTGGGCCTCGAGCCAGGTTTGCAACCCGGCGATGTTGGCGCGCGCGAAAGCGACCATGCGCTCCGCCTGCTCCCCGGTCGCCCGCCGAAACCGTAGCACCTCGCCCTGCCCCCAGTTATTGGGCTCGTACTGCGTGTCCATGACTTCTTCGATCATGCGCACGCGCGCGCGCTCGGCAGCGCCCACGGGCAACAGCGCCGGCTGCGGCCACTTGTCCTCCAGGTACTCCAGGATGATGGTGGAGTCGAAGAGGCTGAAATCCCCGTCGACGAGCGCGGGGATCTCGGCTCGCGGGCTAGAGGCAATGAACTCGCTTTGCGTGGTGCCCATCATAAAATCGTTGGGCAGCACCGCTTGGAAGGGGAGGCCCTTCTCGTGTAGGGCGATTTTTACCTTCATGACGAAGGCCGACAGCGGGTGGTGATAGAGCGTGAGCATTGCAGAATTCTCCGTTGGGCTTAAGCCGCGATCAGGGGACCAATACCACCTTGCCCGTGACGCGCGCCTGCATGATGTCGTTCAGAGCGTCGGCAGCCTGCTCCAGTGGGTAAGTAGCGTGGATGTGAGGCCGCACCTTGCCCTCGGAGAACCACTGGCTGAGCACCTGCAGGTTGTGCGCGCTGCGCTCTGGCTCGAAGCGCGTAAAGTTTCCCCAAAATACACCGACGACCGAACACCCCTTGAGCAGGGTGAGGTTGAGCGGAATGCGGGGTATTTCCCCAGCCGCGAAACCTACGACCAGGAAGCGTCCGCCCCAGGCCATGTCGCGCAACGCCGCCTCGGAATAGGTCCCACCCACCGCATCGTAGACCACGTCCACGCCACGCCCGCCGGTGATCTCCTTGACCCGCGAACGCAGATCCTGGCTCTTGTAATTGACGAGTTCGTCGGCACCGTTGGCCTTGCACACCGCGAGTTTCTCGTCCGTGGAGGCCGCCGCGATCACGCGCGCGCCCAGCGCCTTGCCAATCTGCACGGCGGCAAGGCCAACGCCGCCCGCGGCACCGAGAACCAGCAGCGACTCACCGGCCGCGATGTGTGCACGGTCCACCAACGCGTGGTAAGAGGTGCCATAGGTGAGTACGAAGGCCGAGGCAGGCACGAAATCCATCCCCTCGGGGATAGGCAGCAGCCGACCGGCTTCAGCCACTACTTCCTGCGCAAAGCCGCCGTAGGTCGTGAAAGCGATGACGCGCTGACCGGGAACCACGCCCGTGACACCATCGCCCACCTGTTTCACGACCCCTGCCACCTCGCCCCCCGGAGAAAAGGGTAGCGCGGGCTTGAACTGGTATTTCCCCTGGATGATCAACGTGTCCGGGAAATTTACGCCCGCTGCTTTGACGCTCACCACCACCTCACCTGCACCAGGATTCGGCGAGGCGACGTCCTCCACGACTAGCCGCTCCGGCAGGCCCAGTTCCTTGCACAGCACCGCTTTCATGTTCTGCTTTCCGTCGGGTTAAGTTCGGCCAGGGAGCGCTCTGCGCGGGGGCGGGCTCAGCCCTTGGCCAGGATGCGTTCGACCTGCCGCCAGCCCGCCTCGGCCATGGGCCGGGCGCGACGGCCCGATTCCAGCGCATGCTCGCTAGCTGCGGTTCCGTCGACCACCCGCCCCATGATGCCCTGGAGGATGCCCGCCAAGCGGAACATGTTAAAGGCGAGGTAGTAGTCCCAGTGGGGAATCCCGTCGCGCCCGGTGCGGCGGCAGTAGGCTGCCACGTACTCCTCTTCCGACGGAATCCCCAGCGCCGCCAGGTCCATGCCGGCGATACCCCGAAACTCGCCGGGGCTCAGTCGGTAAGACATGGCGTTGTAGGCGAAGTCCGCCAAAGGGTGTCCCAGCGTGGACAACTCCCAGTCGAGCACGGCCAGGATGCGCGGCTCGGTGGGGTGGAATAGGGTGTTGTCGAGGCGGTAGTCGCCGTGCACCACCGTGGTGTCCTCGCCCGGGGGAATATGCGCGGGAAGCCATGCGATGAGGTTCTCCATGGCCTCGATCCGCTCGGTTTCCGAGGCGCGGTACTGCTTCGTCCAGCGACCGATCTGGCGCTCCAGGTAGTTGCCCGGGCGACCGAAGTCGGCAAGCCCCACGGCGGCGTAGTCCACCTGGTGAAGCGCGGCGATGACGCGGTTCAACTCGTCGTAAATAGCCGCCCGCTCCGGCCGACTGCACTGGGGCAGCGTGGGATCCCACAGAACCCGCCCCTGAACGAACTCCATCAGGTAGAACATGGTCCCGATGACGGTCTCGTCTTCACACAACAGGTGCGGTGCCGCTACGGGGATACCGGCTTGGCGCATGGCGCTGATGACGCGGAACTCCCGGTCAACGGCGTGCGCGGAGGGCAACAGTTTGCCGGGCGGTTTGCGCCGCAGAACGTAGGCGCTGTCCGGGGTTCGCAGGAGGAATGTGGGGTTGGACTGTCCGCCGCGGAACTGCTCCACACGCAGCGGCCCAGAGAAACCGGCCAAGTTGGCAGCCAACAAGTAGCGCGCCAAAGCCCCCTCGTCGAAGCGGTGCTTCTCCTGCACCGCCATGGTCCCAATGAATTCCTCGTGCATGGTCTTCCGTATGTCTTTGGGCTGCGCGGCAGAATACCATCGCGGTGAGCGCCGTGGCAATGCCGGGCCCGCCGGGTGCGGCCGCGCGGCCTCGGGGGCGGCACCCGGCCATGCTAGAATTGCGTCCTTGTCGTCGCCGCACCCGCCCAACCCCCTCGCGCCGCGGGGCAACTGCGGCGAGGCCGCGGTCCAACCCGGGAAACACAGAGGCAATGCTGCGGGCGAGTTCGCAATGAAGGATCTCAAGGACAAGGTCGCGGTGATCACCGGCGGGGCCAGCGGCCTGGGACTTGCCATGGCTCGCCGGTTCGCCCGTGAAGGGATGAAACTGGTGCTCGCCGATATCGACGAAGAGGCCCTGCGCCGCGTGGAAACCGACTTCCTCAAGGCGCGCGTGCCCGTGCTCGCCATACGCACGGATGTGTCTCGTGCGGCGGATGTGGAACGTCTCGCAGAGAAAGCCCTGGCCAGCTTCGGCGGCGTACACCTCCTATGCAACAACGCGGGTGTTGCGCCCCACGGCACCCTGTGGGAGCACACCACGGCCGACTGGGAGTGGGTTCTGGGCGTCAACCTCTGGGGTGTCGTGCACGGCGTACGCGTGTTCGTCCCCATCATGCTGCGCCAGGACACGCCGTGTCATGTGGTCAACACGGCATCGGTAGCAGGCTTGCTCTCGCCGCCCGGCATGGGCGTGTACTGCGTATCCAAGCACGCCGTGGTGACGCTCACGGAGTGTCTCTATCACGACCTGGCCGCTCGCGGCGCTCAGATCGGGGCATCACTTCTCTGCCCTGCCTTCGTGCCCACCGGTATCGCTGACTCCGAGCGCAACCGCCCGACCGCGCTGCGCAACGCCAACCGCCATCGCTCGCCGGAAGACCTGGAGCGCGATCGACAAATGCGTCATGCCGTGGAGTCCGGCCGCATCTCGGCAGAAACCGTGGCGGATCGCGTTCACGACGCGGTGATCAACGACCGGTTCTACATCCTCCCCCACCCGCGCATCAAACGCTCCGTCGAGGCCCGCCTGCAGGATATCCTGCAGGAGCGAGCGCCAACGGACCTTTCCCGGCCCGAGCCCAAATCCCCCGACGCCCGACCCTGACGGTCGCGCGGCCGCGCATTTAACATTTAGATTACATTTCTTTTCCTATCGGCGCCGTCTTGCTATGGATTGCCCATGGATTGTCCATAAAAGGACAACTTAGGGGGAGATAAGTCCCCCTCATCCCACGAGGCCCCCGAGGGCCTGAGCATTCCGGCGCCGCCATCGCAGCGGGACGTCACACGAGGCAGGAGTTCAGGGTCGCAACCCAGGGACCCGGAGCCCGGACGCCTACCATCGCGCGTGCCAGTCGCCCTCCGGGGCTGCTGGCTGAGTCTTGACCTGAACGAAGCCCTTGAGGAGCCACCTGTGAGCACGACCTTAACCTTGAACGTGAACGGCCAGAACCACACCATCACCGTGAACGATCCGAGCATGCCCCTGCTCTGGGCCATCCGTGACCTGATCGGCCTTACCGGCACCAAGTACGGCTGCGGCATCGAAATCTGCGGCGCCTGCACCGTTCTGGTCGACGGGCAACCCGAGAAATCCTGCGATATGGACGTGTCCTCTGCCGCGGGCAGGGCCATCGTCACCATCGAGGGTTTGTCCGCCAACCGCACCCACCCAGCCCAGGTGGCCTGGATCAAGCACCAAGTGCCGCAGTGCGGCTACTGCCAGTCGGGCGTGCTGATGAGCGTGGCGGGCGCCATGCAAGCGGGCCACACGGGCTCCAGTATCGCGTCCGAGGTCCAGAACCTCTGTGTTTGCTGCACCTACCAGCGTATGCGCGAAGCCATCGCCGGCCTTTGATCCCGTTCATGACCCCCTCATCTTTTCAGGAAAACGATGCAATGGACCAAACCGTGAACCCGAACGAAGGCGTGAGCCGCCGCGAATTCCTTGCCGCCTCCAGCGCCGGCCTGCTGCTGGGCTTCTTCCTCCCCGCCTTCACCCGCCCGGGCGACGCGCAGGCACCCCCCCTCCCGCCCAGGTGAACTCCTGGCTGCAAGTGGGTACCGACGAGAGCATCACGCTGACCATCGGCTCCTCCGACATGGGCCAGGGCTCAGCCTCCGGCCTCGCCCAGGTGCTCTGCGAAGACCTGATGGTGGACTACGCACGAATCCAAATCGTGCAGGGTGGCCCGACGCTGGCGGCTGTGGCGCCCATTGGCACCGCCATCAACACCGTGGGCAGCAGCGTCACGCGCAACAACTTCTGGAAACTGCGCGATGCCGGGGCCATCGCCCGGGAAATGCTGGTCACCGCGGCAATGAATCAGAAGGCCGACCTGGTGCGAGCCAACTTTACTGTCAGCAACGGCGTCGTGCATCACACGCCGTCGAACACGAACCTCACCTACGGCCAGCTTGCCAGCGCGGCTGCCCTGCTCAAGCCGCCCGCGAGCGCACCTTTGGTGGCCGACAGCGAGTTCAAGTCCATCGGCAAGCCCCAGGACCGCAAGGACATCCCGCTTAAGGTGGACGGCAGCGCCAAGTACGGCATCGACATCCAGTTGAAAGGCATGCTCTACGCGGTGGTGAAGCATTGTCCGACCTTTAGCGGCACGCTCGCCAACGCTCCGGCCGTCCCTTCCGGCATGGTGGCGGCGGTGCCACTGTCCGTGGCGGCGGGCACCGGGCGCGGCACCGAAGTGGCGGGCGCAATCAACGCGGTGGCCGTGGTGGGTCACAACACCTGGGACACCTGGCAGGCCTCCAAGGACCTGAGCGTCACCTGGAACATTCCGGCTGGCGCCGCCAACCTGGACAACGCCCACTTCCTTGCCACGGCGCAGGCGCTTGCCGCCTCCGCTCCCGCTTACGTCGCGGGCGGTACCAACCCGGCGGGGACCTGCTATACCGTGGAAGGCAACGCCACTTCGGCGGCCGCCGCGATCGCGGGCTCGGCCAAGATCCTGGACGCCACCTACGTGTTGCCCTATGTCTCGCATGCCTGCATGGAGGTGCTCAACTGCACGGTGGATTACGTTCCGGGCGTACGCTGCGACGTCTACGCGCCGACGCAGTCGGCCAAGGCCGCACTCGCCCTCGTGGTCCAACTGACGGGGTTGCTGGAGAGCCAGATCACCATTCACACCACCTTCCTCGGCGGCGGCCTCGGGCGCAAAGCCGAGCAGGATTTCATCAGCCAGGCGGTGCAGGTGGGTATGGTGGTGAAACAGCCCGTGAAACTCATGTGGCCGCGGGAGGAGGACTTTACCCGTGACCAGTACCGCCCCATGGGCCTGATGCACGCCCGCGCGGGGCTCAACGCCGCGGGACAGGTCACCGGCTGGGCCTACCGCAACGTGTCGCCCTCCATCCTTGGCCAGCGCGGCGTCCCCTTGGGGGCCACCGGCGACAGCCAAGGCATCGAAGGCGCTCATGCGCTGCCCTACAACCTGGGCGCGGCGGTGACGGAATGGGTCAGCCATCCCTCCCCCATCCCGGTGGGATTTTGGCGTTCGGTGGGTGCCTCGCTCAATACCTTCGCCGTCGAGTGCATGATCGATGAATTGGCTTTGGCCGCCGGGCAAGACCCCTACATGTTCCGCCGCTCGTTGCTTACCGACCCGCGTTGGATCGCCGTGCTCGACAAGGCCGCGACGCTGGGCAACTGGCACGCGCCGCTCGCCGCAGGACACGGCCGGGGAATCGCCATCGGCACGGCCTTCAACACCATCGTGGCCCAGGTGGTCGAGGTGTCCAACGTGACGAGCACCCGCATGAGAGTGAACAACGTGACTGTGGTCATGGACTGCTACTTGGCCGTGAATCCGTCCTTCGTCGAGCACCAGCTCATCGGCGGTGTCGTGCACGGACTCAACGCCACGCTCTATGGGCGGCAGACCTTCCTCAAGGGCGTGGCGCAGAACCGCAACTTCAGCCACAGCCGGATGATCCGCATGGGCGAGATGCCGCAGGTGAAGGTGGCGCTGATCCCGAACCCGGCGCTCTCCGACCGGACCGTCAAGCTCGGTGGCGCGGGCGAACTGGGCGTTCCCACGTTCGCCCCGGCACTGGCCAACGCCTGTTACTCGGCAACCAAGGTGCGCACCCGCACCCTGCCCTTCTTCCCCAACGCCACGATGAGCGACTAAGCAACCGGTAGGATCCCGGGGAGTTCTCCTCCCCGGCTCGGCCAAGCTCTCCCACCAGCCGCCTTCGGCGGCGCCGGTGGGGGCCGCTCAGACGCGATTGCGCGCGATGAAATCCGCGATGCGCTGCACGCCGTTGCGAATGGCGTCGTTGGAGGCGGCGTAGCTGAATCGAATGTGCTGGCCTTCGCCCAGCACACGCGGTCCAAAGTGGATATCTGCGAGCACCGCCACGCCCGCTTCGTAGAGCAGCCGCGAGCGGAACTCCTCGGAATCCCGCGCCCCCACCAGTTCACAGGCACCGGTCACGTTCGGCCATACGTAGAAGGCACCACCTGGGCTCTGGCAAGTAATCCCGGGCACCTCGTTGAGCAGGGAAACGATTAGATCCCGGCGTTCGTGGAAAATCCCGCGCATGCGTTCGGCCTCGTCCTGAGGTCCGTTGAGTGCTTCCACGCCGGCCCATTGGCTGATCTGCGAGGCGCAGGACTCGGTGTTCGTCACCCAGTTGGTGAAGTAGGGCGCGAGCGTACGGTTAGCCGCAAAACCCAGGCGCCATCCGGTCATAGCCCAGGTTTTAGAGGCGCCGTCGGCGATGATGGTGCGGCTGCGCATGCCCGGCATGGCTGCAATGGAGCAAAACTCGCCGTCGTAGACCAGGCGGGCATAGATCTCGTCAGCGAAGATCCACACGTGTTCGTGTTGGCGCAGCACCGCGGCGATCTCCTCCATGTCCCGTCGCGAGATCAGGCCCCCCGTGGGATTATGGGGGGAGTTCAGAATCACGAGCTTGGTCCGCGGCGTGATCTTGGCGGCGAGTTCCTGCGGGTCAAAGTTGAAGGCGCGGGATTCGCGCAGTTGTAGCGGCACGGGCACCGCACCCATGGCCTTGATCTGAGACTCGTAGATGGGGAACCCAGGGTTCGGGTAGATCACCTCGTCGCCCGCGCCGTGATCGGTCACGGTCATGATCGTGTAACCGATGAAGGGCTTCGCACCGGCGGCCACCACGACCTCGTCCGGATCGATCTCCAGCCCGCGCAGCCGCCCCATGCTAGCGGCCACGGCCTGGCGCAGTTCCAGGATACCGGCCGACGGCGTGTAGCCATGCTTGCCCGAGCGGATGGCCTGCACTGCCGCGTCCTGGATGTTGACGGGCGTGGGAAAGTCCGGCTGTCCGATGCAGAAGGAGACGATGTCGCGCCCCTGGCGCAGCAACCCGTTGACCTCAGCCAGAACCACGAAGGCATTCTCGGTGCCAAGCTCCTTGGCCCTGCCGCTCACCTCTGCCATCTCAACTCCTCAGGAACGCAATGAAAAAAAAGGGCCCCCTCTCGGGGACCCATGGGGCTGGGGTTTATAGCATGGGCCCCGGAGGGGGTCAATTCCAGCGGGCATGCCCGGGCAGCAGCGCCGTTTCGCCTTCCTCCCGGCTAGCGCTCGAGCCATCGCCTGAGCGCCGCGTTGACCTCGACCGGGCACTCCAGCGTGGACAGGTGAGCGCAGTGCTCGATGATTTCCAATACGGCTCCGGGGATGGCGCACGCCATTTCTTCGTGGGCATCGAGCGGCGTCAACAGGTCCTGGCGCCCACAGAGTACCAGTGTGGGACAGGCGATGGCGGGCAGATCGGGCCGGCTGTCCGGGCGATCCAGGATCGCCTGCTGTTGGCGCCGGTAGCCCTCCAGGCCCACGCGGTCTGCCATCTCGTCGACGATGCGCGCAAGTTCTAGGTCCTGCAGGCGGTCCGGGTGCACGAGGAGCGGGAACATCCGCTTGTGGATGGGAGCAAAGGAGCGCGCGCTCTCGGCCAGGCGTATGAGGTCGTGCCGCCGGGCGCGGATCTCGGGCGTGTCGGGCCGTGCCTGCGTGTCCAACAACGCCAGCCGCGCGACCCGGCCGGGGGCCTGGCGCAGGATCTCCAGGGCCACGTAGCCACCCATGGACAGGCCAGCCAGCGCGAAGGGACCCGGCGGCGCGAGCGCCAGGGCGGCGCGTGCCATGCCCGCGACCGTGTCGTCGCGCCCGAGATCCGGCACGATGCAGTGAGCGACCGTCGCCAGCGCGACCAACTGGGGCCCCCAGAGTGCCCGATCGCACAACAGGCCAGGCAGTAGCAAACAGGGCGTGCGCAGGGCGGCCTCAGTCATTGGCTTTCACCCAAGTACGCAGATCCCAGGGCTGGTAGAGCGTCCAGATGTACTCGCTCGTAGAATCCTCTCGCAGCGGATGAATGCCCTGCGCCTGCGCCGCATCCAGAAAGTTCTGGAAAGCCGCCTCGCCGGGGAACTCCACGACGATGAACTGCCGACGCTGGGCATCGCCGTGAATCTCCCGCAGGGGTTGCTCACCTGCCGCGACGACCTTCCCGCCCAGGCCGTATATGATTCGGCCTGCTGCAACACTGTAGCGCCGGTAGTCGTCTTCCCGCCCCGGCACCAAATTGAACACGTTGAGCGCATAGGCCACCACAGATCGATCCTCCTCCCGCCGGGTACGTTCCCGTCCGAGGAAGTATAGAGCCTTGGGGCCTTGGAGCCTTGGGGCCATGCGCCCAGGGTGGCTTGGTGCGCCCGGCAGCACCGCGGCCGACCTCTTCGGGGGCGCCGCTCACCACAAGGAGATATCCGATGACCATGAACACCCGCGTGCTTCTCGCCAGCCGTCCTACCGGCTGGGTGGAGGAGGCTAACTTCCGTATCGAGCGCACGGCCCTCGTGCAACCCCGGGGCGGCGAACTCCTGGTGAGAAACCACTTCCTGTCCCTTGACCCCTATATGCGCGGGCGCATGAGCGACTCGAAGTCCTACGCAGCCTCGGTACAGATTGGCGATGTGATGACCGGCGGTACGGTAGGTGAGGTGGTGGAATCGCATCACCCGCGATTCACTGCGGGCGACCGCGTAGTCGGCAACCTGGGGTGGCAGGCGTATGCGATCTCCACCGGGGAGGGGCTGCAAAAGGTCGACGCACAGATCCCGCTATCGGCCTACCTGGGCTGCGTGGGCATGCCAGGAGCCACTGCCTGGGTCGGACTGTTGGAACACTGCCAGCCCAGGGCCGGCGAAACGGTGCTGGTATCGGCCGCCACCGGCGCGGTGGGCAGCGTCGTGGGGCAGTTGGCGAAGCTGCAGGGCTGCCGCACGGTGGGCATCGCCGGCGGCGCCGCCAAATGCGAGCACGCCGTGCGCGACTTGGGCTTCGACGCCTGTGTGGACTACAAGGCCGGCCAACTCCATGAGGACCTGAAGCGGGCCCTTCCGACGGGCGCGGACTGCTACTTTGAAAACGTCGGCGGCGTGGTCATGGACACTGTCCTGCGCCACTTGAATCCCTTCTCGCGCATCGCGCTGTGCGGACTCATTGCCGACTACAACCTCACCGAAGCCTACGGCCTGCGCATGATCCGCTCGCTGTTGGTCAACCGCGTGCGGCTGCAGGGCTTCATCGTGACCGACCGGCCGGATCTTTACGCCCGTGCGCTCAGCCGCCTGGGTCAACTGGTGCAGGAGGGCCGACTCACCTATCGTGAGACCATCGCCGAGGGCCTGGAGCAGGCGCCAAAGGCCTTCATCGGCATGCTGAAGGGGGAGAACCTGGGCAAGCAATTGGTTAAGTTGATTTAGTGCGACCTCGAGTTAGCGCCGTCCGGCGCACTGCGCCGGTGTCCGCCACAACCGGAACGGAAGCTCGCCCACGCGAGGCGCTCCAGGAAGACCTTGCGTCCTTACCCCGCGGCCTCGCAATTTCAGTGCTCGACGCCGCACGCCAGCGGATCTTCGCGGATGCGCCTGTTGCTTGACGAGTCGCCTGCGCTGCGCTTGACCGTAATGAAGACGCTCTACCGGATGGCTTAGTCGCCGCAGCGCGGCGGGATCTGTTTACAACCCCGCCGTTGTGCGCTCAGCACCGCGCCCGGAGAAACCCCCGCGCCCGCCCTGGCAGCCCGCCCACACCCAGGAGACCAGGAGTAACGTCGTTGCAGGCTCAGGCACTGGCCCGGTGGCGGCTGCAAGGTCGTTGAAACCAGCGTCCGAAGCGATAGCGTCGTGGCCAAGGGTCAATGGCTTCATTCCCCTGAGGCCAAAGTTGTATCCGTTGGCCAGACCCTGGCCGGTGTAGCGCCCGCGGGCCACCCTCGTGCCCAAGCCCACGGACGGGCCGGCCTGATCGTAGGTTCCCCCTCTGCAAGCCGCTGGCCTGGACCGCTGCGCCCGAAGGCGCTGTTGGTGCCGGAAATATCGAGGGTCGCTGGGAGGTAGCCGCCGCCCGTTTAGCCCGTCCCGGTGACACGGATAGCGTCGTCCCAGCGCGCAACCGCTTCGGCTCGGGCGCGGCCGCGTCCACGCGCGAGTCGCTGACAAAGGTCCGAGCCCAGCACCAAAGCGGCCGCGCACAGTCGGGCGCCACTCCGGCGCAATTGGAATAGTTACACCGTCATAGCGATTGCGGTCTCCGGTCATCTTTTTGCGTGTTCTCGGCGGCCAGCCCTCGCACGAACTGGCCAACCCGCCGGGTGGAACAAACGGGTCTCGCGACAGGGAACGGTGAGGATCGAGTATCCGGGCAAGTGAAGGACCGCGGACCGCGCGCGTGCGCCCGCACAGCGCCGGTGTACCATGGCGCGCGGCATCTGCGTTTTTAAGGGGCCGGGGCTCGCGCGCGCCGAGGGCACCGCGTAACCCGGTCGCGACATCTCACGCGACCCGCGGCCCCGTCAGGCCTGCACCCTCAAACATTTCCCGACCTCTGCAAAGGAGCACTATTCGATGAACGTGATTGTCACGGGCGCTAACAGCGGCTTCGGCCGTCTTACCGTAGAAACCTTGGCCCGAGCGGGCCACACCGTCTTTGCCTGCGTGCGCGGCAGCACGGAGAAGAACGCGGTGGCTACGGCTGAACTCACCGCCTGCGGTGCCAGCCTGGGCGGCCGCATCGCGGTGGTGGACATGGACGTCACCAGCGAGGCCTCCGTGCTGGCCGCCGTGACCCACGTGGCCGGCGTGACCGGCGGCGCGATCGACGTGGTGGTAAACAATGCGGGACAGTTTTCCATGGGCATCACGGAGAGCTTCACGGTCGCCCAGGTCCAGGCGCTCTTCGACGTCAACGTCTTCGGTCCTCTGCGTGTGAACCGCGCCGTGCTGCCCTACATGCGCGCCCGGAAGAGCGGCCTGCTGGTGCAGATCTCCAGCATCCTGGGCCGCTTGGCGCTCCCATTTATGGGTCCCTACGCCGCCACCAAGTTCGCCACTGAAGCATTGGCCGAGGCCTGGCAGGGGGAACTCAAGGACCTCGGCGTGGACTCCGTGGTGATCGAGCCGGGCGCCTATCCCACCAACGTAGGCGCGAACGCCCAGGTACCGGCGGACGCCGACATCGCGGAAGCCTATGGGGATGCGGCGAAGAAACCCCAGGCCATGGGCGAAGGCCTGGGGCAGCTCTTCGCCAGCCCGCAGGCGCCCAAGCCCCAGGATGTGGCTGACGCCATCCTCGCGCTGGTGGGGACACCCTTCGGCCAGCGGCCCCTGCGCACGGTGGTCGACAACCTGAGCGGTGACCCCGTGCGCTCGCAAAACGCGCACTACGCCCAGTGCGGCGCCCAGTTGCGCGCCGCCTTCGGCCTTTAATCGCTTCCCGGGACGGGGGCCTCAGGTCCCCGTCGGCCCCTTCGATCAGGCCTCGGGCATCTACACAGTGCCCAGGAAAATGCGGTTCCAGGTAGGGCTGATGATGATCTCGTTAATGCACACCGTGGGCGGCATGGTGGCGACGAAGGCGATGGTGCGGCCAAGATCTTCGGGCTGCAGCATGCGCGCACGTTCCTCGGGACTCGGGGGAACGGGCCGCCGATCCATGATGGGAGTGGCCACTTCCGCCGGACACAGCGCGCAGGCACGAATGCCGTTGCCGCATTCCTCCATGTTCAAGGTGGCGCTAAGCGATACCACGGCGTGCTTCGAGGCGTTGTAGGCCGCACCCGTCATCTTGGAGTCGAATTTGCCGGCCCAGGACGCCACGTTGATGATCAGTCCGTCGCGCCGCTCGCGCATGGACGGCAGCACGGCGTGGATGGTGTTGAAGGTGCCGTCGAGGTTGATGCCCAAGACCTCGCGCCAGCCCTCGATGGTCTGGTCCTTGAAGGACCGCTTCGGATTGTTCAACCCGGCGCTGTTCACCAAAATGTCGATGCGCCCGTGTGCGGCCAGTAGGGTGCGCGCGGCCTCGGCCACCGCCGCCGCATCGTTCACGTCGAGCGCCAGCGTCTGCGCGCTACCGCCTTTGGCCTTGATGGCTGCCGCCTGCGCGTCGAGTACCTCGAGGCGCCGCCCTGAGAGCACCACGTGGGCGCCTTCGGTCGCCAGTGCCTGTGCCCCAGCCAAGCCGATCCCAGTGCCCGCGCCCGTCACCCAGGCGATCTTACCCGCCAAACTCCCCATCGTCCCTCCTCCCTATGGTTGGTTAGGGCTGGCGGCCGTCAACGGCCCCAGCCTCCCGGAAAACCTGGCGTAGCGCTGCGGCGCATTCCGCCACGGCACGCCGGGCGGCATCGAGCGCGCCGCCCATGAGAATGAACCCGTGCACCATGCCTTCATAGTTCGTCAAGGCCACGCGGTTACCGGCCTCGATCAGCCGCTTGGCATAGTCCACGCCCTCGTCGCGCAGGGGATCATACCCGGCGGTGAGGATCAGCGCGGGCGGCAGATTGGACAGGTCCTCGGTCACCAGCGGGGCGTACCGGAAATCCTGGCAGTCCCGGGGCGTCCTCTGGTATTGCTTGAAGAACCAGGTCATGGTGTTGCGCGTGAGCAGGTAGCCTTCGGCGAACTGCCGGTGGGAGGGCGTCTCAGGCTCCGGTGCGGTGACTGGATAGATCAGCAGTTGGAAGGCCAACGCGGGTCCGCCCGAATCCCGAGCAAGGATGGCCAGAACCGTGGCGAGGTTGGCGCCCGCGCTGTCGCCGCCCACGGCGATGCGTTTCGGGTCAATACCCAGTTCCGCCGGGTGCCCGGCGATCCAGCGCAGGGCCGCCACCGCGTCATCCACGGCAGCAGGGAATTTTGCCTCGGGGGCAAGGCGGTAATTGACGGAAATCACCCGGCAGTCGCCCTGCATACAGAGCAGGCGGCAAAGGGAGTCGTGGGTATCCAAGCTGCCAATGACGTAACCACCGCCGTGGAAGAACACGAGCGCGGGCAGACGCTCGCCCTCGGCGGCCTCGCGCGGATCGTAGATGCGCAGCGCGATTGCACTCCCCGGCCCCTCGATGTGGCGGTCCGTGACTCGATGCACCGGCGCCTTGAGTTCAAGCTTGGTGACGCGTAGCGCGTACTGCTCACGCGCCTGGTCGGGGGTGAGTTGCCAGAACTCGGGGGCCGCGTTGATGCGTACGGCCGTCAGTATGGCTTGGGCCTGGGGATCCAGGGGCATGCGTGACTCCTTGCCGGAAGCGGTCTCTCGTTGCAAACGTCGCCCGGAGGGCGCGCGCCGATTCTAACCCACCGCGGTCGGTGATGGCCGCCCAGCGTCCGATCCAAACCGTGCAGAATAGGGCGCCGAGACCATCGAAGCGGGAGTGCTCATGAAACTATCTGAGGAATTTGACGCCGCCCTGTCGGCGCAGGAGCGTACGCTCGTCGAGCGCGCGCGCACCTTTGCCCGTGACCGCGTTGCCCCGAACGCCGCCGCCTGGGACCGCGCCGGGGCCATCCCCCGGGCGGCCTTCCGCGACGGATGTGCAGCAGGCCTGGGCACGGTGGAGTTGCCGACGGCCCGCGGTGGGCGCGGCGCTAGTTTCTCGACCAAGGTGCGCGTCGCCGAGGAGTTGGCGAAGGTGGACCTCCCCTTCGCCTTCGCGCTCATCAACCACCACAACGCCATGGCGCGGATCAGCGACTCGGGCGAGCCCGGGCTGTGCGACGAACTGTTACCCGCGATGATCTGCGGCGACCTGATCGGGTGCACCGCGATGACCGAAGCGGGCGCGGGTAGCGACTTCGCCAATATCTCCACGCTGGCACGAAAGGTCACGGACGGCTGGGTGCTCGACGGACGCAAGGACTGGGTCTCGAACGCAAACATCGCCGGGGTCGTCGTGACCTTCACGCGCACCGAAGCGGCCGAGGGCGCGCGCGGCATCGGCTGCTTCGTCCTCCGCGACACCGACGCAGGGTTTTTTCGGCAACCCCGCGCCGGGATGCTGGGGCTGGGCGCCATGGCGCTGGGGGCAATCACCCTGCAGGGGTGCTGCGTCCCTGGGGAGCGCCTGCTCTACGCCCCGGGAGAGGCCTTCAAGCAGGCCATGGCGGGCGTGAACCGGGCACGCACCCACGTGGCAGCCATGAACGCGGGGATGATCGAAGCAGCACTAGAGTTCGCCATCGCGCACGGCCGCCAGCGTCGCGCCTTCGGCAAGCGGCTCGTGGACCATCAGGGGCTCGCCTGGAAGTTGGCTGACGTCGCCACCAACCTCGAGGCCTTGCGGCTGCTCACCTACCGGGCCTCGCGGCTGATCGACAGCGGCGCCGACCCCCAGGCCGCGGCAGCAATGGCGAAGAAGTTCGCGGGCGAAACTGCGCTCACCGCCATCGCGTCCTGTATGCAGGTCATGGGGGCTAACGGCCTCGAACCGGACCTGCCGCTATCGCGCCATCTCGCCTGCGCCAAAGCCACCGCTTTCGCCGACGGGACTATCGAGATGATGAACGAGCGCATCGTGCGCCTGCTGATCGCCGAGGACAAGCGACCCTGAGGCCATGCGTGCCAGCGGTGCCCTGCGCGCGCCGTTGGCGCAGCGCACCGGGTTTGCTGTTCCTGGCTGTCGCCCAAACACGCGCGGCGGACTCCTCGCTCAGCGACCCGGGCCCCGCAACACGAAGCGTATGGGAACCTGCAACTTGGTGATGCGGGCGCGGAGATCGGCGGGAAGATCCGGCAGGCGCGCGCGCGAGAGTTTGTCCAAGGCCAGCCGGTCGAGCAGGTCATGGCCGCTGCTGGCGGTCA
Organism: Betaproteobacteria bacterium; assembly: GCA_025356655.1. Taxonomy (GTDB): domain Bacteria; phylum Pseudomonadota; class Gammaproteobacteria; order Burkholderiales; family SHXO01; genus SHXO01. The sequence goes on along the minus strand of JANXRW010000031.1, from coordinate 624 downwards.
GACGAACCCCCAGCAGCTTGCCATCGGCCCTGTAGGAGAGTTGGATCACGGTGAGTCCCTCCCAGCCCTTGGTTCTCGCCACCATCGGATAATCCCGGTCGGAGAACTCTCGGCCCAGCCGGGTGGACAAGGTGCCGATGAAACCCTCCAACACATCCGGACTCCAGGCGGGCACGGCAGCGTCCAGGTCCTCCAGCGGTGCGGGTCCCGGCCGACCGTGACGGTGCGGGCGCCCGGGAACCGCGATTACGCGCAGTTGCACATCGTCAAGGCCCGGCGGGGGCGCTCGCTGCGACTCGGGCGGCAGCGCGGGCAGCGCAAGCACCGGCTCAGGCCGGCGACGCGCGGGCGCCACAATGGCCGCCACCGGCAGGGCCGGCCCCACGGGGATGGCAGTCTCGTCGGTACCGTGCCGGGCAGGCACAGGCGGCACCGCAGTTGCCGCAGCCAAGGGGGCAACGGCTTGTCTGGCGGTGCGGCTGCGCGGCGCCGTAACCGCGCGGTCAATCGGCTCCAGCGGGGCTGGCGCAGCCTCCTGCGCCACGGTCTCGTGCTGGGGGAGCACCGGCCCTGCGTCTGCTGCCAGTGCCTCGGCTCTTTCCACGCGCTGCCGCGTGGGCCCTG
>JANXRW010000020.1 GCA_025356655.1 Betaproteobacteria bacterium | reverse complement strand
AACGTAATGCGCTCCAAGGTCGATGCGATGAAGGACGTGGCACGGATGATCCGCAGCCACTTCGAGGGCATCACGGCCTGGAGCCAGACGAGACAAACCAACGGATTCCTCGAGGCGATCAACGGATTGTTCCAGGCAGCACAGCGCAGGGCACGCGGATACACGCGCTTCGAGACCATGCGCACCATGATCTTCCTGATCTCCGGTAAGCTCGACTTCTCCCGCATCAACCCGCATGCGGCGTAGCCCACCCAGAATTCAAAAGAGGCCGGCTGTCGCAATTGCGGAAGCCCTGATGGAGTTGTTTGACACTGAATCCGAGTGGCTCGACTGTCCTGTCGTCAGGGCGGCGGTGATGTCGGGCGAAGAAATCATCGTCAATCAAGGAAGCGACGATGAGGGATGGGAATTTGATACAAGCCCCATTGTCGCCTTCTCGCGGGTTCGAGAGAGTCTGATGCTCGACGGTGTAACGCAGGGCGGCAAGCCGGAGTGCAGGGTGGCTATATGACGACGATGCCACACGCAACTTCGGCACGGTTTGTTGGCCCGCCGTACGGTCTTGCGTTTTGCTCGTCGGCGAGGGATGTTGGGATCATCCCAACACAACAAGAGGTTGTTATCTGTCCGAACTGGGCTCCGTGCTCTTCGCTCTCTTCGCTCTCTGTGCTCTTGGCGACGCCTATGTTCAGTCAAGCATGACAACCGAGTTGACCGCCGCCGAATGGGAGTTGGCAAAGTGCATTCCACGTTTTGTGGATAATCTTGATCAGAGCGACGCGCGGGAAATCGACTGGGACATGGAGAGCCTGAAGGCTGCCAGCGTGTGGGCTGAGGAATTGCTCCTTGGGACGGCAACCGCCAATGGGAACAAGAGTGCAGGTTGTCCGGCACTTTGATCTGGCTCGTCGTTTGCTCAATGAAATTGTGCCGGCCCGGAAAGTGTATTAGACTGTAGTCAGTTGTAACACAGCGAGGTGTTTTCATGACGACTCCAGTCAGTGTTCGCTTGAAAGATTCGATTAAAGCTCGCGTGCAAGCCTTGGCCGGCCTGCGTCAGCGTCCGGCTCATTGGTTGATGTGTGAAGCAATCGAGCAGTATGTTGACCGTGAAGAACGGCGTCAGGCATTCCTGCAACAAGGCAAATCCGCGTGGGAAGACTATCAGACGACCGGGCGATATGTGACCGGCGATGAGGCGGATGGCTGGCTTGCACACCTCGAAGCGGGCACCGACGTGGATCCGCCTGAATGCCACGGCTGATCTGGACTGAACCGGCGTTGGTCGATGTCCAACGCCTCTTTCGTTTTCTGTCACAGAAAAGCCCCGCAGCGGCTCGACGGGCCGTCGCCGCCATCCGTGGACGAGTCAAAATACTGGAGGAGCGGCCCGGTGTCGGTCAGGTTTTCTCGGAAGCCGATCCGGACTATCGAACGTGGCCGGTGAGCTTCGGTGACAGCGGCTATGTGGTGCTTTACCGCTATGACGGTGGTCCCGTGATTGGTATTTTGGCAGTGCGACACCAGAAGGAAGTTGGATTCTGAGCCCCTTGGCAAGTACCCTTCGCCGGGCGAGTACGCCAGAGGGCGGGGTTAATGCGTCTATCATTTGGGGCAAGGTGGGGTGTCGTGATGGATTGGTGTGACACTCCTGTTGAAGCGGTAACCAGGAAACGGGCTGAAACCCTTGTGGCACAACGATCTTCGCATTTTGACCAAAAAATTGACCAAAAAAAACGCCCAAACGTTTCGTCACTAATTGATTTGTAAGGATGCTTTTTGCGTTCGGGACGCAGGAATCGGAGGTTCGAATCCTCTCACCCCGACCTAACATACCCGATATGTTAGGTCACCGGAAAGGCCCAGCCGCACCTTAGCTTGGGCGCGAGAAAGCCTTCCTCGAATAGAGTCAATGGGTTATCTTTTCCAGCTTGGGCATCGCCCATGCTGCGGCCCAGACGGGTTCCCAAGTGACGTCCCCCTGCGGATCGGGCTTCCCTGAGCGCGATCGAACGCCACGCGTAAACCGCGCGGTCGGAAGCCTCTGGTCGACACCCACCCATCGTAAATCCGCGTGCCGGTGGAAAAGCGAGAGAGGCAGCCGATGCTGCGCGTCAGTCCTGGACCAGGGATGAGGCGTGGGACACCTGATCAACCGCGAGCGGGCCGAGCCATCTACAACGCCCAAGCCACGCTCGCTGTTCGGTTGCCTAGTCAGTCTGTTCAACCACAATTCGCCGACTACTAGCTCACGCTAGCTATCTCAGGTCGCCCCGTTTGGGGGGCCGTGGGAACTGCCACCAACGGGCCCCCTTCCTGTGTCGCGGCTCGTGGCGAGCCCGAGACCCGTAGCTGGCCGCCAGGGGATGAAGCCCTCGAGGCGGAGCTGTGAGTTCGCGCGCGACTGTAACCGTGCGCGGCTTTCTGCGGCCTGCCAATTAGGGCATCCTGTTGGCGCCGTCCGGGAAGCGGGTCTCGGTACGGCCCCGTCCGGCCCCGCCGGTGGGCTTCGGCCCGCCGCAGAGCGCCAGGACGCTGTCGTGAACCCATTCCAAGGCACCACCCCACCGCGCTTGTTCGTCGGCTGGACTGGCGCGGCCGTTGCGCTGCTGTTCGGCGTTGCGCTCTTCACCGCGTACTCCTTTCGCGGGCCTGGCGATGAGGGAACGGGGCTTATTTTGTGCGCCGGTGCCCTCACGCTCTTCGCCATGAGCGGTGTGCTAGCCGCGCTGGGAGGCACGCCCTTGCCTCGCCCCCAGGGCGTCGACGTCCTAGTGGCGCTCATCGCGCTGTGGATGGGAGCCGGGGCGCTGTGGCACCCGGCGGCGCACATCCAGTGGGTGGCCTGGCTCATTTTGGGGGGATTCGTCACCGCCTACTTGGCGGGACGGCTCCTCAGTGCGCGCGAGGGCGTTTGGACCCTGGCCGTGCCCTTAGTGGCCGCCATTGCCCTGGGCAATGCAGGTTGGAGCGCCGACGAGAGCCTGGTGGGCGGGCGCACTACCGGTGCCCTGTTTCTCGACCAGGGCAACCTAGCAGCGTTTCTCAATTTAGTGCTTTTCCTCGTTGTTGCCTGGTACTTCGCGTTGCCCGGGCGTTGACTGGAGCGCGAGGGGGGGCAAGCCGTCAGCCCTGCAGGAAGCCCGGTCAGAGCGCTCGCGTGCCCTGACTCGGCAACCGATCGGGAGCGCGGAACACCGAGCGCTCCTGGGTCTTGGTCATGCCGTGGATGCAGGCATCGGCCAAGGCCTCCTCATCCACCCGCCCATTGGCATCCTTCAGCGCGGCGGCCAGCGCCCGGGTCATCTGGCCCAGCGCGTCGCGCCCGCGCAACGGATCCCCGGTGTTGGGGGCAGAACCGTCGGGGATTAGGTCGCGCATGGTGTTTCGACAGCGCGCGACGAGATCGGTATCAACGGCCAAGTCCCCGTAATCCTGCTTGATCTTGCGGAAGGCCTCGGCGATGCGCTCGGCCGGCGTCTGCGCGCAGTCAGGCGGGCAGGGACGCGGCGCTGCCACGGGGCGGGGCGCTCGGGCCGTCGGTGCGGTTGCGTCGGTGCGCGGGCCTTCCGCGGAGCAACCGTGCAGGAAGGGGAGGGCGGCCGTTGCTAGCAGGAAGAGGAACCGAGGCAGCAGGGGGACAGGGGGCATTTGGGCTCGGCGTCGCAGGGGCTGGAGAGGCCCCGGGCTCGGGGCGCCTCCCTAGTCTACCCGAGCCTGGTCCTCCTCGGCGCTGGATCCGCAGGTTTACCCCAAGAACGATCACACCGTTCATCGTTCCGGGTGGTGCTCAATCCTGCGTGAAATCGAGGAATTGTCCTTTTGCGGAGATCCGCACCCTGGTGGGCGTTCCTCAGGGTAGGGTCATGTCGCGCTCGTGGCGCGCGCGGGCGCTGCTGCGCAAAGCCCTAGACAGGGGAGGACGCGCGACGAGTGACCAGGGTGGGCCGTCCCGGGCGATTTGAGGCGCAGGCGGAATCACGTGGACGGATCCGCCGCTTGCTCGCGCAGGCCGTGGCGCTGGGCCTTCTACTGGGCTGGAGTTGGTGCGGTGGTTTTGTAGGCGGGTGAACAATGCACGCACCGGGAGAAAGCACGCCCGGGGCACCCACCGGCGGGCACGGGTAGGTGTCGCTCCGCCGACCATCGACTTGGCGGCTGCGGGGTTCTTGCTCGAGGGTGGGCGGCTGCGTCCGATGACCGGTGTCGCCAACACCGAGTGGAGTTCTCTCTCCGGTCCGCCCAGTCGGCAGCAGCGACCTGGGCGCTAGCCGGGGGTTCAACTTGCTCGGCTGGGAGGCCGGTGGCTCGCAGTAATACGTGGACTCCGACCGAACCCTGCGGACCTGCGCAGCTTCCTGGCATTACGGAAAGCCTTACGGCAACTCACGGCGCCGTGAGTTGTGCCCTCGCGCGGGCGGGCGGTTTGGTAGCATGGCGGGATGCCGGAGAACGATCCCGGCTCAATAGCCACTGGAGATGTGATGGAACTGGAGCGCCGTAGGAAATTCCGCGAGGCGGTCGATGCCCGCCGTGCCCTGCTCATGCCGGGCGCCTTCAATGCCCTGTCGGCCCGAGTGGTGGCTGATCAGGGGTTCGAAGCGCTTTACCTGACCGGGGCCGGGCTCACCAACATGTATTTCGGTCTTCCGGACCAGGGCTTCATGGGTTTGCACGAACTGGCGCAGCACACCACGCTCATCCGCGACTGCGTGGATTTGCCGCTGCTCGTCGACGCGGATACCGGCTTCGGTAACGCGCTCAACGTACGCCAAGCCGTTCGCCTGCTCGAGCGCGCGGGCGCCGATGCCATTCAGTTGGAAGATCAGGTCTCGCCCAAGCGGTGCGGCCATTTCACCGGCAAGGAAGTGGTGGGTACCGAGGAGATGGTCTCCAAAATCCGGGCTGCCGTCGATGCCCGCCAGGATCCGAACCTACTGATCGTGGCCCGCACCGATGCGCGTGCGGTCGAGGGATTCGACGCCGCCATGGCGCGCGCCGCCCGGTACAGCGCGGCGGGGGCGGATGTCCTGTTCGTTGAAGCCCTGGAGAGTCGCGAAGAAATCGACCGCGCCTACGGGATGCTGGACAAACCGCAGTTGATGAATTTCGTGATCGGCGGGAAAACGCCTCTGCTATCCCGGGAGGAACTCTCCCTGCGCGGCTACGGCATCGTCCTCTACGCCAATGCGGCCCTACAGGGGGCGTTGATCGGCATGGAGCGGGCACTAGGCGCGCTGAAGGCGGCCGGGCGCCTTGACGAAGACTCCGGTCTGGTCATGCCCTTCCAGGGGCGGCAACGCTTGGTCGGAAAGCCTTTCTACGACGAACTCGAGCGTAAGTACGCGCCTCACAAGGGCTGATCCGCTGCCCGCGCGCCTCAGGATCGGGGTCGTTCGACGTCCACCCGGCAGCGCCCCCTAGCTGCCTCGGCCAGAGAGCACAGCGACAGCATGCTCAATGTGAAGGCCGCCATGAACACACCTCGGCCGGCGTGGAAGCCGGTAGCGTAGGAGAACAGCCCGGCCAGCAGCGACAAGGCGGCCAGTTGGTTTCGTGTCCTGGCGCGGGCCTCCTGCGCGCCGGTCGGGGTCGGGAACTCGGACGGGTCCATGGGCGAGGCTCCTTTGCGGGTGTCAAGCGCGCTATCGACGGGTCATGCCGCGGTCTTTACGGCAACTGATGCGCCTTGGACAAACCTTTTACGTTCCCACCGCCCGCGGCCTGCTTGGATCTCGCTCTTCCACCTCGGAATAAACAGTTGCGCCTGCAATAGTTGTAGGTACAATTGTCGGATGAACAAGCGCAACCAAGATCTGGCCGTGCACGTGGAGCCGGGCAGGCCTGGAGGGCCGGAGGGTTGCACTGCGATGCGGCTACGTCGCACGGCGCGGCTGGTGAGCCGCCGCTACGATGAACTGATCGGCGAAGCTGCTGGCCTGAAGGTATCGCAATACGCACTGCTTAAATCCGTCGACCGATACGGGCCATTGAGCCCAGGGGATCTGGCGGCGCGGTTTGACTTGGAGCCCTCGAGCCTGACGCGCAACCTGCGGGTGCTCGCGGATCGTGGTCTGGTCAGCGTCGGACCCGGCGTGGACGCCCGCTCGCGGCGGGTAGACATAACTGACGCCGGGCGTGCGGCGTGGCAGCAGGCGCAGGGCGCCTGGAAGCAGGCGCAATTGGAACTCAACGCGCGCCTGGGCGCAGAGCGGTTAGAGCGCATGCACGCGTTGCTCGACGAGTGCCTGATCTTGCTGGGTGAAGCCGGCGACGACATCCCGGAAGGGGAAGGAAATATCCGTGACTAAATCATTGAAGCCACAGGCCCCGGCGCTCTGGCTAGTACTGCTCGCCGCTGGCGCAATCTTTGCCGTGACCATGGGGGCGCGCCAGTCCATGGGTCTATTCCTGGGGCGGATCAACACCGCCACCGGCCTGGGGCTCGCGAGCGTAAGCCTCGCATTCGCCGTCGGGCAGTTGTGGTGGGGCCTTACACAGCCCGTCGCCGGGATGATCTCCGATCGCATCGGCCCCGGGCGGGTGCTGGTCACGGGCATGCTGATGGTGGCCATGGGGACCTTCCTCATCCCGTTCATGACAACGACCCTCGGTCTGGTGTTTGCCATCGGCGTGCTGGCGGCGGGCGGCGCAGGGATCGCCGGGCCCTCCGTATTGATGTCCTGCACCACCCGGCTCGTCTCGCCTGAACGCCGGGGGATCGCCACGGGCGTGGTCAATGCCGCCGGCTCCTTCGGCCAGTTCGTATTCGTGCCCATCGCCCAGGGACTGACCGGGCTACTGGGATGGGGCGCCGCGCTCAGCGGACTGGGGTTGCTGACGCTTAGCGCCTTGCCCGCAGCCTGGGTGTTACGCCGACGTCCGGCAAGCACGGCCGGCGCGGGCACCGAGGCACCGCGGGAGCCCACGAAAAAGGTCATCGGCCGCGCGCTGGCAGACCCCAGCTATCGACTGCTGGCCTGTGGTTTTTTCGTATGTGGCTTCCACGTGGCCTTCCTCGCCACGCATCTGCCGGGTGTGGTGGTAGCCTGCGGGCTGCCTGCCGCGGTCGGTGCCTGGGCGCTCGCCACCATCGGGCTCTTCAACATCGCGGGCAGCTTCGGCATCGGTTGGGCGATCTCCTACCGCGGTGGTCAATGGCGCCTGAAGTCCCTGCTCTCCCTACTCTACGCGGCACGCGGAGTGGGCGTGCTGGCTTTCGTACTCGCGCCCAAGACGACGCCGGTGGTGCTGATCTTCGCCGCCTTCATGGGACTTACCCTGCTCTCTACGGTGCCGCCCACGGCGGGACTGGTCGTCAAATTCTTCGGCGCGGCCCATATGGGGACCCTCTTCGGCATCGTCATGGTGAGCCATCAGGTGGGTGGCTTCCTGGGTGCTTATCTAGGCGGTAAGGCGTTCGAGCTGACCGGTGGCTACGACTGGATGTTCTACGCGGACATCCTGCTCGCGGTCGCTGCCGCATTGGTCCACCTGCCCATCCGCGAACCGGCGCCGCGATCGGTGCTGATGCCGGCCTAGCGCTGCCCATACCCCAAAAGTGTCACGAACCCTCCTGGGGATGCAGCAGGGCAAAGCCCTGGCACATGGCGAGGCGATAGGTGAGCCGTACCAGGTCACTGGATGTCCAGGGGGTGGAGATCGGGCTTGGCTTTTTTTACGAAGGGCTTAATGACCTTGATCTCCAGATTCGAGAACAACACGTCGCCGAGGCCACTGGTCGGGGGCGGAAGGACCGGGAGCACGGGTCGCGAGGAGGTGGTGCTGGCCTAGTGGGAGTACCCCATGGGACA
>JANXRW010000076.1 GCA_025356655.1 Betaproteobacteria bacterium | reverse complement strand
CCGAAGCTGAAGAAGATGTCTGCCCGCCGATCCATCGAGGAGTCGCTCGACCCCGATGGCGGTCCGCTGATCTGGCCACGGATCACCGAAGAGGCACAGGACTCCTTAGACGCCACCTGCCGCAAGCTCTACAAGTACCTACACTCCACTTCAGCACCTGCTCCGCAGCCCCAAAACCACCCACAGATTCCGCCGAGGAGCCATTTTTCGAGGCCCAGCACAAGATCCAAGACCCGGCAAAGCTCTCACGCCTGGTGCAATTGATTGATGCCGAAAATTGGATCAGCCTGCAACGGCACTGACTTAAGGCGGCAGGTCACCAGCAGGCTTTTCACGATCCCCGCGTGTTTAGCGCCGAGTTCGGTCCAGGCGAATAGCCAATTTTTGCGACCCGTGGGTATCGCCCGCCAGGCGCACGTTCTAGGTGGTTCGTGTGCGTGCCTTGCAAAGGCACGGTTGATCCGTCGGTGACGGTTCGGCCTCGGCTGCGCCCAGTTCGACCCGGCCAACTCTCGCTCCGGCCGGAAGCACAAGGAGCGGTCCAGGAGGCAACGAATGGGCTGAAGCACTTCTTGAAAGCGCCTCGTAGGAGGCAAGCAGGCCATGCGGGCCGCAACGTGAGTGAACACTGAGCAGGCCTCGAAAAACTCGATGTGGATGCCGACCCGCCATACAAACGGGGAAGGCCGCCGGCGGTGCCGAAGAGAGCGTGAGACCCAGGCACCACGTCCCCTGGGCGCCCCTGGTGGCCAGGTGGGGTGGGGCGCTCCCAGAGAGATTCGACGCGGGGGCGTCATGGGAAGCGGGTAAACTGCCGCCTTCGCCACCTGCCCGTTCCGAGTCCATGCCCCTCGTCAGTTTCCAGAATGTGAGCCTCGCCTACGGCGACGTGCCGCTGCTCGACCATGTCAGTTTCACTATCGAGCCCGGAGAGCGCCTGGCGTTGATCGGCCGCAACGGCACCGGCAAGAGCAGCCTGATCCGCTTGCTGGTCGGCCAGGGCGTCCCCGACGACGGGCTCATCGCGCGCCAGCCCGGACTCACGCTCGGGCACGTTCCCCAGGAGCCCGATCTCGGACAGGGACGCACCGTGTTCGAGGTGGTTTGCGACGGCCTCGGCGATGTAGTGCAACTGCTAGCCCAGTACGCCGCCTGTACCGTGGCGCTGGAGAAGTCCTCCGACGCGAAGACCCTGGAGCGCTTCGATCAGATCACCGCGCAGCTCGACGCACAGGGCGGCTGGCAGATGCAGTCACGCATCGCGGCAACCTTGGCACGCCTGGCGCTCGATGGCGCACGCAGCGTGGACGAGCTCTCCGGCGGCCAGCGTAAACGTGTCGCGCTTGCTCGCGCGCTGGTGGCAGATCCGGACCTCTTGGTTCTCGATGAGCCCACTAACCACCTGGACATCGAATCCATCATCTGGCTCGAGGAACTCCTGCGCGACTACGCGGGCAGCATCCTTTTTGTCACCCACGATCGGACCTTCCTCGACCGCGTATCCACCCGGGTGCTGGAACTCGACCGCGGGCTCGCCACGGACTTCCCCGGCAGCTTTACCGCCTACCAGCAGCGCAAGGCGGACCAACTGGCCGTAGAGGCCGTGGCCGCGGAGAAATTCGACCGGCTTCTGGCACAGGAGGAGGTCTGGATCCGCAAGGGCATTGAGGCACGGCGCACCCGCAACGAAGGGCGGGTACGCCGGCTCGAGCAACTGCGACGCGATCGGGCGGCGCGCCGTGAGCGCGTGGGCCGGGTGAATCTGGGGCTGGAGATGGGTTCACGCTCTGGTGAACTGGTGGCTGAACTCACCGAGGTGAGCAAGAGTTACGGCGGCCGTGCGGTGGTGGAAGGATTCTCGTGTCGCGTACTGCGCGGCGACAAGCTGGGGTTGGTGGGGCCTAACGGCTCCGGCAAAACCACCTTGTTGCGCCTGCTGCTCGGTGAGGTGGAGCCCGATTCCGGGGTGGTCCGCCAGGGCACCCGGCTCAATGTCGCCTACTACGACCAATTCCGCCAGCAACTCGACGATGGCGCGACCCTGGCCGAGGTGATTAGCCCGGGCTCGGAGTTCGTCGACGTCGGCGGAGTGCGAAAACACGTTATCAGCTACCTGGGGGACTTCCTGTTCTCCCCGCAGCGCGCTCGAGCCAAAGTCTCGGCCCTGAGCGGGGGCGAGCGCAACCGGTTGCTCCTGGCGCGCATCTTTGCGCAGCCGGCCAACCTCGTGGTGCTGGATGAGCCCACCAACGACCTGGACCTGGACACCCTGGATATTCTGGAGGACCTGCTCCAGGACTATCCAGGCACGGTGCTGCTGGTGAGCCACGACCGGACTTTCCTGGACAACGTGGTGACCCAGGTCATCGCCTCCGAGGGCGAGGGCCGCTGGGTGGAGAATCCCGGCGGTTACGGTGATTGGCTCGCCATCGTCCGCGCGCGAGCCAGCACCCAGCAGGGGCTGGTGGCCACCCCCGGTGAGGCGGCAGGGGGTAAATCGGTGCGGGGCCGGCGGCGCGCAGCGAAGCTGAGCTTCAGCGAGGAACGTGATCTGGCGGCGCTGCCCGGGCGCTTGGACGCCCTGGAACACGAGCAGAAGACTCTGGGCGGACGGCTGTCCGATCCCGGGCTCTACCGCGACGATCCGGTCGAGGTGAAGCGCCTCAAGGCCCGCTTCGACGCGATCGAGGCGGAGATGCTGACCGGTCTGGCCCGCTGGGAGGAACTCGAAGCCAAGCGCTCTGGCGCTGAGGTCGACGAAGGCACCTGAACTGGCGCCGGCCAACGCCCTTCAGCCTACAACAAACCCTTTTTCAGCAAGTGATTAGGGAGTATAGTATTCTCCCCCGAGAATGTTCTGTCGAGGGTGATGTACCCGCAGGCGCGTCTACCCGGGAAGCCTCCCGAGCGCCCGGGTCCGGCTGTAAGGCGATTTATCCACTGCAGGAGTGTTGGTCGCATGCGATTTGACGAACTCGGCCTGGATGCCGAGTTGCTCCGCGCTGTCGCGGACGAAGGTTACACGGAGCCCACGCCGGTCCAGGTGCAGGCCATTCCAGTCATTCTCGAGGGTAAGGACGTATCCGCGGGCGCCCAAACGGGCACCGGCAAAACGGCCGGATTCACCCTCCCGATGCTCCAACGCCTCAAGCGCTACGCTAACACGAGCGTGTCGCCCGCGCGACATCCGGTGCGTGCGCTCATCCTGGTGCCGACTCGGGAGTTGGCGGCCCAAGTCTTCGAGAGTGTGCGCACCTACGGCCGGTACCTCCCCCTGCGCAGCTCCGTGGTCTACGGTGGCGTCAACATCGATCCGCAAATCGCAGAATTGCGCGCCGGCGTCGAGGTGCTGGTGGCCACGCCGGGTCGCCTGCTCGATCACATGCATCAGCGTACCGTCGGCCTGGGTCAGGTGGAAATCCTGGTGTTGGACGAAGCCGACCGTATGCTCGACATGGGATTCCTTCCGGACATCAAACGCATCATCGCAGCCCTGCCGGACACGCGGCAGAACCTGCTCTTCTCTGCCACCTTCTCCGACGAGATCAAGCGCCTAGCCGCCCAGATCCTGCGCTCGCCCGTGCACTTCCAGGTCGCGCCGCGGAACGCAGTGAACGAGATGGTCACGCACAGTGCCTACCGGGTGGATGAGCGACGCAAGTTTGAATTGCTCTGCCGCTTGGTGAAGGCCAAGGATATGCATCAGGTCCTGGTGTTTTTGAGCACACGCCTGAGCGCGAACCGTATCGCGCGAATGCTGGAGAAGGCTGGTTTTCCCTGTGCGGCCATGCATAGTGACCGCACGCAGATGGAGCGCACGCAGGCGCTGGCAGACTTCAAGGCGGGCAAGATTCAGTTGCTGGTGGCCACGGACATCGCGGCGCGCGGCCTGGACGTGGAAGACCTGCCCTACGTCATCAATTACGAGCTCCCACCCAACGCGGACGACTACATTCATCGCATCGGCCGCACCGGCCGCGCGGGCCAGCCTGGCGAGGCGATTTCGCTGGTGAGCGCGGACGAGCAGGAACTACTCGACGCCATCCAGAAGCTGCTGAAGAAGCCAATCCCGTTGAGTTTGCTGAGCGAACTGGGAGACCTGCCGGAATTCAAAGCGCCGGCTGATGCTGAGCTGGTCTCGGCTGCTCCGCGGGGATTGGCACGGCGATCGCCCCTGCCGGCGGTGGATCCCGGACCAGTGACGGCTGCACAGGCCACCGAGCGTCACTCGGGTGAACCCGTGCTTGCCGCCCTGCCACCCGCGCTCTTTGGCAGCCCGATGCGTGCTGCTGGGGTCGCGCCGGCCCCTAATTCCCCTCTATCTCAGGCCCGCCCGGCCAAGCGTCGGGAGATCGCGGCGCTCTTCCTGCCGCCGGTCGCCGAGAGGCACGAGCACTAAATCGACCGGTCTACAGTGGGGATGGAAACCCTGACGGATCACTTCCGAGCTCTGGTGAGCCGGGCCGAGGACGAGATCGACTTGGCCAGGGCCGTTCTGCTGATCGCCAAGGAGCGCGACCCGGCGTTGGACGTCGAGCGCTACGTCGCACGCTTAGACCAGTTGGCCGGGCGCTTGCGTGACCGCTTGGCCGAGGAGCCGGGCGACGGCGAGCGCATCCTTGCGCTGAACCACTTCCTGTTCGAGGACGAGGGTTTCACGGGCAATTCCGAGGACTACCATGACCCTCGCAACAGCTGCCTCAACGAGGTACTCGACCGGCGCCTGGGTATCCCAATCACGCTGAGCATCCTGTACATCGAGGTGGGACAGCGCCTCGGTCTGCCGCTCCAAGGCGTGGCCTTCCCCGGGCACTTCCTGGTCAAGTGTCCGGTGCCCGAGGGCATGGTGGTACTCGATCCCTATTCCCGCGGCATTTCCCTTAGCCTCGGCGATCTGCAGAATCGGCTACGCGACTTGCGTGGCGGTGACGTGTCGCGGGCCGTGGTGGCCGGACTGCTCGTCGCCGCGGGCAAGCGCGAGATCATCGCCCGTGTGCTGCGCAATCTCAAGGCCATTTATCAGGAGCGGCAGGAGGACGAGCGCGCCGTGACGATGGTGGACTGGATCCTGCTCGTGGACCCTGGCGACCGAACGCAACTGCGCGATCGTGGCCTGCTCTACCTGCGGATGGAATGCTTCCGTGCCGCTTTGGCGGACCTGGACAGCTATCTGCGACTTGAGCCCAGGGCCGAGGACGGGGAAACCATCCGCGCCCAGGTGATGGAATTGCGCCATATCAATTCCCGGCTGAACTGAGCTGGCATCCGCGCCGGAGTCCGCTGCGGCCGCGCCGCGCGGCAATCTGCTGCCTTACTTGGCGCTCAGCACCGCCTCGCTGTTCTGGGCGGGCAACCTCCTGGTGGGCCGTGCCATGCACGCAGACATTCCGCCCGTGGCGATGGCCTTCTGGCGCTGGTTCATCGCCGGTGCCTTGCTCGCGCCCTCGGCCTGGGCAGGCTGGCGCATGCACCGCCGGGTCGTGCTCGCCCACTGGCGCCGCTTGGCATTGCTTGGCGTCGTCGGGGCCGGCTTTTTCAATGCCCTGTGCTACCTGGCACTGGGCTATACCACCGCGACGAACGCGGCGGTATTCAATTCTCTGGTCCCGGTGATCATCCTGTTGCTCGGGCGGCTGTTTTTCCGCCTGCCGACGGGGCGCCTGCAACTCTTCGGCGTGGCCCTGTCCAGCGCTGGCGTGGTGGTGATCATCACCGGCGGTGACCTGGATAATCTGCTTGGGCTGCACTTCAACCGGGGCGACCTGATCATGCTCTTCGCGATGGTGCTCTGGAGCCTCTATACCCTGTTGTTGCGGGGGCGTCCAGCCGCGCTCTCGCCGCCGCAGTTCCTTGGCCTCCTGGTGGCCTTCGCGCTCCCGCCGCTCTTCGTCGCCTACGCTCTGGAGGTGGCCCTGGGCCGTGGCTTTAGCTTCTCCTGGCCGGTGGCGGGGGCGTTGGCCTACCTGGGCGTGTTTCCCTCGGTACTCGCTTTCCTGTGCTACAACGCGGGCGTGGCCGCCCTGGGCGCGGCGCGGGCGGGAACCTTCGTTCACCTGGTGCCTGTGTTCGGCGTCGCCCTGGCCGGGCTCGTGCTGGGTGAGACCTTACACCCCTTCCACTTGGCGGCGCTGGCGCTGGTGTTCTCGGGCATCTACCTGGCGAGCAGGGGCCCGGCCACCGCTTAGTCCTCGGGTTCGATCCGCCCGTTGATGAGGCGGGCTCGGTCGCCGGTGTGCAGGTCGTAGAGTTGGCCCTGCTGGATGCGGGCGTAGCCCCCCGCATCGAGGCGAAGCGTGATCTCGTAGACGCTGCCGCGCTCCCGCGAGCGCGGCGCCTGGGTGCTCAGGGTCGCTTCACCGTTACCGCCGGCGCCAAAACTGAAGCGCATGGCCGCGCCATACTGCGGGTCGGCCTGCTGGGCCCGAGACTCACGGTATTGCGGGGAGTCCAGATAGCCCGGGGGCCGGGCGTTGGTAGCGGATCCCTCCGACCACTCGATGCTCACCACGTTCCCGCAGTTGCTGCAGGTACCGCCTGCGACCGCAAGTGACGCGGGTGTAAGGGGCACCAACAGCGCGAGTACTGCCAGCCACCGTCGGGCGCGTGCGCTCAATCCCGGGTCTCCTGGTGGCGCTTAAGCGCCACTTTTAGGTGTCTATTTGGACGGCTGCGGGTCCGCACCGTCGAGTTCCTCTTCTTGTTCCTTTAGCGTTCGCCGCCGCGGCCCGCTCTCGTCGGTGCCCGGGTGCGCCGCGCGCCGCGCTTCCTCTACGCCGCTCTGGCGGGCCTCGAGATAGGCATCGCGGATAAAGGCATAGGGATTTCCCACGATGGCGGCCTTGAGCACTCGTTCGCTCTCGAGGAGGTTTGCCCGGGTGCTCACGAGGTGCGTGCCGCGTATGATGAAATTGGCGCCGGTCTCCGTGGTGAGGTAGGCCGTGGGGTCCAACTCGATATCCACCACGAGGCCGACGCCATCGCGCACCGTGCTCGGACCGAAAATCGGCATGACGAGATAGGGTCCGGGGGGCACGCCCCAGCGGCCCAGCGTCCGGCCGAAGTCCTCGTGGTGGCGAGTCAGGCCTAGCCGCGAAGCCACGTCAAAAAAGCCCAGTATGCCAACGGTGGAGTTGATCGCGACCCGGCCTAGGTCGCCAATGGCCTCCGGCACGCGCAGCTGCAGGAGGCTGTTGACCGCGGTGATGACATCCTGGCCGTTGCGGAAGAAGCTCTCCACGCCGCCGCGCACGGGTTCGTTGGTGACACTTTGGTAACCGACGGCGGCCGGCTTGATCACCGCACGGTCTACCGTGTCATTGAAGTCGTAGACGCGCCGGTTCACGCTCTCGAAGGGATCGCGGGGGTCTTTGCCAGTTGCGCAGCCTGCGAGGAGCAAGACCAAAGGCAAGAAAAAAATGACCGGTGCAAGCGTTCTGCGCATCAGGGGATTGGATTTGGAGGGGAGGATCGACCCCCGAAGTGTAGCCCAGGGGCGCATCGCCTGCAGCGGTTTGCAATGGGCCTCTGGATGGTTCACGATGTGCGCCTCCTGCGCCCGTAGGGCGTGATAGGGCTTAACGGACTTCCGACTACCGGACTTTAGAAAGGAACACGGCATATGGATCTTGGAATACGCGGTCGCTCGGCGCTTGTCTGTGCGGCGAGTAAGGGTTTGGGCAGGGGCTGCGCCGAGGCGCTGGCCCGGGAGGGCGTCAACGTGACGCTGGTGGCCCGCACGCGCGAGACGCTAGAGGCAACCGCCCAGGAAATCCGCCAGGCCAGCGGCGCGACCGTCAGCGTGGTCGCCGCCGACATCACGACCGTCGAGGGTCGCGCCGCGGCGCTGGCGGCTTGCCCCAAGCCCGACATCCTCGTCAACAACGCTGGCGGCCCACCCCCTGGTGATTTCCGGGACTTCGACCGCGATACATGGATCCGGGCGCTCGATGCCAATATGCTCACACCCATCGAACTCATCAAGGCCACGCTCGATGGCATGATCGAGCGGCGCTTCGGCCGCATCATCAACATCACCTCGAGCGCCGTGAAGGCCCCTATCGACATCCTCGGGCTGTCCAATGGCGCACGCACCGGCCTCACGGGCTTCGTGGCGGGCATCGCCCGCAAGAATATCGTCAATAACGTCACCATCAACAATATCCTGCCGGGGATGTTCGAGACGGAGACCCTGCGCAAGCGCTCCGAAGCCATGGCCAAGGCCGACGGGCGAGAGTTCGCGGCGGCCCACGAGGCGCGCAAGAAGGTCATCCCTGCAGGTCGGTTCGGGGACCCGGCGGAGTTTGGGG
Source organism: Betaproteobacteria bacterium (assembly GCA_025356655.1). Classification (GTDB taxonomy): domain Bacteria; phylum Pseudomonadota; class Gammaproteobacteria; order Burkholderiales; family SHXO01; genus SHXO01. The sequence continues at coordinate 11,057 of JANXRW010000076.1, read as the reverse complement.
CGCTGTGTGCCTTCATCTGCAGCACCCATGCCGGGTTCATGACCGGGCAGAACTTTCTCATCGATGGCGGCGCTTACCCCGGCACGTTCTGAGCCCGTCCGTGGGCGGGGTGCGCCGACGCTCGCCGCTATAATTCCAGTGCCCCACCCATCGAGAGAGGCTTGCCATGAACGCGCCCCATGAAACCCTAGCCTTGCCGTCCGGATTGAAGGACCCGTCGCTCTTTCAGCAGGCCTGCTATCTGGGCGGACGCTGGGAGCCCGCCGACGGGGGCGCGACCATCGCAGTGACCGATCCCGCCAGCGGGAGCGTACTGGGCTCCATCCCGCGCATGGGGGCGGCTGAGACTCGCCGTGCCATTGCGGCGGCCGATGCCGCACTGCCCGCGTGGCGGGCGCGCACCGCCAAGGACCGCGCGCTCATCCTGCGGCGATGGTTCGAACTCATGCTCGCCAACCAGGACGACCTCGCGCTCCTCATGACCCGCGAGCAGGGTAAGCCATTGGCTGAGGCGCGGGGCGAGATCCTCTACGCGGCCTCGTTCATCGAATGGTTCGCGGAGGAGGGCAAGCGCGCCTACGGTGAGGTCATCCCCTCACCCACTGGGGATAAGCGGCTGGTGGTCATCAAACAGCCCGTGGGCGTTTGCGCAGCCATCACGCCGTGGAATTTCCCCGCTGCGATGATTACCCGCAAGGCCGCGCCCGCTCTGGCCGCCGGTTGTACGATGGTGGTCAAGCCGGCTACGCAGACGCCTTTCTCCGCGCTGGCACTCGCGGTACTGGCCGAGCGCGCCGGCGTGCCCGCAGGCGTGCTCAACATCCTCACGGGCCGTTCCGCCGAGATCGGCGGAGAACTGACCGCGAGCCGAGTGGTGCGCAAACTCACCTTTACGGGCTCTACGGAGGTGGGGCGGGTGCTCATGCGCCAGAGTGCCGACACCATCAAGAAGATCTCGCTGGAACTAGGGGGGAACGCCCCCTTCCTGGTGTTCGACGATGCCGACCTGGATGCGGCGGTGGAAGGTGCTATGGCGTCCAAATACCGCAATGCGGGGCAAACCTGTGTATGTGCCAACCGGTTGCTGGTCCAGGAGGGGGTCTACGACGAGTTTGCGGCGCGCCTGGCAGAACGTGTGCGCGCGCTGCGGGTGGGGCCGGGCACCAGCGCCGAGGTGACCATCGGCCCGCTCATCGACGAGCACGCGGTGGCAAAGGTCGAGGAGCACATCGGCGACGCGCTGGCCCAGGGGGCGCGTGTCTTGGTGGGGGGGAAGCGGCACGCACTGGGGGGGCTATTTTTTGAGCCGACGGTGTTGGTGGACGTGAACCCTCGCATGATGGTGGCGCGCGAGGAGACCTTCGGGCCCGTGGCGCCGCTGTTTCGCTTCAAGACGGAGGAGGAGGCGCTGCGTCTGGCCAATGATACGGAGTTTGGTCTCGCCGCCTACTTCTATGCCCGCGACATCGGACGCATCTGGCGCGTGGGGGAAGGTCTCGAATCGGGCATGGTGGGGATCAACACGGGCATCATCTCCAACGAGGCGGCACCCTTTGGTGGCATCAAGCAGTCGGGCATCGGCCGGGAAGGCTCGAGCCACGGCATCGACGAGTACATGGAACTCAAGTACCTGTGCTTCGGCGGCGTGGACCGCTAGACGCGCAGCGCACCCAGTGCGTCGATGAAGCGGCGCGCTTGCACCGCGACCGCCTCGGGCGTGCTCCCGGGCCGGTAGAGGGCGGAACCCAGGCCGAAGCCGCTCGCTCCGGCTGCCCAATAGGCGGCCATGGATTCCGGCGTGATGGACCCTACCGGCAGCACGGGCAGCGCATGGGGCAGCACGGCGCGAAGGGCTTTCAGTACCGGCGGTGGGCTGCCTTCCGCAGGAAAAAGCTTGAGGGCGTCAGCCCCAGACCGCAGCGCCGCGAAAGCCTCGCTAGGGGTGGAGAACCCAGGCAGCACCGCCATGCCTAAGGCCTTGCCGGCGGCGATCACGTCGGCGTCGGTGTGCGGCATCACCTGAAGGCGGCCCCCGGCCGCCGCCACGCCACTCACGTCCTCAAGGCGGGTGACTGTGCCTGCGCCAACGAGCGCGCGCTCGCCAAGGTGGCGCGCCAGACGGGCGATACTCTCCAGGGGCTGCGGGGAATTGAGCGGCACCTCCAGCAGCGTGAACCCGGCCTCGACGAGTGCTTCGCCTACGGCCAGGGCCTCTTCCGGACGGATGCCGCGCAGGATGGCGACGAGTGGGCAGGCGGCCAGCGCCTCGGAAAATGGCAGCATCAGGCCCCCTGGGCAAGGCGGTGGTGACCCAGCGCCGCGGCATCACTCGGCAGGACCTGGGCATGCACCCCGGCCTCGTCCAGTGCCCAGGCATAGAGTCCGACCAAGTCCGGATTGCCCAGCAAGTAAATGGGTCCGGACAGCGGCGGGCGCCCGGTGACTTCGTGGCCGATGAGGATGCCGGATAGGTAGGCGCCGGACTCCTCGGCGCTCAGCAGCCCCAGCAAGCCCCGGGAGCGCACGCCAAAGAGGTGGTGCAGCAGGCCGCCAGCTTCCCAGGCCCGGCGCACGCCCTGACGGAACGCGTCCTCGGCTACCGGCACCGCGGTCATCATGCGGCCCAGTAAACTGTGCTGGCGCAGCACCGAAAAGACCTCACCCGTCATATGGGTGTCGAAACCCAGGATGCGCCCACCCACCAGCTGCACCCACTTGCTGTGCGTGCCTGGGAGGCACACGGAGGCCTGCGCAGGCAGGTGGTCGAGCACGCCCAGGATCTGTGTTTCTTCCCCGCGCATCACGTCGACGACACCCGAGGCGTCCAGGCAACTCAGTCCAGGCACGATCCGCACCCGACGGCCCGGCATGAAGTCCACGCTGACCAGAGACTCGGCCAATTCTGCCACCCCCGCGGGACAATCGCGGTAGGGTACCTCCACCCAACCTTGGCGGCTGCCCGCCATGCCGCTCACCAGGATTTCGTGCTCCTGCTCGAGCCAGTCCGACAGCACCTCCGCGAGCACTCGCGGGAACTCGCCTCCGGCCACGTGCAGGATGCCGCGCGCAGTCTCTCGGCGCTCCAACACCCGCCCTTGTGGGTCCAGGCGGTAGGCGCGCAGGCTGCTGGTACCCCAGTCGACGCCGATCACGGGGCGGGGACCTAGATTCGGCCGAATTCGGTGAGAAGTTCTTCGAAGCTGCGCCCCTCGCGGATGCGCGCGCGCGTCTGCTCTTCGCGCGCCGCCTGTTCCGCGGCAGCTTCAAGGACCTGGGGCAGGCGTGCCGAGGGCACCACAGTGATGCCGACCTCGTCGGCCACGATAAGGTCGCCCGAATGCACAACGACGCCACCCACGCTGATGGGGACATGCAGTTCCACGTCGTTCTTGCGCCCGGAGAACATCGTATGCGTGCCGCGAGCGGTGACTGCGCGCGAGAAAATGGCGAACTCCAGGTCGCGCAGTTCGTCCGTATCCCGACAGGCGCCGTCGATCACCGCCCCGGCCACGCCACAGTTCTTGAACAGGCTACCCATGAGCCCACCGAAGACGGAGGTCTCGGTTTCGCCGCCAGCGTCGATTACCACCACATCCCCGGCCTGGGCCGCGTGTAGGGCTGCCAGCGGGTCCTGCAGGTCGCCCGGGAGCAGACGCACGGTGAGCGCGCTGCCCACGGCCTTGGCGCGATAAGGCGGCTTGATGCTGCTGTGCATGACGCCGGCGCGACCCTGCACGTCGGCAAATACGCAGGAAGCACTGTAGCAGCGGGCGATTTCTCGGGCGCGCGCCACCAGTTCGGCGGCCGGGCGGTGGGGCTGCGACATCGGCAACTCCTTGGATGGGACGGGCGGCGGGGCAAGCGCTCAGGGGTGTCGGCGCAGAAACCCGGCCACCGCGCCGATCTGGTCGTCAGCCATCAGCATGGGAGCATGCCCGACCCCGGGGAATTCTGCTAGATGGCTCTTCGCGGGCCCACGCTGAAGCATTTCCTGTGCGGTCTCGGCGAGCAGCAGGTCCGATTCCGCGCCCCGCAGCACTAGGGTGGGACAGGCGACCGCATCCCAGATGGGCCACAGCGAGACATCCCCCACCGGACCGGCGAAGGCATTGGCGATTGCCGGATCATAGGCCGAGCGGTAGAGGCCGTCCGCACCTTGGCGGCTGGAGTGGTGGGCCAGGTGGGCCCATTGGGCGTCGGTCAATGGACCGAAGGGGGCGCACGCCGAACGCAACTGCCCTTCGAACTGCGCCAGCGTCGACACGGGTGCCGACTTGCCCACGTAGCGAGCCAAGCGCTCCAGCGAGGCGCGTGGGATGAAGGGTCCGACGTCGTTGATGACCAATGCTGCAAGCGGGGTACCCGGCTGGGCGGCTAACATCATGCCGATTAGTCCGCCCATGGATGTGCCGACTAAGCTGACCCGATCGACCTGGCTACGCGCGATCAGCGCAGCGATGCAGGAAAGGTAGAAGGGGTATCCGTAGTCGCTGGGGTCGGATAGCCACGCGCTGTCTCCGCGCCCGGGCATATCCGGGCAGATCAGGCGGAACTCGCCCCGGAGATGCTCGCATAGCGCGTCAAAATCACGGCCGTTGCGCGTCAGGCCATGCACGCACAGCACCACCCGCGGGTTCTCCGGATCTCCCCACTGGTGGTAACGCATCGGGGTGAAGCCATGGGGACCCAGGCAGTGCAGGTCGAGCGGCGTCATGGGGCCTCTCAGTTCAGGCTGGCGATGTAATGGGCCAGATCGTCGATCTGCTCGTCCGTAAGGCTCTTGGCATAGGCGGTCATGTTGCCACCGTCGTTGGTACGCAACCTCCCCCGGAAATTCTTTAACTGCAAGACCACGTAGTCGTAGTGCTGCCCCGCTACTCGGGGGATCTCATTCTGGCCACTGAAGCCACCCAAATGACACATGGGACACAGGGCGGCGTCGGCGATGCCGCGGCCGCTGGCGACCTTGGCGGGGTCGGTCTGGAAGCCTGTGGGCTTCTTTTTCTGGTGGGAAAAGTAGTCCGCCAAGTCCAGCATGTCCTGCTTGGCCAAGCCCGCTGCCATGGGCGACATAAGCTCATTCTTGCGCCGGCCTTCCTTGAAGTCACGCAGCTGGAGGTAAATATAGCGGGCATTTTGCCCTGCCAGGGACGGAAACGCGGCCGAAGGCGAGTTGCCATCCGATCCGTGACAAGCCACGCACACCGTGGATTTGTCCTGGCCGGCTTTGTCGTCGGCTAGTGCTCCGGTGCTGGTCGCCGCGCCGGCGAGTAGCATCAGGAGGGCGATGGAGGTTTTCATGAGGGCACCTTCTTTCTTCAGCCGCGGTCGGCGGGCTGGTGGGGCCCGCGCTCCAGGGCCACAGGGGCGCGGGCACTGGGGCAAGCCCGGGGGGCTAACCCCGGGCTGCCAGGAGGGGCTTAGGGCAGGGCGAACACCAGCACGGCGTTGCCGCGCTTAAAGTCCAACTGCGAATTCCCGCCCGCGGCCACGGCGATGTACTGCTTGCCGCCAACCACGTAGGAAACGGGCGGGGCATTGACGCCGGCGCCGCACTGGAAGGACCACAGCTTGTCACCCTTGGTCGCGTTGTAAGCGTTCAGGTGGCCGTTGCCTTCGCCGGTGAAGACCAGATTGCCTGCCGTGGCCAGCACACCGCCCATGAGGGGTTGCTCGGTGTCCGCCTTCCAAGCCACCTTGCCCGTGTCGAGATTGACCGCAGAGAGGCGGCCCCACTGCTTTTCAGCAGCGATGGTCTTGAAGGCGCCGCCCAGCCACAGCTTGTCGCCGCCGGGGTAGCTCGCTTCCTCTACATGGTAGGTCATGGGTTGGTGCAGGTTGGCCGCATAAGCCAGACGCGTCTTCGGGTTGATTGCCATGGGCGACCATTCCACGCCGCCGTTGGCGCCCGGTAGCATGCGCGCACCGCTGGCCGTGGGCAGAACCCACATGTTTTCCTGCGGCACCATGGCCTCGGAGAAGCGCAGTAGCGCGCCCGTGGCGCGGTCATGCACGTACACGTGCCCGGTCTTGCCGCCGTGCACGGCCACGGGGATCATCTTCCCGTTTTTGTCCTTGGCTTCCGTCAGGATGACCGCGCTCACCGCGTCCAAGTCCCAGACGTCGTGGGCGACGTACTGGTAGTGCCACTTGTAGGCGCCGGTATCCAGGTCGATGGCCACCATGGAGTCGGTGTAGAGGTTGTCGCCCGGCCGGATGGCGCCGTAGAGGTCGGGTGAGGGGTTGCCCACCACGAAGAACACGGTCCGGGTCTTACGGTCTACTGCGGGGGCCATCCACACGCCACCCCCCAGGGTCTGGTAGAAGTCGCCGCCGTTGCGAGCGAGCGTCTCCTTCTCCGCGGCGATGTTACGCAGCATGTCCCGGCCGGTGGCGTCATGGGTGGCCCAGACGCCCTCGTGACCTTTCTCGGGGACGGTGTAGAACGTCCACAGCAGGTTGCCGCTCTTCGTGTCGTAGGCCTTCACGAAGCCACGGATGCCATATTCGCCGCCGTTGGTGCCGATGAGCACCTTGCCGTCGACCACAACCGGTGCCATGGTCTCGGAATAGCCTTTTTCGGGGTCGGCGATCTGGGTGTCCCACAGCACCTTGCCGCTCTTCGCGTCTAGCGCCACGAGTTTGGCATCCAAGGTGGCCAGGTAAACCGTGCCGTCGATCACGGCAACGCCGCGGTTGTTCGGGCCGCAGCAATAGGTGGTCACGGAACCCATCTTGTGCTTGTAGTGCCAGAACTCTTTGCCCGTGACGGCATCGATGGCATAGACGTGGTTGTAGGACGTGGTCAGGAACATGACGCCGTTGACCACGATCGGGGACGTCTCCATGGACTCCTTCACCTCGGTCTGGAACAAAAAGACCGGGCGCAGGTGCTTCACGTTGTGGGCATTGATCTGGTCGACGGGGAAATAGCGGGTGTTGGCATAGTTGCCATTGGAATGCAGCCAGTGCGCTTTGTCACTCTCGGAGTGGTCGAGCATGTCCTGGGTGACCGGCACCAGGTTTGACGACATGGGGGCGGCGGACGACGTCGCGCCTCCCGAAATTTCTTGTGCCATTGCATTACCGCTCAGGGCAGCCAGAACTGCAGCTGCCATCAAGCCTTGTTTAGCCAGCGTGAGAGCCTTCATACTTCCTCCTAGTTATGCCTGAAAACTTATCCCTGCTCTTGTTCGGCGCGCCCGGCAGGCGACGATTGTCGTACCCGGGGTCTGGAGCATAAAGACTACCACCTCGATCTTCAAAGTGGGCAAGGCCGCGCCGGGCCCTGCTGCCGGACGGGGTATTGCGCGCCACGAGGGCAGCGTCGGGCGACGCAGGTGGGGGGCGGATATTGCCCCGGACCCAATGCATTAACGGCGGGCCGCAAACTGAATTTAGGGGTGCGTGCGGTGGGATGTCGTTTTTCTCTCACCGCCCCGGGGCTGTGCTCTCCCCGAAAACCGCGGCTCAGGCAGAAAGCAGTGCCGCTGCAGTAAGATGCAGCGTTAATCCCATCCTTCATTCAGCGCCCATGCCCCTCAAACACCTGTCGAAAAATAATCGCAGTGCTGCCTTCGACCGCCGCCGCTGGCTCGCCGGTGCCCTGGGTATGGTTGTTCTCGGGCCGCTCGCCCGGGCAGAACCTGACCTGCTCCCGCTCAACGCGCAACTGCTGGAGTTTGCCAAGCGTAACGACGCCGACCGGGCGAGGCACGTTCTGGAAGCCGGCGCGGTGGTGGATTCGCGCAATCGCAAGGGCGAGAGCGCACTGCATCTCTTCGTTCGCGCGCACAACCGGGACATGGTGCACACCCTGGTGCAGCGCGGGGCGGATGTGAATCTCGCCTCCGTCGATCACACCACGCCGCTCATGACCGCCAGCTATGCCGGCGACCTGCCCTTGGTGGAACTGCTCCTCGCTGCGGGCGCGAGGCCCGAGCCCGAAGACCAGGTGTTCAAGACAGCCGCCGTCTACGCCGCTGCCCAGGGGCATGTGGCGGTACTGGCGCGATTGCTCGACACTGGCACTCCGGTGGATCGCACGGATGTCCATCAATTGACCGCGTTGATGTGGGCGGCGGGCTACGGCCAGACGGCTTGCGTGCGCTTGCTTCTCGATCGGGGCGCGGATCCTGCCCGGCGTGATGACCGCGGCAAGCGCGCGGAGGACATCGCCAACGAGCGTGGTTTCAAGGAAACCGCGAGCGCACTACGTGGCGGTTAGGGGGCTTAGTTCGCGTAGAGGCCGCCCAGAGCGGGCGGGACGCGCCCCAGACGGATGGGCCTGCCGGCCGGCAGCCTGCACCAACGGGCGACCATTTGATCGGGGAACTGCCGCAGGTGGGCCGCGAAGCGGCATGCGCGCCGGTTGTAGCGGAAGCGGGCCTGGATGATCTGCGCCTCGCTGAGCCCAAGCCGGTCCCGCAGGGGCTTCCAGTCGGGGTCGGCGGAAATGGCCGCGTCGCGCTCGGCCCACTGGGTTGCCCACAGCATAGCGCCGCGCAGCTCGGCTTCGGCTTGGCCTAGCGCCTCGGTGTTCAGCAGGCGGTTCGCGGCGAAGACGGCTGCGCGGGCCTCCGCCAGCGCGGCCACTGCGCGCGCGTCGACGCCAAGGTAGCGGTGCAGGAAGTCGATCAGCGCTTGCAATTCGATGTGACGCTCCCGGACCGCAGCATCCAGTCGGAGCGCCGCCGCCTGCATCCCAGAGCGCAGGCGCTCCAGCCGGCGGCGGGTGTTCTCGAAGCAGGCGACCGCGAGGCCCAGCAGGCAGATGAACAAGAGCGCGGGAAGGGGTACGGGCACAGTGGGTTCTCCAGTGGCCCGCCCAGGCGGAACCGGTTAAGTGCTGGCGGGCCGAGGGCAATCAGGCCGCGGCCTTTCGTGGGAAAATAAAGCAGCTTCCATGCCATTAATCCCGGCAGCGACTCTGAGCAGCCCCGTCGCTGCCGGGATCGGATAAAATAACGGGTTAACCCGCGCCAGCGCGGGCCTTCAGTACACAGGGGTTTCCAGACACAGCATGGCTTTAATCGTTCAGAAGTACGGCGGCACCTCCGTCGGCACCCCCGAGCGCATACGCAACGTGGCCAGGCGCGTGGCGCGCTGGCGTTCCCAGGGCAACGATCTGGTGGTGGTGGTGTCGGCCATGACTGGGGAAACCGACCGCCTGCTCGGCCTTGCCCGCGAAGTGAGCCCGCAGCCCCTGGGCCGGGAGCTGGACGTCGTGCTCTCTACCGGCGAGCAGGTCACCATCGGCCTGCTGTGCATGGCGCTCGAGGACCTTGGCGTGAAAGCGCGCAGTTACACCGGAGCCCAGGTGCGCATCGTCACTGACAGTGCCTTCACCAAGGCGCGCATCCTGCGTATCGACGAGGAGCGCATGCGCCAGGACCTCGCCGAGGGCAATGTGGTCGTGGTTGCGGGGTTCCAGGGTGTGGACGACAAGGGCAATATCACCACGCTCGGCCGTGGCGGATCCGACACCACGGGAGTGGCGCTCGCCGCGGCGCTGAAGGCCGATGAGTGCCAGATCTTCACGGACGTGGACGGGGTCTACACCACGGATCCGCGGATCGTACCGGAGGCGCGGCGCCTGAAGACGATCACCTTCGAGGAGATGCTGGAGATGGCCAGCCTGGGATCCAAGGTGCTGCAGATCCGCTCCGTGGAATTCGCCGGTAAATACCGCGTGCGACTGCGCGTGCTCTCCAGCTTCGAGGAGCAGGAGGGCGAGGGAACGTTGATCACCTTCGAGGAAGACGAGCATATGGAACAGGCGCTGATATCGGGTATTGCCTTCAACCGGGGGGAGGCCAAGGTGACAGTTCTGGGCGTGCCCGACAAGCCCGGCATCGCCTATCAGATCGTGGACCCCATTGCTGAGGCGAACATCGACGTCGACATGATCGTGCAGAACGTCAGCGTCGACGGCACCACAGATTTCTCCTTCACGGTGAGCCAGGCCGACCTCAAGCAGACCCTGGACATCCTGCGCGGTTTGCAGCCCGCCCTGGGCGCCCGGGACATCATGGGCGATGACAAGATCGCCAAGATCGGGCTGGTGGGCGTTGGCATGCGCTCCCACGTGGGCGTGGCGAGCAAGATGTTCCGTACGCTCTCCGAGGAAGGGATCAATATTCAGATGATCAGTACGTCGGAGATCAAGATTTCTGTGGTTATTGACGAAAAGTACATGGAACTCGCGGTCCGGGTGCTTCACCGGGCCTTCGAACTGGACCAGCCAGTCTGACAGACGGCGAGGGGCGGTCGATCAGTGGTACACTAGCAATACCCGGAGAGATGGCCGAGAGGTCGAAGGCACTCCCCTGCTAAGGGAGCATAGGATCAAAAGTTCTATCGAGGGTTCGAATCCCTCTCTCTCCGCCACCCCGCTTTCGGAAGACACCCCCCAAAGTCCATAAACGCCTGATTTGACGATTTTTCGCTCGAGACATCGTCCGATGCTCTCCCGCAATATCCACCCACAGCGGCCACTTTTTTGTGAGTCATTTTGTGAGTCGATATGGCGCATCAGGTCAACAAGCTCAGCGCCGTGGTGGCAGCCCGGCGGAGCAAACCCGGCTTGTACGGTGACGGTGGCGGGTACTATCTGCGTGTCACCCGGACCGGTGGCAAGTCCTGGGTCTTCCGGTACATGATCTGACTAGTCCACACGCGGGGCGGTGGCGCGCCAGGTCTGTGAGTGGCTGGACTGGACCGATCACCACGGACGACCCAAGGAGATCAGCTGCCGCATTGCGCTCAACCACCTGAAGGCGAAGGGGCTCATCGATCTGCCCGTGGCCCGCGCGGTGAACTTCGCCCCGGGCAGCGCCCCAGAGGTCGATCAAGCTCCGGAGCCGTGGCCGGTGCCGAAGAGAGCCTCTGTCGCGCTTGGGGCCCGATTGAACGGATGCCCGTGGGCGCTGACCGGGAACTCTCGAGGCTGTGGCGACGGATGATGCGCGAGCAGCACCCGCAGGGCGACGGGCCGCTGTGCGGCGCGCCACTCGCGCTACCTCATCCGCTGCCGCCGGGGCTTGCTCGGAGGGATG
>JANXRW010000073.1 GCA_025356655.1 Betaproteobacteria bacterium | reverse complement strand
CCGCTGATCTGGCCACGGATCACCGAAGAGGCACAGGACTCCTTAGACGCCACCTGCCGCAAGCTCTACAAGTACCTAAACTCCACTTCAGCACCTGCTCCATAGCCCCAAAACCACCCACAGATTCCGCCGAGGAGCCTTGAAATAGGGGGCGTGGACTGGCGGATACGCCCCAACGTGGGGCGGTGGCGAGGGCGGTGGCGCCAATAACGCTGCGCTAGTTTCCTGCAACCGGGCCGACGGTACAAGCTCGCGAAACGCTCCTTCTAACCCGGCCAAGGTGCATGGCGCGCGGCCGCGGCGGTGCGGTACACTGCCCGCGGCGCCGCGCTCCCGGCGGGGCGCCGTTGACCAGCGGAGGTGGCAAAACGGTGGCCCTGCAAAGCATCGAATGCGAGAAGCCCTACAAACTGGTGAAGGCCCGCCACGGCTGGTTCCTCGTCAATCCCAATGACTTTTACCTTGGACTCGCCATCGAGGTGTACGGCGAGTATGGCGAACTCGAGTGGGAGATGCTGAATCAGCTTCTGCCCGCGGGGAAGGACGCCATCGAGGTCGGCGCCAACATCGGCAGCCACACCGTTTCCCTGGCGCAGCGGCTCGCGCAGTTGGGGCGGCGCCTCCTGGCGGTCGAGCCCCAGCCTGCGGTCTTCCAGAACCTTTGCGCCAATCTCGCGCTCAACGGGCTGTTCAACGTTGCCGCCGAGAATGTGGCCTGCAGCGATGCGGCTGGCTGGGTGACTTTCAAGGGCACGGATCCCTTCGCCAGGAACAACTCCGGTGGCGTATCCATGCGCGAAGATGGCCTCGGCGACGCGCGCGTGCGCTGCGTGACGCTCGACGAGCTGCTGCCCACGGATTTCCAGCCCGGGCTGCTAAAAATTGACGTGGAGGGCTTCGAGCAAAAAGTCCTCGAGGGCGCCGTGCAACTCATCGAGCGCCACCGGCCAATCATCTACGTGGAGAACGACCGGCGCGAGCGTTCCCAGGCCTTGATCGAGTGGCTTTGGGCACGGCGCTACAAGCTTTGGTGGCATATTCCGCCACTGTTCAATCCGAACAATTTCGCCGCCGAAACAGAAAACCGTTACGGCGCCGCCGCCTCGTTCAACATGTTGGCCATTCCCGATGAGTCTCCCACGGTCGTGCAGGGGCTCCTCAAGGTCGAGGATTCAACCCACCATCCTCTCACCCGTCCTGCCTAGCGCGGGCGAGGCCGGTGGCAACTGCGCGGGTTCAGCGGGACGCGCGCAGGGTTCGATCCCCAGGAATTTCCGGGTGGTCGCACCCATTCGATGCGCGGCGCTGTATATTAGCCCCAAGTGGAGGCGTGTTCGCCGGACTGGGGCGCGTAAACAATTGATTTGGCATGATTCTTGGCTTTGGCCTCGCTGGGCATGTTCCGTGCATTTGAGTCGGGGGCCGGGCATCCCGGCAAGGGCGGGTTCAGTGCTACGTTCCGGGGAGGGATTCCGGGAAGCGCGGATTCGGTGTCGGGCAACAACGAGGAGAGCGTGGTGGCTAAGGAAATTCTCTGTGCATTCGGTGTGGACGTGGACGCGGTGGCGGGCTGGCTCGGATCCTACGGTGGGGAGGACTCCCCCGACGACATTTCCCGGGGGCTTTTCGCCGGCGAGGTGGGTACCCCGCGCTTGGTCAAGCTGTTCGATCGACTGGGCATCAAGACCACTTGGTTCATCCCAGGGCACTCCATCGAGACCTTCCCTGAACAGACCGCGATGGTGGTGGAGGCTGGCCATGAGATCGGCATCCACGGCTATTCCCACGAGAACCCCATCTCCATGACCCCGGAGCAGGAGGAGGCGGTACTCGACAAGTGTATCGACCTCGTGACCAAGGTGTCCGGCCGGCGGCCGACCGGTTACGTCGCCCCTTGGTGGGAGTTCAGCACGGTAACGAACGAACTCCTGCTGAAGAAGGGGATCAAGTACGACCACAGCCTGATGCACAAAGACTTCGAGCCTTACTACGTGCGCGTAGGGGACAGTTGGACCTTGATCGACTACTCGAAACGGCCCGAGGAGTGGATGAAGCCCCTGGTGCGCGGGAAGGAAACGGGTTTGATCGAAATTCCCGGTAGCTGGTACCTGGACGATTTGCCACCCATGATGTTCATCAAGAAGGCGCCCAACTCCCACGGTTTTGTGAATCCCCGGCACCTGGAAGAGATGTGGCGTGACCAGTTCGACTGGGTCTATCGTGAGATGGACTACGCCGTGTTCACCTTCACGATCCATCCCGACGTGTCGGGGCGCCCCCAGGTGTTGCTCATGCTGGAGCGACTGTTCAATCACATCATCCGGCACCCCGGCGTGCGCTTTACCACCTTTGACGACATTGCCAACGACTTCGCCAAGCGCAACCCACGTAAGGCCTAAGCGGCAGGTCCCGAGCGCCCTGACAAGGGGGCGGCGGGGCCTCAAATGCAACCGGGGGCGGGGATGGAGAGCTGGCGAAACCGCAAGACGCTGATACTGAGCCGGGCGGAGATGATCGGGCTGCTCACGCCCGAGGAGTACAACGACTGCGCGGAGCAAGCCTTTCGGATGCACGGCGAAGGGCGTTTCTCCATGGAGCCCAAGGGCCACATCGTTCTCGACAGGTACCCCGGGGAGTGGGAGTGTATGCCCGCCTACATCGAGGAACCCGAGGCGGCGGTTTGCAAGTGGGTTACCGTTCGCGAGCACAACCGGGAGCGGTTCGACTTGCCTTCGGTGTTTTCCATTCTGATCTACAGCCATCCGGAAACGGGCTTTCCCTTGGCCCTATGCGATGGCGGCTATCACACCCTGATGCGCACCGGATCCTCGGCCGCGGTGTCGATCAAGTGGCTGGCACGTGCGGATTCCAGCACGCTGGCCCTGGTGGGCGCAGGGCACGTCGCCTCGGGCGTCCTGGCCGCCTGTGTGGCACTCCAGCCCTGGGCCCGGGTGACGGTCTGGAGCAGGACGCAGGCGGGGGTGGATAAGTTCCTGCGCGACCAGCAGCCACTGTTTCCGGGGCTCGCCCTGTACGGGTCAACCCGCCTCGAGGACGTGGTGCCAGGCGCCGACGTGGTGGTGACGAGTACCCCGGCGCGCTCGCCGCTCGTTCGCGACGAGTGGATCGGTCCGGGGACGCATCTGGCAGCGCTTGGCGCGGCAAAGGCAGGGGATCAAGAACTCGAGTCCGCGCTGACGGCAAGGTGCCGCATCTTCGTCGACGATATCCGGCAGTGCAGGAAGGACGGAGAAATCAACGTTCCCTTCGCCCAGGGCCTACTCGGCGAGGAGAGCGTCCGTGGGGAACTCGGTGAGGTTATCGTTGGAAAGAAGGTTGGCAGGGGTTCGGCTGCGGACATCACCTTGTTCGATTCCACCGGGATCGCGCTCCAGGACGCCGCAACTATTCCCCTGGAGTACGAGCGCGCTCTCGCCGCAGGCGTGGGCATCGAGAAGCGGATGATTTCTACCTGAGTGGTTTATGGCGCCCCGGCGCCTTGTCTCACACCCTAAGGACAGGAGAGGAACATGCTGAAAAAAAAGACGTTTAAGGTACCGTCCACCCATGCTGACACGCGGGTGGGCATCGGTGGGCGGCGGCGCTTCCTGAAGCGGGCCGCTGCCGTCACGGGTGTGGCGGCGGGGGCCGGGCTGATCGATGGTTTCCCCCTGGTCTGGGCACAGAACATCAAGAACGTCACCCTCGTCCACGTCGGCGGGTCCTATTCGGCGATCATCGACATCGCCAAACAGGCGAGCGCGGATCTGGGCTTCAAGATCGAAATGCAGACGGCCCCTCACGACGCCCTGAAGAGCCGCCTCCTCACCCAACCCAACAGTATCGACATTGCCGACATCGAGTATTTCTTCCAGTACTACCTGATTAAGAAAGGCACCCTGCAGCCCATCGACATCGACAAGCGCTTCAAGTTTTGGGACAAGATCGTCCCCATCTTCACCAAGGGGCAGTACAAGGACGGGCGCGCCGTCTCGGCCCAGGGGACGCTGCCCTACAAGGTTCAGTACGTAGCCGGGCCTGGCGCCAAGGAATTCCACAATGGGCCGACCAAATGGGCCACCGGCGTACCTACCGTCTACAACGCCGATACCTTGGGGATCCGCCCTGACCTGATCAAGCACCCGATCGATCGGTGGTCCGACTTGCTGAACCCCGAGTTCAAGGGGAAGTCGGCCATCGTGTCGGTTCCTTCGATCGGCATCATGGACGCAGCCATGGCGATCGAGTCCCGGGGCGACATCAAGTACGGGGACAAGGGCGACATGACGAAGGCTGAGATCGACAAGACCATCGAGATCCTCATCGCGGCCAAAAAGGCCGGGCAATTCAGGGCTTTCTGGAAGACCTTCGACGAGTCGGTGAACTTGATGGCCTCGGGCGAAACGGTCATCCAATCCATGTGGTCGCCCGCCGTCACGGCGGTGCGCTCCCGCGGAATCGCCTGCTACTATGCGCCCCTGAAGGAGGGGTACCGCGCCTGGGCCAGTTGCCTGGGGCTGATGGGCCATCTTAAGGGCATCAAACTCGACGCCGCCTACGAGTACCTGAACTGGTACATGTCCGGCTGGCAGGGTGCCTTCATTGCCAAGCAGGGGTACTACAGTTCAGTACTGGAAACGGTGCAGAAGACCATGAGCCCGGACGAGTGGGACTATTGGTTCGAGGGCAAGCCCGCCAAGACGGACATCAAGGATCCGTACGGAAATGTGATGGAAAAGGCCGGTAAAACCCGAGATGGTGGTTCCTTCTGGGAGCGCATGGGCAACGTCGCCTGCTGGAACACTCTGATGAAAGAGGACGTCTACCTCGTCAAGCGCTGGAACGAGTTCCTCTCCGCTTAGTCCTCTCGTCGGAGCGCTGGGTGCACGCCCAGCGCCACCTTTTTTAGGGGCGGGGAAGACCCGCCCCTGAGGGGTTTTCCGCTTCCGTTATCGTGCACCCTCGGAGACCGATCATCAAAGTCTCGCCGAATTTTGCTGCTTTTCTCCAGGCAAGCCCGCTCCTGGTGGTTCTGCTCGCCTTCTTCGGGATTCCCCTGCTGATGATCATCGGGGTGAGTTTCTTCGACTACGACGGCACGAACATGGTGCCCGCTTTCCAATGGGGCAACTACGTGGACCTGTTCGAGTCCAGGGTCACGCTGAGCCTCTACCTCAAAACCGTGGAAATGGCCTTGAGTGTCTGGGCAATAACGCTGGTGGTGGGATTTACCGTCTCCTACTTCCTCGCGTTCCACGTACGCTCCATACTCTGGCAGATGGGCCTGTTTCTCGTCTGCACGGTGCCCTTCTGGACGTCGAACATCATCCGGATGATCTCCTGGATTCCGTTCCTGGGCCGAAACGGGATCTTCAACCAAGCGCTCATGGGCCTGGGCGTCACCCGTGAGCCCCTGGAATTCCTGCTCTTCTCCGATTTCGCCGTGATCGTTGCCTACGTTCACCTCTTCACCTTGTTCATGATCGTGCCGATTTTCAACTCCATGGCCCGGATCGACCGCGCCGTCATTGAGGCGGCACGCGACGGTGGGTCCGGGGGTTGGCGTATCCTCTGGGAGATCATCGTCCCGTTGTCCAAGACAGGGATCGCGCTGGGTTCGATCTTCGTCATCGCCATGGTCATGGGGGATTTCTACGTGGTGAACACCATGAGCGGCGGGCATAGCTCATCGGTGGCGCTCGCCATGTACAACCAGATCGCCGCCGTGCAGTATCCACAGGCGGCGGCCAGCGCGGTGGTGCTTCTAGGCATCGTGACATTGATGGTGGCGGCCATCCTCCGCCTAGTGGACGTGCGCCGGGAATTGGCCGGGCACTGAGGCTTTTTGGGAGATCCGAGTGCAGGCGCGCGAGTCAGGCCGCAGGGGCCTAAGCCACTACCTCTTGGCGGGATTTTTTGGGCTCTTCGTGGCCTTTCTCTACGGCCCGATGTCGGCGATTTTCGTGCTGTCTTTCCAGGGGCCCACGGGTGGCCTGACTTTCCCCATGCGCGGGGTATCCCTGCGCTGGTTCCACGCGCTCTTCAGCCAGGAGCGCACGGGAGATTTCGCCGGCTCGTTCACCCGCTCACTGCTACTTGCCGCCTTGGTGTTGTCGCTGACGGTGGTGATCTCGGTGCTCGCGGGGCTCGCCTTCCGGCGCCGGTTCCCGGGGTCGAGCTTCCTCTTCTATCTCGCGGTAGCCAGTCTCATCATGCCGGGCATTCTCGTGGGGCTTGGCATTGGCGTCACGTTCCAGTTCCTGGATATCCCGACGGCCTGGTATAGCTCGGGGCTGGGTGCGCAACTCACTTGGACGCTGCCCTTCGGGCTGCTCATCATGTTTGCCGTTCTGAGCCGCTTCAACCGTGCCTACGAGGAAGCGGGCAGGGACTTGGGGGCGACCAACTGGCAGGTCTTCTGGCTCATCGTCGTGCCCATCCTGGCACCGGGCATCATCGGCGTGGCGCTCTTCGGCTTCACCCTCTCCTATGACGAGTTCGCCCGCAGCCTGTTGACTGCCGGAGCCCAGAACACCCTGCCTATGGAGATCTGGGGGATGACCACGAATGTGACTTCGCCCGCGCTGTTTGCGCTGGGCACGGTTACGACCCTGGTGTCTTTCGCGGCCATCATCCTCTCGCTCGGTTCCATCGCCCTCATCGAGCGCCGCCGCACGCGACGGGGCTCGGTGGCGGCTGGAACAAGCCCGGCGCCGGGGCACTGATGTCGCCTGCCGGAGCGGGGCACCCACGGTTGCAAACGGTTCAACGGCAAATTGGAGTAGACATGGCAGTGGGCGGGAATGCGGGTTCGGCCCGTGGTGGCATCGTGCTCAAGGGCGTCACCAAACGCTTTGGCGACACTACGGCAGTGCGTGGCATCGATCTGGAGATCCCCGGTGGCGCCTATTGCTGCTTGCTGGGCCCGTCCGGTTGCGGCAAGACCACCATCTTGCGCATGATCGCGGGCCACGAGGATCCCAGCGCCGGGGTCGTGTCCATCGACGGCGAGGACGTGGTCGGCAAACGGCCCATGCAGCGCGGCACGGCCATGATGTTTCAGAGCTACGCACTTTTCCCGCACCTGAGCTGCCTGGACAACGTGGCTTTCAACCTCAAGGTGCGCGGCATCGGTAAGGCCCAGCGGCGCGAGCGCGCCCTGGAGATGCTCGAACGCGTACGCATGGGCGCTTTTGCCCACCGGCTACCGGCGCAGCTCTCGGGGGGGCAGCAGCAGCGCATCGCCCTGGCCCGCGCCTTGATCACCAACCCGCGCGTGCTGCTTCTGGACGAACCCCTGTCCGCTCTGGACGAGTTCCTGCGCCTGCAGATGCGGCTCGAGCTCAAGCGCATCCAGCATGAATTCGGTATTACCTTCGTCCACGTGACCCATACCCAGATGGAGGCCATCGCGCTCGCCGATACGGTCGTGGTCATGGACCAGGGGCGGATTGAGCACGCCGGCGCCGCCAGGGAGGTTTTCGAGCAACCGCGCACCGCCTACGTGGCCCGCTTCATCGGTGGCCAGAACGTGCTCTCGGGCACCGTGGTGGCGTCCCACCCGGGACGGGTCACGCTGGAAACTGGCGCCCAGCGCATCGTGCTCGATGCCCCGGGAACTGAGCGCGAGGTGGGCGCACTCTTCGAGGTGGCGCTGCGCCGCGACCGCGTGAGCCTGCGCCGCTCCTCGAGCGCCATCGAGGCGCCCTCGCCCAACTCCGTGATGGCTCGGGTGGGGTCCATGGAGTATCAGGGCTCCTGGTTCAAGATCCAACTCGACGGTGCCAGCGGCGAGGAGTTCGTCGTCAACCTGCCGGATACGCGCTACTTCGAGGACCCACTCGCCGAGGGCGACGAGGTGATCGCCGCCTGGAACCCGCAGGAAGCACACCTGCTGGGTACCGGCGGAGCGCAGGGTTAGCCATGTGCGGTATGTGCGGTATGTGCGGTGTTTTCCTGTCGCAGGCACACTGGACGGACGCGCTCTGGGGCAGCGGGCCCGAGGCCGCCCGGCGCAGGCGGCTCGAGCGCCAGCGGGCGGTTAGCCTCGCAAACCGCGTGTTGCGCCATTTTGACTTGCGGCTTTCCGACTGGAACGCCAGTACCTATCAACTCGCCACGCGCACCGGCCAAACCCTGCTACTCCCCAGTTTGGCCGCACTTTGGCCGGAGGCCGAGCGCCTGCGCCGGCGCCCGATCGACCCGCTCGACGAGGCCCTGTTGCAGGCGCTGACGGAGGCTTCCTGAACGCGCTCCGGGGCAGGGCGTGACGCCGGTAATTCTGCTCACCGGGTTTCTCGGGAGTGGCAAAACCACCTTGTTGAGCCGCCTGCTCCGGGGGCCGGATATGGCGCGCACGGCCGTGCTGATCAACGAGTTTGGCGAGGTCGGCCTGGATCACTTGCTGGTGGAGCACGTCGCGGAATCGGTGGTACTGCTCAAGAGCGGGTGCGTCTGCTGCACCATTCGCGAGGACCTCAAGGCCACCTTGCGCGACTTGCTGGGACGGCGCGACCGAGGCGAGATCCCCGCCTTTGACCGCGTCGTTATTGAGACCACGGGGCTCGCTGATCCCGGACCGGTGGTGTTCACGTTGCTGGGTGAGCCCGTCATCATGCACCACTTCAGCCTCGCCTCGGTGGTGACCACCCTCGACGCGGTCAACGGCCGCCTGCACTTGTCCCAGGATAACCCCGAAGGCGTAAGGCAACTGGCGGCGGCCGATCGCGTGGTGCTCACCAAGACCGATCTCGTGAGTCCCGCGCAGGCCGCCGAGATGATGGGACTGATCGCCGCGATGAACCCGGCGGCCTGGGTGAGTCTGGCGACCGACGCTCCGGGATCGGAGCTCTTCGATCCGGTCGACCATGCGCCCCGGCGCCGCCACGGCGGGACGCAGGCCTACCGGTCTCACCTCGGCGGCGGCGACCCGGTCACCAGCCTGTCCCTGGTGAGGGAAGAACCGCTCGACTGGGGCGCCTTCGGGCTCTGGCTTGCCATGCTGCTCAACCGGCACGGCGACCGCCTGCTTCGCGTCAAGGGACTGTTGCAGGTGGAGGGCCTCGACGGCCCCGTGCTGCTCAACGCCGTGCAGCACGTGGTTCACCCGCCGCGCCATCTGGACCGGTGGCCCGATGAGGATCACCGCACCAGGATCGTCTTCATCGCCCGCGGCCTGGACTTGGAGCGGGTGAGCCGCTCGCTGGCGGTCTTTAGCGGCAGCATTGAGCCAGCGCCTCTGCGCTAGCGGTGTCCCTGCGCGCCGCAGGTTTGCTGCCCTATCACGAGGCGGTTGCATTTTCGTTAGATACGACAGAATATAGCGAATGGCTCGGGCCGCAGTCCGCCCAGCCTTTCTCCCTACCCGTCCAGCCAGGAGCGACTGATGAAACTGAGCGCACGCAACCAACTTCGCGGCGTCATCACCGAAGTGCACAAGGGGTTGACCACCACCCTAGTGAAGATCGAGGTACGCAACCCCGCCGTCATTACCGCTTCAATCACGAACGAGGCTGCGGAGGAGTTGGGCCTGCGCGTGGGGCAGCCCGCCATTGGCGTGATCAAGGCGTCTGAAGTGATCGTTGGCATTGAGTAAGCCGACATTGGCCAGGAGGTGGCGCGCCGGTCCCGCGGGGCTGGCACTGTTGCTACTGTGGGGGGGCGCCGGATCCGCCCGCAGTGACGGCGAGCCGCGCTTGGCGATCAATGTCGTGGGCGTACAGCGAAACCTGGGGCTCGCGGAATTAGCGGCCCTGCCCGTGCGGAGGGTGCACGCTACCAGCGACAAGGGCATCCCTGCCGAATACCAGTGCGTGGACCTGCGCGAGATTCTGCGCGGGGCGGACGTGGTGGAAGGCAAAGCGCTGAGCGGCACGCACCTGCTGTCCTACGTGCTCGCGGAGGGCTCTGACGGTTATCAGGCACTTTTCTCCCTCGCGGAGTTGGACCCCCTTCTGGGGAATCACTCGCCCCTCGTGTGCTTCGCGCGCGACGGCGCTCCCTTGCCAACTGAGGAAGGGCCCCTGCGGCTGGTCACGGAGGCCGAGTCCCGCCATGCACGCTGGGTAAGGCATCTGCGCAGGATCTCTGTGGGGCGCCTGGACGCTCGCACCTAAGACGGGCCAGCGGTCGGTTTCGCGCCAAGTTGCTGTTCAGGCGATCTGCAGATCGAGCGCGGGCGCACCCGGTAGGACGCGCTCGAGTTGGGCCCGCGATAGGCCGAAGCGGCGCTGGAAGAGGTGGGCCAGCACGCCCCGGTAGTCATTTAGGACCGGCAGATCCCGCTGTTGATAGAGCGCGCCCGCGTTGAGTTCCACCTGGCGTCCAACGATCCGGCCGCCCGTCAGTGACCCGCCCAAGACCCAGAGCGTATTGCCGTGGCCGTGATCCGTGCCGCGCGTTCCGTTCTCGCGGAAGGTGCGGCCGAACTCGCTCAGGACCACCACGGTCGTATCGCGCCAGCGCGCCCCCATGCCCGCGGCGAGGGCCGCCAGGCCGGCACTGAGGTTGGAGAGGTTCTGCGCCAGGTTGCCGGAAGCGCCACCCTGGTTTATGTGCGTATCCCAGCCGCCCACGTCCACAAACCCAATCTGGTAGTGATCGTCGCGCAGCACAGTCGCTAGCGCTGGAGCCATTTGCTCGAAGCCGCGTGCCCCTCTGGCACCCCGTCCCGCCTGGGGCTCGAGTTCCTGGGCCAGCCGATTCTGCGTGTCGAAGCCCTCCTCCACCATCGGGCCCAAATTGCGGCCCTTGTACATGGCCTCAATGGCGGAGGCCTGGTGCGGGTCGACTGTGCGCACGCCGCCTAGTTGTAACGGTTGGTTGGGCACCGGGATACTGCCCTTCAGGGACAGCGCCAGGCTGGAGGTGAAACACAGGGCGCCCGTCGGTCCCCCGAGTACCTCCAGGAGCCGGTTGAGGTAGCCGCTACCATAGTCCGGGCGGCCGGCTGCCCCTTGCCCCATTTCCATCCGGTCCTGGGCCTCGAAGTGGCTGCGCGAGGTGTCCTCGCTCCCGCAGAAGGGCACCAGCGCCAGTTGGCCGCTTCGCCAGAGGGGCAGGAGCGAGCCGCGTAGCGCTGGATGCAAACCGTAGCCGGCGCCCAGGTCAATGGCGCTGTTGGGATCGCCCGCGGCCGGGCGCGGCACTGCGATGTTGGGTCGCGATTCGTAGTAGAAACTGCTGCCGTGGGGCAATAGTAGGCTCAGGCCATCGTAGGCGCCACGCAGCATGACCACCAGGAGCTTCTGTCCGGAGGTGTCCGCGGGCGCCGCCCACAGGCGGGCAACGGGCAGGGCGAGCATCGAGGTGCCCAGGCCTTGCAGGAACTTGCGTCTTCTCATGGTGTAGTTCCGGCTAGTGGTACATGAACTCGGGGGCGGATAGGAGCAGCGTGCCCCAGACCTGGAAATCCTCCTCCGCAGCCAGGGCCTGGCGGGTCTGCTCGCTCAGTGCTGGCGCGAGCATCTCGTAGAGTGCGGGGACGTTAGGGTGGTTGGCGGCGCGCGCCCAGCGACGCGCGTTGTTCAACCCCACATCGTCACCGGTCAGTTGCCTCTCCTGTTCGGGGGAGACAAACAACCGACCTGCCCCACCGACCATGCCCCGGGCCAACTCGAAGCGCTTGCTCAGCTGCGCGGAATTGGCCCAGTCCTGGCTGCGCATGCCGTAGCCATCGGGCGTTTGATGCCCATACAGAGGCTCGCCCAACTGGTTCAACCAGCCGGCGAGCGGTCGGTAGTTCTCGATGAAGTGGCCGTCATAGAGCAGGCGGAGCGCAGAACTCAGGTACTGAAAGGGGTCCTTGAATTTGCGCCCAGCGAAGCTGCCCTGCCGGAACTCCTTACTGTCGAACAGGGTGCGCAAGGTCCAAGCGATATCGCCGTCCGTATCACGGAAGGTAGAGGCCATGGCGTCGATCAATGCCGTCGGAGGCTCATCAGCGAGAAAGTACAGCGCGAGCTTGCGGGAGATGAAGCGCGCGGTCGCCGGGCGACGGCACAACAACTCCACCGCGGTGAGCACTTCCTCGAAATCCTGGCCCTCAGCAAAGCGCTGGCCCAGGAATAGCTTCGCGCCGTGGTCGTGCCGGTTGGGAGAAAAGGCGAACAGGTTGCGGTCCAGGCGCTTGGGATGGCGCTTGAGTGGAACCTCGCCGGAGAGGTTCACGCCCGTACCCGTCAAGATACGCGCGAGTTCCTGCACGTCCATTTGGCTGTAGCCCCCGTCAACGCCCAGCGTGTGTAACTCCATGAGCTCCCGGGCATAGTTTTCGTTCGTTGCGCCCACCGCGTTCTGGCTGTTGTCCAGGTAGATCAGCATGGCGGGATGGGTCAAAGTGGCCAGCAATAGGTCGCGGAATTTCCCGAGAACGTGCGGGCGGATGGCCTGCTCCTCGTAGTCTGGGATGAGCGCGCGGACGGGTCCCTTACCCTGGAATACATTGAAATGGTTGAACCAGAACCAAGTGAGTTGCTCCTGCAACTGGTTCTCGGAGTAGATGGCGCGGATGAACCGTCGCTCCTGCGCCTCCTGCTCGAGGTTGGGCCCGGGGGCTGGCGCGGCGTTGGGCTGGCGAGGGGTGGCCCCGTCGCCGGCCTGCACCGCCTCGCGCCGCTGCTCGCGCTCGCGCCGCCAAAGCGCCATTTGCTCACGCAGGCTTAAATGCGAGATGGCGAGTGCGTCAATCTGGCGTCTCGCGGGCTCCGGGAGTGCCCCGTCGCCGCGGAAGACAAGGCTCTCCCTCAGGAATCCCTCTCGTCCCAGGCGCTGCAAACGGGCCAGGCTCGAGGCATTGACCCCATAGGTGAGGCGGTTCAGGAAGTCCACCGCGGCCTTGCGATCCTCTGCCGCCCAGGATGGGCATGCCAGCAGAAACGAACCGGCCAAGAGTAGGGTAAGGAAGTGTCGCACAGCTCACCCAAAAAGGGGGTGGCAGGCGGGGCGGGTGGCTATTTCGCGATTCCGACCGCTAGCCGCGTTAAGCTGCGTGTCGAGCACCTGCGGGTCGGCCCAGGTGATGTGTCCGCCGTTCCGGCTGGACCTGAGGCAGTCCTCCCAGCGGAACTGGCGGCCTGCCCGATGCAGGCGATCGTTGAGTTCGTCGTCGCGCGGACGCTGCTTTTGCCCGGCGGTCGTGGCAATTGGGGTGAGCATGTGAGTCTCCGGTGGAGTCGACGCGCCCGGCGGGCAGGGCAGTCCGAGTTGGGCGTCTGAAGCAATAACGGCAACCGGACGCGCGAGGTTGACCGTCTCCGGTACCTGTTGGGCTGACCCTGACCTGATCCGAGGCCTGGGCGCTTGCCCGCGGCCGATGGGTCCTAGCCGAGGGTACGCGCGCGGGTGGCCATGTAGGACTCGAACAACCAGGGTTGAAGGCTGCGCAATCGCTCCCGTCCCTGCACCAGGGCACGGCTTACTCCGCCGCGCTCCAACGCCAGGAGGTCCAGCACCTGGCGTAGGCAGAGGGCCGCAGGGGTGTCAGGAAGGTCTGTGGCCATGGCCGGAGTGGACGCCGCCGGATGGCGCAGCAGGCACCAGGCGGGAAACAGGTCGTCTGCCGGGGGCGGCTGCGACGTCGCGTCCGCCGCGGCACGGTAGTCTCGCAGGTCGCGCAGCAGGGCTTCGTCGCCGAGAGCGCGAAGCAGTGCGTCGACGCCCTCCGCGGCTAACAGAACCGCCCGGAAGACGTATTGTGTTGCCTCACGGGGGCCGTCGAGGCGATAGGTCGCCTGCGCCAGCCAACCCTGGGCGCAGGCGTGCTGGTTCGCCTGGGCAAGGCCCGCCGCAGCCTCGCGTGCCGCCGCGGCGTCACCCGCGCGAAGGAGCAGGGCTGCTCGGAAGGCCTCGGGGTAGTCGGCGTCGAACGGCTGCGCGCCGGGGGAGCACGCGAGCACGGCCCAGCGCCCCCCCACGAAACGCGCCGCGTGCGCGCCCAGAAGGAGCGTTGCCGCCGGGGCAAGTGCTTGCTCGATGTGCGCGGCAGCCCGTTCCACCGCTCGCGAAGTCGCGGGCGGTGGCTCCTCTACCAGCGCGTCGCACAGTAGGGCCAGGGGGGCGAGCGCACGGTGCTTGGGGAACTGAGCGCGGAGCCGCTCGAGCAGTGCGGCCGCTCGCTGGCCCTCCAGGGCAATGAGTGCGGTGGTGACCTCATGGGCGAGGCCTTCCCCGGTGTCCTGGGCGAAGAGATCGATGGGGCTAGGCATAGGCTCGGCGGGGACGGTACGGGATCAAGAGGGCAGGGTGCCGCGCGCGGCCGGCCGAGGGTGGGCGGGCCAGACCATGGCGGGCGGTGAGGCTACAATGCCAGCTTTTCCTGAGGCCTGCGCGATCGCTTCTCCATTCCCCCCGGCACCCGGCGGTATTCCGGAACTGAGCGGCGCGCGCCCAGCGGCTGCGCTGCCCGGTCCCCATCCGGCGCTGACCGCTGGACTCGTGTTGGCTGCGGTGCTCCTCAGCTTCTTTTTCATGCTCGGGCGTACGCCGCTGTTCGACGTGGACGAAGGCGCCTTCGCCGAGGCCACCCTGGAGATGTTCCAGCGTGGCGACTTCCTCACTACGTACTTGAACGGCGAGCCCCGCTACGACAAGCCCATCCTGATCTATTGGCTGCAGGCGGCAAGCGTGGCTCTGCTGGGCGGCAGTGAGTTCGCGTTCCGTCTGCCCTCGGCCCTGTGCGCGCTGGTCTGGAGCCTGCTCACCTATGCCTTCGCCAGACGCTGTTTCGATGCGGCGACCGGGCGGCGCGCGGCGCTCCTGCTGAGCTGTTCCTTGCTGCCCTACGTGATCGGCCGCGCCGCCACCGCCGATGCACTGCTGAATTGCCTGCTGGCGGCCTGCCTGTTCAGCGCCTACTTGCACCTGCGCGAGGGAGGCCGGTTCTGGCGCTATGCAACCTTTGGCAGCATGGGGTTGGCCTTCCTCGCCAAGGGGCCGGTGGCGGTGGTGATCCCGCTGGCGGTCACCTTATCCTTTTGCCTGCTGCGGCGGGACCTGCGCACGTTTCTGCGCGTCGCGCTCGATCCGATCGGGCTCGCACTGTTCGCCGTCATCGCCCTGCCCTGGTTCATCCTAGTGGCAAACCGCGAGGGCTATGGCTTCCTGCAGGGGTTCTTCTTCCGCCACAACCTGGAACGCTTCAGTGGGACGCTCCAGGGCCACGGGGGTGGTTTCCTCTACTATCTGCCGGTCCTCGTGCTGGGCACGATGCCCTTCACCAACCTAATGGTCGGCGCGTTGCGACGCCTGCGCGTGAGCCTACGCGACGAGGCGAGCCTGTTCCTCTGGCTTTGGTTCGGTTTCGTTTTGGTATTTTTCAGTTTCTCGGGTACCAAGTTGCCCCACTACTTGCTCTACGGCATGAGCGGGCTATTCATCCTGATGGCCCGCCAGGTGCCCGCCAACGCGGGGCGCTGGCTGCTGGCCCCAGCGCTGCTGCTGGTGCTGCTGCTCGCAGCGCTGCCGGTGATGGTGCCAGCGTTGACTCCCAGGATCCCCGACGCCTACTATCGGGAAGCTGTTGCCGACCTGGGACGGCAGATCGATTCCGGCTACTACCTCGCCTGCGCCGCCACCGGCGTCTTACTGCTGATGCTCACCGCGTGGCGCGCGCCCGCGACGCTGCGCCTGGGGGTCGGCGGCCTCTCGATCAGCTTGCTTCTCTCGGGCCAAGTGGTGCCGCTGGGCGCCGCCCTGCAGCAGGGGCCGGTCAAGGAGGCCGCGCTCCTCTGCCGGGCGCGCGGTTACGACGTGGTCATGTGGGGCCTCAACGCGCCTAGTTTTAGTGTCTACCGCGGCCAGCCGACCGTCGGTCGCGAGCCGCGGCCCGGCGAGATCCTCATCACCAAGACCAAGCGCCTGACGCAGTTCAAGGGCTACGAGGTCCTCTACGCGCGCCACGGAATCTCGCTCGTGCGCCTCGCTCCGTGAGGGCGCAGCCTAGCCTCACCGATATACGCGTTTGGCTGTTGCCGAGCGCCTGCGTCGCGGTGTTCGCGCTGCTACTGGTAACTAACGGAAATCTCCCTGCATTTCGCCTGCTCAACGGCCTCGGCGCCCTCACGGGCGAGCGTTTCTGGGCTCTAGTCACGGTCTTTGGCGACACCGTCGTCGCCGCCACTCTCTGCCTCGCACTGCTGCCCTGGCGGCGCGGGCTGATGGTGGCCGTCGCTCCGGCCGCCCTGGCCTGCACCGCCTGGATCCATGTGCTCAAGCCGCTGGTGGACAGTGATCGGCCACTGGGTATGCTTCCGGCGCAGACCGTGCACGTCATCGGTCCGGCCTATCACTACCACTCGTTTCCCTCGGGCCATGCGGCCACGGCCTTTCTGGTGGCAGGATTACTGGTGCAGGGCTGGCGCCTGCGCACGCTGGCCTGGCTGCCCGTCGGGGCGGCGTTGCTAGTGGCAATCTCGCGCTCCGCGGTCGGCGTGCACTGGCCTCTCGACACGCTCGCGGGTGCCTTCGGCGGGTGGGTGTCCGCTTTTCTGGGCCTGCGCGCGGCGGCCTGGATCCCCAGCGGTACCTCGGCACTGCTCACGCGTCTCGTGGCCCTGGCTCTAGCGGGCTGTGCCGTGGCGCTGCTCGCTGGTTACGACACGCGCTACCCTCAGGCGCTGGGCCTGATGCACGCGCTGGCCCTCAGCTGCCTGGCCGCGGGCGCCCTGGCCCTGCTACGCAGGCGATTCTGATCCTGCAGCCCGGTGGCACGGTTCGCCGATGGTAGAATGTCGCTCCTTCCCGTCTGGCCTTCGGATGCTGCGCGAAGGCCCTCCCATGAGCGACCAATCCCCGCAGGTCTCCGTCGTCATCCCGGTCTACCGGGAGCGCGACAACCTATCCGAACTGGTCGAGCGGGTGGGTGCCGCACTTGCCACTACCGGGCGGAGCTTCGAGCTGGTGTGTGTGGACGATGGTTCGCCCGACGGCTCGGCGGCGGTGCTGGCCGACCTCGCCCTGGGCCGCGCCTGGTTGCGCCCGATCTACCTGATCCGCAACTACGGCCAGTCCGCGGCCCTGCAGGCGGGCTTTGACGCGGCGCGCGGCGAGATCATCGTGACCCTGGACGGGGATCTGCAGAACGACCCGGCGGATATCCCGAGGCTGCTCGAGATGCTCGACGAGCGCCCTGACGTCGACGTCATTTCGGGCTGGCGTCGCGCGCGCCAGGACCGCACACTCTCGCGCAAGATCCCCTCGCAGATCGCCAACGCCGTTATCTCGCGCGTGACGGGCGTAAAGCTTCACGACTACGGCTGCGCGCTCAAGCTCTACCGCGCGCCAGTGATCCGCGACCTGCGGCTCTATGGCGAGCAGCACCGCTTCATACCAGCGCTTGCCGCCGAGGTGGGGGCGCGCATCATCGAAGTGCCCGTGGCGCACAGCGCGCGCACCCGAGGGAGTTCGAATTACGGCATCGACCGTACCTTCCGCGTGGTACTGGACCTGCTCTGGATCAAGTTCCTGTTGCGCTTCCTGCACCGCCCCATGCACGCCTTCGGCGGCGTCGGCCTAGCGATGCTGGTGGTTGGTATGCTGGTGCTGGGCGGCCTGACGGTGGAGAAACTGATTCTTCACCACGACATTGGCGGGCGCCCCTTGCTGCTGCTGGGCGTCCTCCTTGCCCTCATCGGTGTCCAACTACTGGCGACCGGCGTCCTCGGCGAGTTGCTCATCCGCGTCTACCACGAGCCCCAGGGCCGTCCTCAGTACGTTCTGCGCTCAGGCCCGCGCCCCACACGCACCCCGGATGGCGTTGCAGAGCGCCGGCCCAGCCAAACGCCCTAGGCGCTTCCTGGGCTGCCTGCGCCTGCTGGGAGCGGTTGCGCTGCTCGCGGCGGTGGTCTGGTACGCCGGGCCCAGGGCGCTGGCAGCGGGCGTCCTGCGGGCGAGCCTTCCGGTCTTTGCGGGTGCGGCGCTGTGTTCGCTGGCGGCCAACGTCGTTTCTGCCGCCCGCTGGGCCGTCATCGCCCGTGGCTTAACGCTGCAGGCTCCCACGACCACGCTCGTGGGCATCTACCTGCGCGGGGTCAGCACCAACATGCTGCTGCCGGGTGCCACGCTCTCCGGAGACCTGCTCCGCAGCGTGCAGCTTACCGCCCTGGGAAACAGCATCGGGCCCGCGGCCGTCTCGGTCGCATTGGACCGGTTGAGTGGGCTATGGGTGCTATGTCTGCTCTCCCTTGCCGCGATGCTCGGGGCGAGCTTCCTCGGCACCGGGTGGGCAATCGGTCTGGTCAGCCAGGTCTACCTCGTCGCGCTCGCCTTGGTGCTATGTTTCCCGCTCGCGCTGCGCCTGCCGCTCTTCGGGGACCCCGCTGGGCGCGGCTTGCGCGCACGCCTGACTCGCCTGCAGCAACTGCTACGCCAAGGCCGACCGGCGCTATGGCAGTCGCTGCCCCTGTCGCTTCTCGTACAACTGTGTTCCGCGGCCACCCTTTGGTTGTGTCTAGGATCACTGGGCTCCGGGCTGGGATACGGCGCTGTGGCCGCGGCTGCGGCACCCATCTTCGTCAGCGCCGCGCTGCCGATTAGCGTCGCTGGCTTCGGCACCCGGGAGGTCGCGGCCGTGTTGGTCTTGGGGCTGCTCGGCGTCCCCGCCGATATTGCCGCGGGCGCGGCACTGCTCTACGGCATCTGCAGTGTGCTGCAGGGGGTGGTCGCGTCGCCGCTCCTGCTCTTCAAACCTCAAGGGACGCTCGCTTCGTGGCAATCCGGGAGCGACGGGCCTCGCCCGTAATTCCTGCGCCCCGGTGCTTGGGCCGCGCGCGGATGGGCGTTGCCTAGCGGTTGCCCTCACCGGGCAGTCGGAACTCCTTGTAAAAGCGCATCAGCCACAGGGACAAACCGGTGCAGTAGAGGAACATCAGCACGGCGAAGGGCAGGACGGGGAGGCGGGGTGGCACGACGGCATGGGCCATGAACACGATCAGATGCATCCCCGCCACCAGCAGGACCGTGAGCATTCCCATGCGGCTGCCGTGGTCGATGAGGAACTCGCGCGTGCGCGCGCTGCGCTCCGGGGCCAGCCAGTAGTCGGCGTGCGGAATACTGAGCAGTCGTGGCGCGCGTGCGGGCAGCCACCAGAAGGCACCGAGGATAAGGGCCGGTACCGTCAGCATCAGGACCAGCAGGAATGCCCCGTAGCCCAGCCGTGCCGGGTAGTCCTGCGCCTGGCCCTGCAGCCCGGGATGGGTCCCTACCGCGGAGCTCAGGGGCGCCAGGGTGGCCAGTACGATCAATGTCCCGACCAGCAGCACGGCCAGGAACCTGCGGACTTGTGGCCTGTGCATGCGATGTTCTCCCTTAAGGTTTCGGGCGTGGGGTCGACGATCGCCCCGCTGTCCCGATTCTACGGATGTGCAGGCCCCACGCAAGTTCGGTACCCGTGTGGGGACGCGCCTGCCGGGGGGAGTTGTTGCGCGTTGTTGGTATCGGGGGGGGCCGGAGGCCAGGCGCCCGCATCCCCGACCCGTCCCCGCGGCGGTAGAATCAGTCCTTTCGGAGAGCGTCCATGGGGCATGATGGCGAGCACGTCAGGGCTTTTTACGACCGTCACCCCATATCGCCCGAGCAGATCCTCGCCAGCGTGCAGCGCCAGCGCGGCCATCTCGATGATCTGGTGCCGGCGGATTTGTGGGAGTTCGACCAAGACCATTACGGCGGCCTCGCGGTGGTCGATGTCCTCGCCCAC
The DNA here is from genome assembly GCA_025356655.1 of Betaproteobacteria bacterium. GTDB lineage: Bacteria > Pseudomonadota > Gammaproteobacteria > Burkholderiales > SHXO01 > SHXO01. The sequence goes on along the minus strand of JANXRW010000073.1, from coordinate 16,800 downwards.
CGGGTGCACGCAGGGCCTGGGCTTCGGGTGATGGATCTGTGCTCGGGCCTGGGCGGCCCCGCGCGTTATCTGGCGCACCACTATGGCTGTAGCCTCACCTGCGTGGAAATCAATGCCCGGCGTGCCGCCGGCTCCCTGGAACTCACCCGTCGGGTGGGGCTGACCGGGCAGGTTCGCGTCCTGCGTGCCGACGCACAGTGCTTGCCCCTCGCCGCCGGCTGCGTGGATGCCGTGATCAGCCAGGAAGCCCTGCTCCACGTCCCGGACAAGACCCGGGCGCTCGCCGAGTGCGCGCGCGTTCTGGCTCCTGGGGGGCGGATCGCCTTTACCGATTGGGTGGTCTTGGAGGATCTGGATCCGGCCGATCGGTCGCTGATGTGGGAGGGCATTGCCGCCCAGACCACGCAGACCCCGGCGGGTTACCATCGAATTCTCGAGCGAGCGGGGTTGGTCCTCACCGCGGAGGACGACCTCACCGGGGCCTGGGGCGACATCCTGGCACAGCGCCTGCAAATGTTCCGCAGACTGCGCCAGGAAGCGGCTGTGGCTGGAAACCCACAGGGCGACGAGGCTTTTTACGTTGCCTACGTTCGGCTGGTGCAGTTGGTGCAGGAGCGGCGCCTGGGTGGCGCGCGCTTTTGCGCCCGCAAGCCCTTGCAACCCTAAAGTAATTCAGAGCCAGACGGCCGAGGAGGAACATGCGTCTTTCCACCATCCAGTATCAGGGCCGCGAGGCCGCCGCGGTGATCACCAGCGCCGGGGTCGTCCCGGTGCCCCGCATCAATGCCCACCTGGGGCTGGCCTGGCCCACGGAACTGCTGAGCCTGATCGAGCAGGGGCTCAGTCCGGCGTTGCTGCGCGATGCTGAGCGTACTCCGGGTGCCATTCCGGCAGGGGCCGCGCACTTTGGTCCGCTCTACCGTCGGCCGCGCAAGATCTGGGGCATCGGCTTGAACTACCGGGATCATGCCCAGGATCTCAAGGCGCCCTTTCCCACGGAACCCGCCTCCTTCATGAAGGGAGACCAGACCATCATCGGCCCGGGTGACACGATTGAACTCCCGCCGGAGTCTCAGCGGGTGACCGCCGAAGCAGAACTCGGCGTGGTCATCGGCCGGCACTGCCGCTATGTCGACGAGCAGGATGCGCCGTCCGTCATCGCAGGGTACTGTCTGATCCTGGACATGACCGCCGAGGATATCCTGGAGCGCAATCCCCGCTTCCTGACGCGATCGAAGAACTTTGACACTTTTTTCTCCTTCGGTCCTGAGCTGATAACCCCCGACGAGGTGGTAGACGTGCTGGGCCTGAAGGTAGGCACCTGGCGAAACGGCGCGCTCCACCGGGAGAACCTGGTGACGAACATGGCCTTCACCCCGCACTTCCTCGTAGCTTTCCACTCACGGGTGATGTCGCTCTACCCCGGGGACATCATCAGCACGGGCACGCCGGGAGCGGTGGTGATCGAAGAAGGCGATGTGGCGGAGTGCAGGATCGAGGGGTTCGGCTCGCTGTCCAACCCGGTGCGCAGGCGCCCGCCGGGAGACTATTCATTGCTCGCACCCGTGGGGGTTTGAAGGCCGTTGGGGGCGGGGGCGGCAACCCGGAGAGCCCCGGGACGCCGCGGCCGTGTTTGACCGTCGTACATACTAATGAACAACCGGAGGAAGCAATACTATGAAGCTTGGATACCTCACTGCCGCCCTGTTGGCGGTTCCCCTGGCCTTTTCGGCGCAGGCGGCGGATACCATCAAGATCGCCTTTATGGATCCGCTGAGCGGGCCTTTCGCCAACGTTGGCGAACAGGGCGTGCGCCAGATCACGCTGGTGATTGACCAACTCAACGCCAAGGGCGGCGCACTGGGCCAGAAATATGAACTGGTGACCTTCGACACCAAGGCCAACCCGCAGGAGGCGCTGATCGCTTTCAAGCAGGTGGCGGACCAGGGTATCCACTATCTATTCCAGGGGAACTCCTCGGCGGTGGCCGGCGCGCTCACCGAGGCGGTGGCCAAGCACAATGCCCGAAATCCAGAGGCTGCCGTAGTGTTCCTCAACTACGGCGCCGTCGATCCCGCGCTCACCAATGACCGTTGCAACTTCTGGCACTTTCGCTTCGACGCGGACGCGGAGATGAAGATGCAGGCGCTCACCAACGTCTTGGCAGGTCAGCGCAAGGTGAAGAAGGTCTACCTGATCAATCAGGACTACGCCTTCGGGCAGGCCGTGGAACGGGCGGCCAAGGCGATGATCGCCAAAAAGCGCCCAGACATTCAGATCGTCGGTTCGGACCTCCATCCCGTGGGCAAGGTCAAGGATTTCTCACCTTACATCGCCAAGATCAAAGCCTCGGGCGCGGATGTGGTGGTCACGGGCAACTGGGGCAATGACTTGTCACTCCTGGTGAAAGCCGGCCGTGAGTCTGGGTTGAAGGTGGACTACTACACCTATTACGCAGGCATCAGCGGTGGTCCGACCGCCATCGGCGAGGCAGGCGATGGGCACGTGAAGCAGGTGAGCATGTGGCACGGGAACGTCGGCGATCCCCAGTCCGAGGCGCTAGTGCTGTCCTACCGCAAGCGCTTTCCCGATGCCAAGGACGATTTTTTCTTCCTGTCCCTGGAAAACGCCATGCAGATGCTGACGCGCGCATTCAACGAAACGAAGTCCACCGATCCGCTCAAGGTGGCCCACGCGCTCGAGGGCATGAAGTACAACGCCGTTACGGGCGAGGTCACTATGCGCGCGGACAACCACCAACTGCTGCAACCCATGTACGTGTCGACCTTCACCAAGGGCGCCAAGTACGACATGGAGCGCACGGGCCTGGGGTTCAAGAGCGACGGTCGTGTGGATGCCAAGGACACGGCGTTGCCCACCACCTGCAAGATGCAACGCCCCTGACCACGGGCGTTGCATTCGGGGCGCTGCGTTCGCGCCGCCCCGCTCGTCCGGGCCTATTGCACCATGCCGCAGCGCACGAACCGGCATTCCCGCTTGCAGTCCTGGGATTCGCCACACTCGAACACGCCGTAGTTGGCGCGGCCGTCGGTAGCCGCGCCGCACTGTGCCTGGGCCGGCATGTTATCCAGGTGCGGGCGCCACTCGCAGATGTGGCAGGCGGTGACGCCGGGCAGTTCCAGGGAGTCGGTTCGTACGCTCTGCAGCGGCTTTGGCGCTACCGGCAGCGAGTCAGCGTCCGCGCGGGCAAAGCCCGTCAGAAGCAGTAGCAGGAGCCCGAGTAGGCAAGGCAGGGCAGCAGTGTGTTTCATCTGGAACTCCACGAGAGGGGGTACCTCGTCGACAATATACCCTGCGTGGAGCCAAGTTTCAGGCCTTGAGCCGATGGATACGGATGACCTCGGGCAACTGGCGCAGCCCCCGTACGATGCGTGCTAGGTGGACACGGTTCGACACCTGCAGCGTGAAATCGATGCCCGAATAGGCGCTGCTGTCCTCCAGGTCCACCTTCACGTTTTCGATGTTTGAGTCGTGCTCGGCGATTTCGGCAGCCACCCGGGCGAGCACCCCTGTCTGATTGGTGGCGATGATGCGAATGTTCACCGGAAAGGACTTGCGCGTGTCTGGGGCCCACTCCACGTCCATCCATTTCGCCCTGGCCCGGTGCGCCTTGGCGATCACCGGACAATCGTGCGTGTGGATGATCATGCCCGCGCCCTTCTTGATGAACCCGATGATGGGGTCACCCGGAATGGGCCGACAGCAGTTGGCCAGTTGCAGCGCCGTACCCTCGGTACCGCGGATGGTGAGCGGCCCCAGCGTGCCGCGATGGCCATCCATGCTGGCTTCACCCCCTTCGGCGGGGTGCAACTGGCGCGCAACGACGCTGGCCAGCTGCTGGCCCAAGCCGATATTCGCCAGTAGCTCGTGGCGAGAAGGGGCGCCCGTCTCCTTGAGCATCCGTTCCCAATCCGTCGGGTTGATGCCGCGCAGGCTGGAGCCCAGTGCGGCCAGTGCGGCGGCAAGGAGCCGTTCGCCCAACTGAGCGGATTCCTCGTAGCGCATGGTCTTCAGGAAGTGGCGAATGTGATGCCTGGCCTTGGCGGTCACCACATACTGCAGCCAGCCGGGGTTGGGCTTGGCATGAACGGCCGTTATGATCTCCACCCGGTCGCCATTGCGAAGCTCCGAGCGCAGGGGGGCCAGCTCATGGTTGATTTTTACGGCCACGCAGCGGTTGCCGATGTCCGTGTGCACGGCATACGCGAAGTCCACGCATGTGGACCCCATGGGCAGCGCCATGATCTTGCCTTTGGGCGTGAAGACATAGACCTCGTCGGGGAAGAGGTCGATCTTCAGGTGTTCCAGGAACTCTACCGAGTCGGAGGATTCGGAATGCATCTCCAGCAGGCTCTGCAGCCACTGGTGGGTCTTGCGCTGGAGCTCGCTCAGCGAGGCGTTGTTGCTTTTGTAGAGCCAGTGCGACGCGACGCCTGCCTCCGCGATCTTGTGCATTTCCTGTGTCCGGATCTGGATTTCCACCGGACTGCCGTAGGGACCAAACAAGGTGGTGTGCAGGGACTGGTAGCCGTTGGCCTTGGGGATCGCGATGTAGTCCTTGAACTTTCCCGGGATCGGTTTGAATAGGCCGTGCAGGGCGCCCAATGCCAGATAACAGGCCGGCGGATCCTTCACCACGACGCGGAAGGCATAGATGTCGTAGACCTTGGAGAACGATAGGTTCTTGTCATGCATCTTCTTGTAGATGCTGTACAAGTTCTTTTCGCGCCCGGTGACGGTCGCTTCCAATCCGGCATCGGCGAGCCGCTGGCGGACGGCCTCGAGAATCTTCTCCAGCACCTCGCGGCGATTGCCGCGGGCGGTCTCCAGGGCCTTCTTCAGCACTCGGTAGCGATTGGGGTATAGGTTCTTGAAGGACAGCTCCTCCAGTTCCTGGTAGAGGGCGTTCAGCCCCAGGCGATTGGCGATTGGGGCATAGATCTCGATGGTCTCGCGGGCGATGCGTTCACGCTTGTGCGCTTGCATCACATCCAACGTGCGCATGTTGTGCAGGCGGTCGGCAAGCTTGATGAGGATGACCCGAACGTCGCGGGCCATCGCCAGCAGCATCTTCCGGAAGTTTTCTGCCTGCGCCTGTTCCTGGCTTTGGAATTCAATCCGATCGAGCTTGGATACCCCGTCGACCAGTTCCGCCACCATGCGACCGAATCGTTCGGTGATCTCGGTCTTGGTGACTGCCGTGTCCTCCATCACGTCGTGGAGAAGTGCGGCCGTAAGGGCTTGCCCGTCCAGGTGCCACTGGGCGAGGATGGCGGCGACGGCTAGGGGGTGGGATATGTAGGGTTCGCCCGAGCGGCGAAATTGACCTTCGTGCGCCGCCTCGGAGAAGATGTAGGCGGCGCGCAACTGCCCCAAGTCATCCGGCTTCAGATAACTGGCGGCCTGCTCGAACAGCACGTCGTCCTCGGACATGATCCCTGACGGGCGGCGTTACTCCCGCCAGTGTGGTGCAGACCCGTGCCGAGGGTGGTCCTGCGGCAGTCTGTGCAGGAGAATCAACGGCTCAGGTCGGCGCCTTGTTAAGAATTTCTGCTCCGACCTTTCCTGCGGCGATTTCCCGCAATGCAATCACGGTCGGCTTGTCCTTGCTTCCCTCCACATGGGGAGACGCGCCCTGGGCGAGCTGGCGAGCTCGGTAGGTGGCAGCAAGGGTCAAAACAAAGCGGTTGGTTATTAGCTTCAGGCAATCGTCGACGGTGATCCGCGCCATGGCGTCCTCACTTCAGTCGGGTTATCAGGTCTTGATGGCGGAAGGTCTGCGCACACACACGTAAGCGGTGGGCGCGCACGATACTCACAAGGTCCTCCGCGGCAACCTCAAAACGCTGATTAATAATAACATAGTCAAACTCCTCAACATGCTGCATCTCCCCGCGCGCAGCGGCGATTCGGCGTTCAATGACTGCCTCGTTGTCTTGCCCCCGTCCCTTGAGGCGCTCGCGCAGTGCCTCAAGGGACGGGGGCAAGATGAATATGCCTATGGCTTCCGGTATCAGCCGGCGCACCTGCACCGCACCTTGCCAGTCGATCTCCAGCAGGAGATTCCGCCCAGCCTGTAGCCGCTGGCGGACCCAAGTTCCCGACGTGCCGTAGAGATTGCTGTGAACCTCCGCGCTTTCCAGGAACTCTCCCTGTCCCGCCATTTCAACGAAGCGTTCCCGCTCCACGAAATGATAGTCCCGACCGTCGAGTTCGCCAGGTCGTGGGGCGCGTGTCGTGAAAGACACGGACAGTTCCACATCCGCGTCACGTTCCAGCAGCGCATTGACGAGACTCGTCTTTCCAGCCCCTGAGGGGGCACTGACGATGAACAGAAGTCCGGGCAGCGGCACATTCACGCGCATCGGCGCACCGCCCCCCCGGCGCATGCCGCCGCCTTCCCCGTAACCCCGCCCTCCAGCCCCATCGCCGTCGCCCTACTCGATGTTCTGTACCTGCTCGCGCATTTGCTCGATCAGGACCTTCAGTTCCATCGCCGCCTGAGATACCTCTGCGTCCACCGATTTGGACCCAAGGGTATTCGCCTCCCGATTGAGCTCCTGCATCAGAAAGTCCAGCCGTTTGCCCGCCGCTCCGGAACTGCCCAGCACACGCCGGGTCTCGCTCAGGTGAGCGCCCAGCCGCGAGAGTTCTTCCTCGACGTCCACCTTAGCCGCGAACAACACCAGTTCCTGCCTGAGCCGGTCATCGTCGGTTGCGGACATCGCGTCGCGCAGTCGCTGCGCCAAACGCTCCTGGTAGGCATGAACCAGCAGCGGGATGCGCGGGCGCACGCCCTCGATGATGTGTTCCATTTGCCCGACGCGCTCGATCAATACGGCCGCCAGCTTCTCACCCTCACGCTGCCGGGAACCGCTGAATTCCTCCACCGCACGTTCCAGCAGCAGGAAGGCGCGTTCTCTGACCTGCTCCACGGGCAGGCCGTCCGCCTCAAGCATGCCCGGCCACCGCAGGACCTCCGCTACTGACAGGCTCTGGCAGCCTGGGAGGTCCGTTCGAACCAGCGCGTCGAGCTTTGCCAGTTGACCGAGCAGGCCGCGATTCAACTGCATGGGCACGACCGCCGCCGCCGCCTTCGCGAAGCTCACCCGGCACTCGACCTTCCCCCGCGTCAAGCGCGCACCCAGGGTCTCACGCATGGGTGGCTCAAAGGCCCGAAACTCGTCGGGCAGCCTGAACTGCACGTCAAGATAGCGGTGGTTCACCGACCGGATCTCGATGCTCAAAGCGCCGAGGGCAAGCTCCTCCGTCACGGCGGCAAAACCAGTCATGCTGTAGATCATCGGGGGTACAATGCGCAGGCTTTGCGGGCGGGATTCAGAAAAGATAGCACATTATCCAGCGGCGCAGCCGCAGCCGGCTGGCGTTGCCCTGAGCGAGGTTACCCATGCGTCCGAGCGGTCGGTCACCCGACGAACTACGTTCCGTCCGTATCACCCGCGGCTACCTGCGACATGCCGAGGGCTCCGTTCTCATCGAGTGCGGCGACACCCGTATCATCTGCACCGCCAGCGTCGAGGAGCGCGTTCCCCCCTTCCTCAGGGGGGGCGGGCGCGGCTGGGTCACGGCCGAGTATGGCATGCTCCCCCGAGCTACGGGAACGCGCAATCAGCGCGAAGCCGCTAGCGGTAAGCAGTCAGGACGGACCCAGGAAATACAAAGGCTCATTGGCCGTAGCCTTCGCAGCGTGGTGCGCACCGAATGGCTCGGTGAACGCACGATCCAGGTGGACTGCGACGTCATACAAGCCGATGGCGGCACGCGTACGGCCAGCATCACCGGGGCCTACGTTGCCCTGCATGACGCGCTCAGTGTGCTGCGCGAGCGCGGAGCCATCGCGCAATGGCCGCTGGTGGGCGCCGTGGCGGCGGTCTCTGTGGGCGTGTACAAAGGTGTTCCTGTCCTCGATCTGGATTACGCCGAGGACTCCCAGTGTGACACCGACATGAATGTCGTCATGACCGGCAGCGGTGGACTGATCGAGGTGCAGGGCACGGCCGAGGGCCAACCCTTCAGCCGAGGCGAGCTCGATGCACTGCTCGATCTCGCGGCCCTCGGCATCGGTCGGCTGAACGCCGCGCAGCAGGCTGCGCTCGCCGGCGCATGAAACGCCTGGTGTTGGCCAGCAGTAACGCCGGGAAGCTGCGCGAGCTGCGCAGTCTGCTGGCCCCGCTGGGCCTGGACCTAGTGGCGCAGGGGGATCTTGGTCTGCCCGATGCCCCTGAGCCGCACCCCACGTTTCTGGAGAACGCCCTCGCCAAGGCGCGTCATGCGAGCGCGCTATGCGGTCTGCCTGCGTTGGGCGAGGACTCCGGCCTGTGCGTCGATGCCCTGGGTGGGGCACCTGGTGTGGCTTCCGCGCGCTATGCGGGCGAACCGCGCTCGGACGCACGCAATAATGCGCGACTCCTGGAGGCGCTGGCCGATGTGGACGAGCGCCGCGCCAGGTTTTGCGCTTGCGCGGTGCTTGTGCGGCATCCTCTGGACCCCAGGCCGATGGTGGCCGAGGGCGTTTGGGAAGGAGAAATCCTCCGCGCCCCGAGAGGGGGGGGCGGCTTCGGGTACGATCCGTTGTTCCTGGACCCGGACCTCGGTGCGTCTGCGGCCGAGCTCCGCCCGGAGCAGAAAAACGGCCGTAGCCACCGAGGGCGCGCTCTGGCGGCAATGCTCGAGTGCTTGTTCGGCACCCGGTGAGCGCCGCCCCGACAATCGTGCAGGGGCCCGGTGAGGCACTGGCGCTGCCTGGCCCGCCTCCGCTGTCGCTTTACATCCACATCCCGTGGTGCGTGCGTAAGTGTCCCTACTGCGACTTCAACTCCCACGAGTTGCGCGGCGAGCTTCCCGAAATGCGCTACGTACAGGCGCTGATAGCGGACCTCGAGTCCTTACTGCCTTTGGTGTGGGGGCGTCGCGTGGACAGCGTCTTCTTCGGCGGCGGGACGCCCAGTCTCCTTTCCGCGCAGGCGCTGGGAGACATCCTTGCCGCTGTGCGCGCCCGCCTGCGCCTGGACGCCTATGCCGAGATCACGCTCGAGGCCAATCCGGGGACCGTGGAGGCCGTGAAATTCGAGGCTTTTCGGGCCCTGGGCGTGAACCGCTTATCCCTGGGTATCCAGAGCTTCAACGCCGCGCATCTGCGCGCACTGGGCCGGATTCACGACGACCGGGAGGCGCGCGCCGCGGTGGAGATCGCGCTACGCCATTTTGAGAATGTGAATCTGGACCTCATGTACGCGCTGCCAGCACAGGGGCTCGCCGAGGCGCTCGCCGACCTCGGCGTCGCCGTCTCCTCCGGCGCCCACCACGTTTCCGCCTACCACCTGACACTCGAGCCCAACACCCTGTTCCACCGCCACCCGCCCAGCCTCCCTGACGACGACTTGAGCGCCGACATGCAGGAGGCGATCGAGGGGGAACTCGCGCGCGCAGGTTTCGAGCACTACGAAACGTCGGCCTTCGCGCGCCCGGGCCATCGATGCCGCCACAACCTTAATTACTGGCAATTTGGTGACTATGCCGGGATCGGGGCCGGCGCCCACGGCAAGCTCAGTGTGGCAACCCCGACGGCTCGTGGGCATCGGTGGGAGGTTTGCCGCCAGATGCGCATCAAGCATCCGCGCGAGTATCAGACGGCAGCGCTGGCGGGGGCTCCACTCCAACAGGAGACTGTCGTGGCAGCCGCCGAGCTGGGGTTCGAGTTCGCCATGAACGCCCTGCGTCTGATCGAGGGTTTCGAGACCCGGCTATTCACTGAACGTACCGGTTTGCCCCTGCAGGTCATCGCCCCCCAACTCGAGCAGGCGCAGGCCAGAGGGTGGCTGGTGCGTGACCATCTCCGCGTGCGCCCCACGCGGCAAGGGGCGCGATTCCTCAACGACCTGCTGGAGCTATTCCTGCCCTGAGCCCTCAGGTGTCCGGGCGCGCTCGAAGAGCAGGTCGCACACCGGGTGCCCTAGACGCAGCCCGCGCTGCTCGAACTTCGTGAGCGGGCGGTGTTCAGGCCGAGGTGCGAACCCCGTCGATCGATTGCGCAGGAGCGGTTCGGCATCCAGCACGGCTAACATCTGCTCGGCATACTCCAGCCAGTCCGTCGCCAGGTGCAGGTAACCGCCGGGCGAGAGGCGGGAGGCGGCCAGGGCGACGAAGGGGGACTGGATAAGCCGCCGCTTGTGGTGGCGCTTCTTCGGCCAGGGATCCGGGAAAAACACGTGGATTCCGGCGAGACTCCCGGGAGCGATCATGTGGCGCAGCACTTCCACCACGTCGTGCTGAATGATGCGCACGTTGCCCAGTCCCCGCTCAGCGATCTGCTTGAGCAGGCTTCCCACCCCGGGCGAGTGCACCTCCACTGCGATGAAGTCGCGCTCCGGATTCGCTCCGGCGATGGCCGCCGTCGTCTCGCCCATGCCGAAACCGATCTCGAGCACGCAGGGGGCGCCACGCCCGAAGGTCTGGCCGAAGTCCAGGATGCCCTCGGCATAGACGATGGCGTGGGAATCGAACAATGTTTCGTAAGCCCGCTTCTGCGCCACCGACATGCGCCCTTGGCGCAGCACGTAACTGCGCACGGCGGGGCGCGCCGGTTCGCCCAGTGCGAGCGGCTCCTGCGGCCCGCTCTCCACCTCACTCACGCCCGGGTGTCGGGTTCCGGCGTGAGCAGTCCGCCGGCGGGGGAACTGGGGCTAGCGGCGTAGGTTTTTCGCGGCATGCGCCCGGAGAGATACGCCTCGCGCCCGGCCCGAACCGCCATACCCATGGCCGCGGCCATGCGCACCGGGTCCCCGGCGGCGGCGATTGCCGTGTTGGTTAGCACGCCATCGCAGCCCAGTTCCATGGCGATGGTCGCGTCGGATGCCGTGCCGACACCCGCGTCCACGAGTACCGGCACGCGCGCCCGGTCGATGATGATGGACAGGTTCCAGGGATTGACAATGCCCATGCCTGAGCCGATCAGGCTGGCCAGCGGCATGATGGCCGCGCAGCCGATGTCCTCCAACTGGCGCGCCACGATGGGGTCATCCGAGGTGTAGACCATGACGTCGAAGCCGTCCGCAACCAGGGTTCGGGCAGCCGCCAGCGTCTCAACGACGTTTGGAAACAAGGTCTCGGGATCACCCAGGACCTCGAGCTTCACAAGGCGGTGGCCGTCGAGCAGTTCGCGTGCCAGGCGCAGGGTACGCACCGCGTCCGCGGCGTTGTAGCACCCCGCGGTATTGGGCAGGATGGTGAACTCCTCGGGGGGCAGGGCTTCCAGGAGGCTGGGCTCGCCCGCGGTCTGTCCGATGTTGGTCCGGCGGATGGCCACGGTCACGATTTCCGCGCCGCTCGCCAGCACGGCCGAGCGGGTTTGCTCGAAGTCCCGGTACTTGCCCGTGCCAACCAGGAGACGCGAGGTGTAGCTCCTGCCGGCGATCACAAGGGGTGCATCCTTCGGGGCCATCAGCCACCTCCCACGGCAACAACGATTTCCAGCCGATCCCCGTCGGCGACACGCACGCTGGCCAATTGGCTGCGCGCGACGATCTCGCCGTTTCGCTCAACCGCCACCCGTTTGCCCGTGAGCGTGAGCAACTCGAGCAGCGCGGCCAGGCTCAGGCCTTCCTCCAGCGCTCGCGCAGCGCCATTCAGGATGACGGTAATCAAGGGGGGGGGTCCAAAACGATCAGACAAGGGTAAAATTGTAGCATGGGGGTCCGGTCGCGCCGCGGCCTCCCCGCCGCCTGCTGGAGCCATAACGACCGATGAGAACGCTACGTTCCTATGCTAGGTGTTGGCCAACGCCAAGCGCCCTGTTGCTTCTGGCCGCTGTGGCTGTTGCCGGCGAGGAGCCCGTGCCGGCGGGCTGGCCGCAGCCGGCGCCCGTCCCCTCGGGTGAGGTCGGGGAGGCCGTGCGCTTAGGCGAGCGGATCCTGCGCAGCACGCCCACCGCGGTCCCGGCCTACGTGGGCAACGACCTGAACTGCACCAGTTGTCACCTCAATGGTGGGCGAACCCCTTTCGCCGCCCCCTGGGTTGGCGTCTGGGGCGTATTTCCGGAGTTCCGGGCGCGCAACGCCCGAGTGAACCTACTGGAAGACCGCATCAACGACTGTTTCGAGCGTTCCGCCAATGGCCGGGCGCTGCCGCTCGACAGCCCGGAGATGCGCGCCATCATGGCCTACATGCAGTGGGTTTCGCGGGGAGTCCCGGTTGGGCAAAGCGTCCCCGGGCGGGGGTTTCAACGCTTGCCCGCCGGGCCCGTCGTGGACCCCGTACGGGGCGCCGCAGTCTATGCGCAGAAGTGCGCACTTTGCCATGGAGCCCAGGGAGAGGGCTTGCGCGGCGCAGCAGCGGAGTTGGCGGTGCCACCCCTGTGGGGGCCGCGGTCCTTCAACGTCGGTGCGGGCATGGGGCGCCTCTCCACGGCTGCCGCCTTCGTCAAAGCCAATATGCCCTTGGGGCAGGGCGGGAGTTTGTCGGATGAGGATGCCTGGGATGTGGCGGCGTTTTTTACCTCCCAGCCCCGCCCCGACTTCGCCGCCAAGGGCGGGGATTGGCCGCGCGGGGGTAAACCTGCCGACGCACGCTACTGAAACGCTTGGTGCGCCCGGCGGGGCTAGAATCGGCCCTTCGCCGGTGCGGGGCCATATTGCGGCCGGCAGGCTATCGATTACAACGAGAGGGTTCACATGGCTGAGGCACCGAAAAAATTAACCACCTTCGACTTGCAGGCCAAGGTGGCCCGTGGCGAGAAAATCTTCCAGGTCACGGCCGTGGATTTCCCCACGGCTCAGCTAGTGGACCGCTCCGGCATCGACTGCATCCTGGTGGGGGACTCGCTGGGGATGACGGCCCTGGGATACGCCAGCACCGTTCCCGTCACCATGGACGAGATGATTCATCACGCCCGTGCCATAAGCCGGGCCGTGCAGCGGGCTATCGTCGTCGGCGACCTGCCGCTGGGGGCTTACCACGCCAGCACGGCTGACGCCATAAACAGCGCCATGCGCATGATCAAGGAGGGCGGCGCCGATGTGGTGAAGCTCGAAGGTGGGGAGGATTTCGCGCCCATGGCCGAGGCAGTCGTGCGCGCGGGGATCCCGGTCATGGCCCACATCGGGCTCACGCCCCAGTTGATGTCCAAGCTCGGCGGTTTTCGGGTTCAAGGACGCAGTGCCGAGGCCGGCGCGCAGCTACTTCGCGACGCTCTGGCCCTCGAACGGGCCGGGTGCTTTGCCATCGTGCTCGAAGCCATTCCTGACCGGGTGGCCGGACTGATCACCGAGCGCCTGCAGATTCCCACCATTGGGATTGGGGCGGGACCCCAATGCGATGGCCAGAACCTGGTGCTGCACGACATGGTCGGGCTCTTCGACCGGTTCACGCCGAAATTCGTGAAGCGTTACGTCAATTGCGGGGATCTGATCAGCAAGGCGCTGACCGACTTCCAGGATGACGTGAAGGCGGGTGGATTCCCTGCTGCTGAGCACAGCTTCACCATGAAAGACGACGAGTATCAGGCGATGCTCGCGAAGCTGCCTAAGGCCTGATTCCGAAGGCCTCGGCAATGATTTCGTAGGAGCGTAGGCGAGCCGGGTGGTCGTGCGTCCAGGTGTTGATCACGAGTTCCTCCAGATCCAGCCGCGCGGCGAGCGCCGTTAGCTGCGCCTTCAGTTGCTCGCCCGTTCCTACCGTGGCCTTGGCGCGCAATGCGTCCACCGTCGCCCGCTCCTGCGCCGTATAGGGATACAGGGCGGCTTCCTCCGGGGTGACCAGCGGATGCCGCACACCCTTCTCGAACCCGACACGCCAAAGCTCCCGGGTGCGTAGCAGTCGCCATGCCTCAGCCTCCGTTTCGGCAGCCACGGCCCAGACGCAGACTGTCGCCCGGGGCCGAGGGTTGCGTAGGCTTGGCCTGTAGTTGGCCCGGTAGAGTGAAAGAGCCTGTTCCACGCCGCGTCCGTCGCTGAAGAAGTAAGCATAGGCGTAGGGTAATCCGAAGTACGCGGCGAGTTGCGCGCCGTAGTCCGAGCTCCCCAAAATCCACATCTCGGGCGCATTGTCCCCCGTGGGGTGGGCCTTAATGGAGGCGTAGGGGTGACCCTCGGCGAGCGCGGTGCCTGCCACCCACGCTTGCAGGTCGCGGACCTGCTGAGGAAACTGCTCGGCTGCGTCGGCGTAGGGATTGAGCGCATGAGCGGTGAGCCCGTCCGAGCCGGGCGCCCGGCCAAGCCCGAGATCGATGCGTCCAGGCGCGATGCTCTCCAGGACGCGGAACTGTTCGGCGACTTTGAGCGCCGAGTAATGCGGCAGCATCACGCCGGCGCTACCCACGCGGATGCGCGAGGTGGTGGCGGCGATCGCCGCCATGAGGACCTCCGGGGCGCTGCCCACGATGCTGTCGCTGTTGTGGTGCTCCGATACCCAGTAGCGGTGGTACCCGAGCGCTTCGCAGTGGCGGGCCAGCGCCAGGGATTCCCGGATGGCATCCCCCGGCGTGCGGCCCTTGGCCCAGGGCGACTGATCGAGCACGGAAAGTTTCATTTTCGCCTATTCCCCGCCGCTTTTTGCGGCTAGTAAGCGCTGGAATTCCCCGCTGCGCACGAGGCGGCGCAGGTCGCTTGCTCCGCCGATGAGCCTGCCCTTGAGGAAGATCATGGGAAATGTGGGCCAGCCGGCCCACATTTTAAGGGCCGTTCGACGGCGCCAGCCTTGGAGGTAACTGCCATATTCCAGGTAGGTGTGTGCCGCCCCTTGCTCGCGCAGGATCCGGCGTGCCATCCGCGGCCACGGGTTCTGCGCCATTCCCACCACGACGATGTCCTGGGCGGCGATCGCCGCGCGCACCTCTTCCACCACCTCCGCATGGTGCCCCGCCACAAGCGCCCGGATATCCGGGTGGATGCTTGCTTCCTCCAGAATTCGCCGACCCATGGCGGTCCCTCCATCAAGCCGCCATGGTAGCTGGGAACGCTCCGCACCGGGCCTGCCTTTGGGGCTGCGAGCGCCCAGTCGCTGGTGCAAGCACCAGTCCCGAGCGCGCGATCGCGGCGGCGCACCATCGGCGGGCGCCGGGAGCGAGATAGCCTACCCGTTTTCCGAATAATCAATTGATTTTAATGGCTTAAATATTCCGATTGCGGCGGCGCTTCTAGGCACGGCCCGTGCAAACAAGGATTCGCCGTCCGGGCGCCCCCTACATCGGCCCACCTAACCCCGGGAGCGGCAAAGCATCTCGACCCTTTCACCCCGCCCGACGGAGCACCCATGGACCAACAAGACACCCCCGCCAACGCCCCTGAAACCTCGAAACCGATCGCCGCTGCCCCGGAGGTTCACAGGCCGCGGCGCAACTTCCTGCAGGCGGCGGTGGCGGCAAGCTCCGCAGCGCTCGGCGGCCTCAGCACCGCATCCCTGGCGCGCGCAGACACGGGCACGACCCGTAGCACGATCAACCACTATCACGTTCCGGCCACGGACAAGACCGTCCACTGGGGTTACTTCAGCAAGAATCTGCCGCCGCTGGTGGAGGTCGAGTCCGGAGACTTCGTGACCATCGAGACGCTTACCCACCACGCCAACGACGATCATGACCGGATGGTGGCCGGCGACCCGGGCGCCGAGAGCGTCTTTTACTGGGATGCGGATAAAAAGAAGGTCGATCGCCGGGGCGCTGGCCCCATGGACGCCTCCATCTACGGGCGAGGCGCCGGCGAGGGCTTCGGCGTGCACATTTGCACGGGCCCCGTCGCGGTTAAGGGGGCTGAGCCCGGAGACGTGCTGGAGGTGCGCATTCTGGACGTCAAGCCCAGGCCTTGCGCCAACCCGGCTTTCCCAGGCAAGAGCTTTGGCAGCAACGCCGCTGCATGGTGGGGTTTTCATTACAACGACCTGATCGAGGAGCCCAAGAAGCGCGAGGTCATCACCATCTATGAGGTCGATCCCACTGGCGAGCGGGATTGGGCGCGCGCCTTGTACAACTTCCGCTGGACGCCGCAAACCGATCCCTTTGGCATCGTGCACAAGATCATCGACTATCCCGGCGTGCCGGTGGATCACAGCACCATTACGGAGAACTGGGGCATCCTGAAAAACATCCGCGTCCCCATCCGGCCGCACTTCGGAACCATGGGCCTCGCCCCGGCGGAGGCGGAGATGGTGGACTCCATCCCACCCACTTACACCGGTGGCAACATTGACAACTGGCGTATCGGCAAAGGTGCAACCATGTACTATCCGGTGGCCGTGAACGGTGGGCTGTTCTCCGTGGGTGACCCGCACGCGTCCCAGGGCGACTCCGAACTGTGCGGTACCGCCATCGAGTGTTCGCTCACCGGTACCTTCCAACTCATACTGCACAAGCAAGGCGGATCTCTTCGGCACGGCGCTGGAGAGCCTCAACTATCCGCTGCTCGAAACGCAGACGGAATACGTGCTGCACGGGTTCAGTTTCCCCAACTATCTGGTGGACTTGGGAGAGAAGGCTCAGTCCGAGATCTACTCGAAGTCCTCCATCGACCTCGCCCTGAGCTGACTAGTGCACACACTGGACAAGTTGGTTTTTTCCCGCTATTGTTCGATCCATGGTCGTCACCCGCCACGATTTCACCGATGAACTGATCCTGCGCATCCGCGATCTGGTGGGTAGCCAGCCCCATCTTACCCGCGGGGCGGTGGCGCGCCAGGTCTGTGAGTGGCTGGACTGGACCGATCACCACGGACGACCCAAGGAGATCAGCTGCCGCATTGCGCTCAACCGCCTGCAGGCGAAAGGGCTCA
>JANXRW010000064.1 GCA_025356655.1 Betaproteobacteria bacterium | reverse complement strand
TCACACACGGTCAGCGCCAGTTCCATGCGGCTCAGCCCCGCGTAGCGCTTGACCACCTGGCAGATGAGCTGCAGTTCGGCGCCATCGAACTGCCGCCCACAGAACGCTACCCCTGTACCGTCCATGCACGTACCCCCCCCCCGACAGAGTTTGCTCAGACACGAAGGTAGTGCAGGCGGTGACAAATGTCCGGCAGAAGATATCCCACGCGGTTCCCGAAGGCGCGAGCGGAGCCCCGGAGTTCGCCATCAGGGCAGCCTATGCCGCCGCGGGACCGATAGCTCGTCGACGCACCCTCATCAGCGCCATTGGGGAATATCCTAAGTGACTGTGGCGCGACGGAATTAGCCAAGTTTGGCCCGTCGCAAAAGAGCCGCGCCCAAATCGGAAGGTGCTTGAATTCGCACTGGCCACGAAACCCCGCCAGCACTGGGGCTACGCGGGGCGAAAGAAAGGCCAGAGCATGTCTGGCCTTGGAGATGTGGTGGAGACGAAGGGGATCGAACCCTCGACCTTCGCATTGCGAACGCGACGCTCTCCCAGCTGAGCTACGTCCCCACGGACCGCCTGTCAGACGCCACCACCACAAACCGGCGCTGTTTTTGACAGAGGCTGGATTTTATAGCTAAACGACCGCCCCGTAAATCGGCCCACGCTCCGTCGGCAGGACGAACTTGCCCTGTCCCGGATTGCCTGAGGGCTGAGGCGCTTATCCCCACTACTGAACATCCCCGCGCGGATCGGCTATGCAAGCGCTAGTCAGGGTCACTGCCGGCAACGTGCCGATGCTCAAGGAGATCGTCGTTCGCCCCGTCGAAGGCGCTGAGGAGGCGCGCTTCGCCCAGCTCATGCAGGAGCACCACTACCTCGGCGCGCTGCCCAAGATCGGCGAGACCCTCTGGTACGTGGCCACCTGGGGCGAGCAGTGGCTGGCCTTGCTCAGCTTCTCGGCCGCGGCCTGGAAGTGCACCGCGCGCGATGCCTGGATCGGTTGGGCTCAGCGCCATCAGTTCGATCGCCTCAAGCTCATCACCAACAACTCACGATTCCTCATCCTCCCCGACTGGCACCGGCCCAACCTGGCCTCGAGGACCCTGTCGCTGTGCCTGGGGCGCATCGGTGCGGACTGGGTGCAGCGCTTCGGACACCGCCTGCTGCTGGGGGAGACCTTCGTCGACCCCCAGCGCTTCCGCGGCACGCTCTACCAGGCCTCCAACTGGACCTACGTAGGCGACAGCCGCGGCTTCCGGCGCACCCGCGAAGGCTACAGCGATACCGCGCTGGCCCCCAAGAAGCTGTTCGTGCGAGCACTCAAGCCCGATGCCCGCGAGGGGCTGCGCCCCCCCTGCTCGACCCCGCCTACTGCATAGGAGCCCCCAAGATGCTGCTCAGTGCCGACCAGATGCGTAGCCTGCCCGCCTTCTTCGCCGACATCGACGACCCCCGCCGCGGCCTTCCTGTGTGCAATGCGCGGCTACAAGGCCATCGCCGACTGGCCCCAGCAGTTGAGCCCCAAGGCCCGCGAACGATTCCTCTGCCGCCTGGACAAGGGCGAGCGCCTGGTGCCCAGCGAATACGTCATCCGCGACGCGCTCATCCGCGTCGACCCCCAGGCCCTGGACCGGGCGCTACAGCGGTGGAACCAAGCCTACGCCCAGCACGACCAGAGCCTGGCCATCGACGGCAAGACCATGTGCAACGCCCTCGACGAGCAGGCCCGGCGCATCCACATCATGAGCGTGCTCGGCCATGAGAGCGCCGTCTGCTACGCCCAAAAAAAGTCGGCACCCTCCCCGTAGACACTGATACCGACTGCGCCAAGCAAACCAACGAGATCGGCATGGCGATCGCGCTGCTCGAGGCGCTGGACATCGAGGGCAAGGACATCAGCGCCGATGCCCTGCACACCCAGCGCAAGCTCGCAGCCTACCTGGTCGGACGCGGCGACTACCACTTCACGGTCAAGGCGAACCGGCCCAGGCTCCTGGCCGACATCGAGCTGCACTTCCGCAACCGCCCCCCCACAGTTCGTCGCCACCGGCGCCGAGCATGGGCGCATGGAAACGCGCCGCATCTGGGTCACCAACGCCTTGAACGACCACCTGGACTTCCCCCACCTGGGCCGGGCCTTTCTCATCGAGCGCGAGATCATCCACAAGAAGTCCGGCAAACACTCCATCGAGACCGCCTACGGCATCACGAGTCGCCCCGCCCAGGAGGCCAGCGCCCAGCGCGTGCTGGAGATCAACCGCGGCCACTGTCGCCATCGGGGTGATCAAGTCCCGGGGCGCACGCGGCGTCGCACAGACGATGCGCCGGCTCATGGGCAGCACCCGCCTGATCCTGGACTACCTGAAAATGACCGAGAACTCTCAGCCTTCCTCACTGCGCCGACCTGCGGGGCGGAATTGAGGGCCGGAGAACAAATTTGCCGTGGCTCCGGCGGGGTCAGCCTGGCCGGCGGGTTCTCGCCAGGAGGATCGCGCCGCCAACGAGCATCGGCAGGCTCAGCCACTGCCCCATGCTCAAGCCCAGAGCCAGCGGTCCTAGGAAACTGTCCGGTTCGCGGGTGAATTCCACCAGGAAGCGCAGGGTCCCGTAGCCGAGCAAGAACCAGGCGGAGACGAAGCCCACCTGGCGGGGACGGCTAGCCGCCCACCACAGGAGCGCGAAGAGCACCACACCCTCCAGGCCCGCCTCATAGAGTTGCGACGGATGCCGCGGCTGCGGGTCCACCGCCGGAAAAACCATGGCCCAGGGAACACTCGCGGGCCTACCCCAGAGTTCGGCATTGATGAAATTGCCGATCCGGCCCAGGCCTAGACCGAGGGGCACCAGCGGCGCAATGAAATCCGTCACCTGGAACCAACGGCGGTGCGTCTTGCGCGCGAAGAACCAAACGGCGGTGATGACGCCTATGAATCCCCCGTGGAAGGACATCCCGCCCTCCCAGACATAGAAGACGTGCAGGGGATCGGTAAGGTAGTCGGCAAACTTGTAGAAGAGCACATAGCCCAGGCGCCCACCCAACACGGTACCCAGGATTGCGTAGAAGACTAGGTCGTCCAGTTCCGCCAGACTCCACCCGAGATCCGGCCGGCGTCGGATCTGCAGGCGCCCGAGCGCCAAGCCGCCCATGAAGGCCAGCAGATACATGATCCCATACCAGCGGATGTTCAGCGGCCCCAGGTGCAGGGCCACTGGATCGATGTAGGGATGGACGAACATGGCAGACGCTCCGCCCGGCAAAATTGGGCAGTGATTGAACAGCGTGCATTATACGAGCCGCATCCACCGCTCAGGGGATATCGGCGGCGGGCATGCGCTGCAGGAGAACCGCCGTCTTGCGCCCCAGGTGCGCTGAGTCGCGGTGGCGGTCGTAGTAGCGCGGATTGGGCACCATGGCGGCCAACCAGGCGCCCTGGTAGGCGGAGAGCGCTCCCGCCCCCATGCCGAAATAATGCCGCGAGGCCGCTTCGGCGCCGAACACCCCCTCCCCCCATTCGATCACGTTGAGGTAGACCTCCAGGATGCGCTCCTTATCCATGACGGCCTCGATCATGACAGTGATCAAGGCCTCCTCGGCTTTGCGCCAGGCGGTGCGGTGGCTGGACAGGAAGAGGTTTTTGGCCAGTTGCTGGCTGATAGTCGACCCGCCCGCCACCACCTTGCCCTTACGCCGGTTCTTCTCGAAGGCCCGCTGGATGGCATCCCAATCAAAACCTTCGTGGTCCAGGAAGTTTGCATCCTCCGCCGCCACCACGGCGCGCTTTAACTGAACGGATATCTTGGCATAGGGCACCCACGCCTTCTTCAGCCGCGCCCCGGGATCACGCTCGCGCAGGACCGCGAGGCGCTCCTGCATGAAGGCGGTCTCCTCCGGGTTGCGATACTTCCAGAGCAGCACGTGGGCGAAGATCCAGAGATTCCACACGAGGAAGAGGGCGCCCACCAGCAGGAAGACGCGGGCCATCCAGCGTCCCAACCCTCTCATCCTGCGCGGAGGGCCGCCATCACGGGTGCGGTGTCGGGGCGGCAGCCCCGCCAGAGGAAGAAGGATTCAGCCGCCTGTTCCACCAGCATGCCCAGACCGTCAGCCAGACGGGAGGCGCCCTGTTCGTGCGCTTGCGTCAGAAAGGCCGTCAGGTCCCGCGCGTACATCATGTCGTAGGCTAGGCCCGCCGCGGCGAAGAGCCTTGGGGGCAGATCCAGCCGCTCACCCGAGAGCCCGGTGGAGGTGGAATTGATCACCACATCGAAGGCATCGGAGGGTCCGGGGAAGCCGCCACCGTCGAGCACGGCACCGACCGCGGCGGCCGCGTCCCGGAAACGTCGCACCAGCCGGCCGGCCTTCTCTGCCGTGCGATTGAGGATGAGGAGGCGGGCCGGCTTGGCCGCCAAGAGCGGGCCGATAACGCCCTGGGCAGCGCCCCCGGCACCCAGAAGCAGGATTGAACTCCCCGCCAGGGGAAAACGCAGATTGACTTGCAGGTCTCGCAGCAGGCCAGCGCCGTCGGTATTGTCCCCAAGGATGCCCGCCGGGGAGAAGATCAAGGTGTTCACCGCACCGGCGGCCAGCGCCCGCTCGCTTCGCTCCTGGGCGAGCGCGAAGGCGTCGAGCTTGAAGGGCACCGTCACATTGAGGCCACGGCCACCCGCAGCCCGGAACTGCTCCACGGTGGCCGCAAATCCGTCCAGCGGCGCCAAAAGCCGTTCGTAGATGAGTTCCTGGCCCGTCTGCAGGGCGAATTGCGCGTGGATGGCAGGGGAGCGCGAATGGGCGATGGGATTTCCCACCACGGCGTAGCGATCAGTCATTTCCCGGTTATCAGTAGGTCGGTCCGGGTGAAGGACCAGTTTCGGGTGATGTGGAGGATGTCCGTTTCCTTGCGGATATCCTGCGGGAAGGGCCGGAAGGGCGAAGCCAGGCGCACGATGTGTTCCACTGCGGCATCGAGAACCTTGTTACCGGAGGAGTGGTCCAGTTCGACCTTCTCCACGCTGCCATCGGCACGAATCGCCACCGTCACCAGCACCGTGCCCACCAATCCCTGCCGCTTCGCCTGATCGGGGAAGTGCGCGGTGCCCACGCGCTCGATCTTCTGCCGCCACTCGTCGACGTACTGTGCGTAGGGAAGCGACGCCACCCGTGAACCCACGAACCGCCGCTTGGGCATCCGCTGATAAGCTTGCCATTCGCGGTCGATCTGCGCCTGCAGGTGCGCCAAGCGTAGCTTCTCCTCGGGCAGTTGGACGAGTTTGGGATCGGCCGCGGCATCGGGCTGCGGGCGCGCGAGCGTGGTGCGCTGGGATATTGCACCCTCGGCACTCAACTGGGCAATCAGGCGCTGTGCATCGGCCTCGAGTTGGCGCACCCGCTCCGCCGCCAGAGTCACCTCCTCCGAGGCGTCCTCCTCCAAGGCCGGCAGGTTGGTCTTCGCCCGCACATCGCGTTCGGTGTTGCCCCCGCCGTCGAGGTTGACCTGCGCATGCGCGTCGGCCTTTTCCGGGCGCGCGCGGGTGCGGCTGTTCACCAAAACGACTTCCAGCGGTGCGGCGAGCTGAGGCAGGTTCGGCGCGGGGATCTGGAAGCCTATCACCACGAGGCTCGCGTGCAGGGCCGTGGATAGGGCGAGCGCGCCATAGAGCCGCCCGAGGCCACCGGCGGGCGCATCGAGCGAGAGCGTCGGGCGGGCCTGAGCGCCCGGAAGTGCGCGCGTGAGAGAAACCGCCAAGGCGTGTGGGATCGGCTGAGGAGTTGGCGCATTGTACCCACTGCGACGACGCAAGGCGACTCTTCGGATCCGTCTCGGGCTAGGCGGCGGCAACGCGCGCATCCACGCGCAGATTGATTCCCAGCAGGTCGATATCGGAGACGGTGAGCTCGAGGCGCGTGCCCGGGGGAAGATCGGGCACATTCACCGCTCGCGTGATCAGCGGCAAACCGTCGACTTTCACGACCCCTTCTCGCACCACCTCACCGGTGGTCTCCGTGATCCCCTCCTGGACCAACCAACGCAGACACCAGTAACGCTCCATCCCACGCTGAAACTCGTTGTAGATCTCGTTGGCCGCCTCGAAGTCGCGCATGACGGTGAGCAGCCCCTCGCCAGCCGACTGGTAGGGCGCCGCCTCGCCCCGCGCGCAAGCAATGATCTGACGCTGGTTCACGAGGTCGATGTAGCGGCGCAGCGGTGATGTGCACCAAGCGTATTGCGACACCCCCAACCCCTGATGGGGGCCCGGCACCGTGGACATCTTCACCTTGCCGCCACTCTGCGAGCGGTAGATCCCGGGCACCTGCGCCTCAGCCAGCTGCCGGCCCCACTCGGCGTTGGCAAAAATCATCATCTCCGCCACTAGCTTGTCCATGGGGGCACCGCGCTTGCGCTCGATGATGCGCACACGCCCGTCCTCCACATAGAAGCTGTAATCCATGTTGAACTGGCGCGGCATCTCGGGGCGGTCGCGCCCGGCTTCAAACACCGTGGCTAGTTCCCAGAGCAGGCGCAACTCCTGGGCAAAGGCAAAGCCTTCCGCCCCGGACTCCAGGGATGTTTCGTTGAAAACCTGTTCCAGCGGCTCGTGTCGGAGATTCGCCGCCATCGGCAGGCGCTCGAGCCGCGTCTCGGTGCCACGAAGCGCCAGATCCGCCGAGAGCGTGAGGTAGAGCCCCAAGGCAGGCACCACCGTGCCTTCGTCCAGCGAAAAATGCTTCACCGCGGCCGGCGCCAGCATCGTGATCTTGCGCCCGGGCATGTAGATGGTGGACAGACGCGATGCCCCCTCGCGGTCCACCCCATCGCCGGGGAGCACGCCCAGCGCCGGTGCAGCGATATGGATGCCGATTTCCCAGCCGCCATCGGGCAAGCGGCGCACGGAGAAAGCGTCGTCGATCTCGGTCGTCGTGGCGTCATCGATGCTAAAGGCGGACGCCTGTGCGAGCGGCAGGGCTGCGAAGTCCGGAAGGGGACCTACCTCAGGAAACGCCAGCCCCTGCGGGAAATTGTCGAAAAGGAAGCGCCCAAGGTGATACTCCTCCGAGGACGGTACAGCCCCGCAGGCCTGCAACAACTGCAAGGTGGACAGATGGAGGTCGGAGGCCGCCTCCTCCAGCGCCTTCACCTCGATGGTGTTGCGATCGGGCTTGTAGAGCAGGTCCCTGAGCAGCGGCTGGAAGGCCTCCGGCAACTGCCGGGCGCTCAGGGTTTCCACGTAGCGCGCCTGCTGCACTGCCTGCAAGCGCTTGCGCTCGGTACTAGCCAGTGCCGCTTTCAGCGCGTCGGCCGGGGCCGCTTTATAGTGACCACGCCCCTTTTTGTAGAAGTACATGGGCGCGCCGTGCAGCCGCAGCAGGACTGCGGCAGACTCCACGGCCGAGGGCACGCGCCCATGGTAATCGCGCGCCAAAGCGTCGAAGCCGAACTCCGCCGAATCGCAGCATTCCCACAAAAAATCCGCATCGATGGCCGCCGCGCCCACCTGCGCCAGTTCCAGGAAAGTCCCCAGAGGCTCGCTGAACCGGAACAGGATTGCGGAGGATTTGATCTTGCTCCGTTTGCCGTGGGGCGCCTCCACCTGCAGTGAGGTGTCGTTGTCCACCAGGATGGCGCCCACCTTGAAGGAGCCTTCCTCTTCGTACAGTACGTTCATCGCTGGGGGCACGGGCGGGCCTTGAGGTAGCGTGGACAGGCGCAGCCTGCGGATGGGGCACGGATAAGCAGCCACGGGCACAGCCTGCGGGCCGCGCATTATACCCAATGCTCCCGCCGGCCCGGCTCAGACGATGCCGGCGAACTCCAGCACCGAGTGCATATAGGCGGGGAACTCGCTGAGGCCGTGGTCGCTGCCCTGGACGACGAGGGTGCGCGCACCGGGATAGTGGGCGACGGCGAGGCGGTAGTCCAGCAGGTCGTCGCCCGTGGCAGTGAGGAGGTAGTACCGGGACATGCGCGTGGTCCGGGGTACCACCAGTGCACTCAACTCCGCCAGGTGCTCATGGGTGAGTTCGTAGGGCTCACCGGTGTGCAGGTTCGTCTGCGGTCCCAGATACGCTTGCAGGCCCAGGTGTGGGGTGATGGCCGGATTGAGGAGCACGGCACGCACGCCCAGCCGCTCGGCCAGCCAAGTTGCGTAGAAGCCGCCCAGCGAACTACCCACCACCGTCACCGCAGCGGGCGCCGCACGCCGGACGTGCGCCTCCGCGAGCGCAATCGCTTGGGCGGGCCGGTCGGGCAGCGCGGGGCAGCTAAAGAGGGGGCCGAGTCCGAGCGCTTCCATGCGCGCCTGCATCTGCGTCGATTTCTGCGACGCCGGCGAGCTATTGAATCCGTGCAGGTAAACGATCATGTGAGGCCAACAGCGAGGGAGGGCTGGTTATGTTACTGCACGCTGGCTGAGCAGATTGAGCAGGCGCTGATGGATTCCGCCGAAGCCACCATTGCTCATCACCAGCACTTGATCCCCGGGGCGGGCCTCGGACGCTACCGCAGCGGCTAAGCGCTCGAGGTCGTCGTCGCAGGTGAGCCGCGCACCCAGCGGCCGCAGCGCCGCCGGCGCATCCCAGCCGATACCGGCGGTGTAACAGAACACCCGTTGCGCGTCCCCCAGGCTGGGCGCGAGTTCATCCTTGAGCACGCCCATCTTCATGGTGTTGGACCGCGGCTCCAGAACGGCCAATATACGCGCAGCGCCCACGCGCTCGCGCAGCCCCGCGACAGTGGTACGGATCGCGCTGGGATGGTGCGCGAAATCGTCGTAAACGGTGACGCCGGCCACCGTGCCGCGAACCTCCAGACGCCGCTTCACGCTGACGAAGGAATTTAGAGCGGCTATGCCGAGTTCCACGGGTACGCCCGCATGGCGTCCTGCAGCCAGCGCCGCGAGGGCATTGAGCCGACTGTGCTCCCCCACCATATCCCAGGCGACGCGCCCGTAGTTGCGCCCACCCAGGCAGACATCGAACCCATCGGCACCGCGCGCCTGTTCATGCCAACCGTCCGGCGTGCCCACCCGCTCGACCGGAGTCCAGCAGCCGCGCGCGAGTGTGCGCTCCATGCTGTCGCCCGCACCGGCCACTACGAGCCCGGTGGCGGGGATGGTGCGAACTAGGTGGTGGAACTGCGTCTCGATGGCGACGATGTCGGGGAAGATATCGGCGTGGTCGAATTCCAGGTTGTTCAATACCGCCGTGCGCGGGTGGTAGTGCACGAACTTGGAGCGCTTGTCGAAAAAGCTGGTGTCGTACTCGTCTGCCTCGATGACGAAGAACGGGCTATCTCCCAGGGGCAGGCGGGCGGAAACCCCGAAGTTCTCCGGCACCCCGCCCACCAGAAAGCCCGGCCCAAGCCCGCCCTGCTCGAGGATCCAGGCCAGCATGGCGGTGGTCGTGGTCTTACCGTGGGTCCCTGCCACCGCCAGCACCCAGCGCGAGCGGAGCACGTTCTCATAGAGCCATTGGGGACCCGAAACGTAGGGAAGCCCGCGGTCCAGGATGCGCTCCATGAGCGGGTTGCCGCGCGCCACCACGTTGCCGACGACGAACAGGTCCGGCGCGAGTTCCGTCTGGGCCGGATCCCATCCCTCCGTGAGCGAGATTCCCTGCGCCTCGAGCTGCGTGCTCATGGGCGGATAGGTGTTGGCATCACAGCCCGTCACCCGATGTCCTGCCTCGCGGGCGAGGACAGCGATGCCGCCCATGAAGGTGCCGCAGATGCCGAGGATGTGTATGTGCATGGGGCGGGCAGTCCGAACAAGTGATTCAGCCGAGGGCCGGGCGAGGGCGTCGCGCAGGATGCGCAGCTTATTACAACCGTTGGCCTACCGGTAGCCCAGGTAGGCCGGGGGACGGGACTATAGGCTACGGCAGCGGTCCCCGGTGGCGAAACCCCGCGGAGCGCCCACCAGCCCGCGGCCCACCATCAGCACCTTGAAAAGCTCCCCCATCTCCGCGGGGCTCAGCAGCTTCTGAACCGCTTGGCTGCGTGGGGCATAGTCGAGCAACTGGTCGGCGGGCGTGCGGGCGAGGAGTTCCGTGATGCCCAGGTTAATCAGGAAGTGGGCTTGGGTGGTGTACCCCAGGAGTTCCAGCCCGGCGGCAATCGCGCAACGGGCCATTGCGGTGAAGTCCACGTGCGCCGTGATGTCCTGAAGGCCAGGGAGGTAGAACGGGTCAGCGTGCGCGAAGTGACGGTAGTGGCACATGAGCGTCCCCTCGGCACGCTGCGGGTGGTAGTACTCCCGCTCACCGAAGCCATAGTCCAGGAACAGCAGCACGCCACGCTCCAGGATGCCCGCGAGGCTCGCCACGAGCGCGCGGCCACGCAGCCCGAGTTCGCTCACATACGGGGGCGCGGGCGCCAAGCGGCGGGCCTCGCGCTCGAGCGCGCCGGGCAGAAGGGGTCGATCGTCCCAGCGCAAGCCCTCGGGCCCGAGAGCTACGCCGCGCTGGAAAAGTTCGCCTTCGGCGCCCCAGCGCAGCAGCTGCACCGGCACGGCGTCGAGCACCTCGTTCGCCACCACCACCCCGGTAAAGACCGTGGGCAGCCGCTCGATCCAATGCAGCCGGGAATACAGTGCCGGAGGCAGCGCGGCCAGGGCCCGGCGCTGGCGCTGCGCCAAATCGGCGCTGGGTTCCAGGATGAGATAGCGCGCCGGCAGCACCCCGTCATGCCGGAGCGATTCCAGGAGGTCTGCAGCCAAGCCGCCCGAGCCAGCTCCCAGCTCTAGGACATCTCCCCCGGTGTGCGCCAGCACCTCCCCCACCTGCCGGGCCAGCGTCTGCCCGAATAGCGGCGAGAGCTCCGGTGCGGTGACGAAGTCACCCGCGGCACCCAGCTTGGCCGCACCCGCTGCGTAGTAGCCCAGGCCGGGGGCGTAAAGGGCGAGGTCCATGTAGGTTTCGAAGTTCATCCAGCCGCCACGCGACCGCAACTGCTCGGCAATGAGGCCGGTGAGCTGGCGGCTGTGCGCCAGCGCCGCGGGCCCCGGCAGGGGAAGGGGGGGGGGTGTCATTGGGCTAAGGTTGCCAGGGGTGGATCGGCGTGGGGAGCAGCAGACCAAAGCCTGCCAAGGGGCGCCAGGATGGATAGCGTAGAATTGTAGGGGGTTTCGGGGGGAGCGAACGCTAGCGCATGGATAACAAAGTCGTGCTGATCACGGGTGGAGCCCGCCGGGTGGGGGCAGCCATCTGCCGACGTCTGCATACTGCCGGCGCGAGCCTCATGATCCACTTTCGCTCCTCGGGGGATGAGGCACGGGCCCTGCAGGCGGAACTCAACGGCCATCGCGCGGATTCGGTTGCTCTGGTACAGGCCGACTTGCTCAACGCCGGAGCGTTGCCGCAACTGGTCGCGGAAACGGTGAACCGGTTTGGGGGCCTGGACGTACTGGTCAACAACGCCTCGAGCTTCTACCCCACGCCCATGGGAGAGATCACGGAGCGGGCCTGGGAAGACCTCATGGGCACCAACCTCAAGACCCCGCTATTTCTGTCGCAGGCGGCCGCGTCGCAGTTGCGCCGCCACCAAGGCTGCATCGTGAACATCGTCGACATCCACGCCGACCGGCCGATGCGCAACCACTCCGTCTACACCCTCGCAAAAGGGGGGTTGATGGCACTCACCCGCTCGCTCGCCTGTGATTTGGCGCCGGAGATCCGCGTCAATGGGGTGTCGCCCGGCGCGATCCTCTGGCCCGAGGACGAGCGCTGGGCGGACGAGGTCTCGCGCCAGCGTATCATCCACGCCACGCTGCTCAAGCGGGTAGGCGAGCCCGAGGACATCGCCCGCACCGTCGCCTTTCTCGCCTTCGATGCGCCCTACATCACGGGGCAGGTTATCGACGTGGATGGCGGCCGCAGCCTCCACATCTGAAGGAAGCACCTTGGACATCACGCGACCGAAGGCCCTCTACGAGGCCGGCAAGCTGCAAAAGCGGCTGCGCCGACTCATGGGCCAGGCCATCGCCGACTACAACATGATCGGCGAGGGCGATCGCATTATGGTCTGCCTTTCCGGCGGGAAAGACAGCTACAGCCTGCTGGAGATCCTGCGCGGCCTGCAGGCAACCGCGCCGGTGAACTTCGAACTGATCCCCTTCCACCTGGATCAGGCGCAACCGGGCTACCCCGCCCACGTCCTGCCCGATTATCTGGATGCGCTCGGCCTGCCCTACCGCATCGAGCGGCAGGACACCTACAGCACCGTGATGCGCGTGCTGCCGGAAGGAAAGACGCTGTGCTCGCTATGCTCGCGCCTGCGCCGCGGGGTGATCTACCGGGTGGCCGGGGAACTGGGCGCCACGCGCATCGCCCTGGGCCACCACCGGGAGGACATCCTGGAAACCTTCTTCCTCAACTTTTTTTTTGGGGGGAAGCTCAAGGCCATGCCACCGAAACTGGTGAGCGACGACGGCCGGCATGTGGTGATCCGGCCCCTGGCCTACTGCCGGGAAAAAGACCTCGAGCGCTTCGCGCAGGAGCGCGCCTTCCCCATCATTGCCTGCAACCTCTGCGGCTCCCAGGAAAACCTCCAGCGCAAGCACATCAAGCAGATGTTGGCGGGGTGGGACCGGCAATTCCCCGGACGCATCGAGACCATGTTCCGCAGCCTACAAAACGTGGCGCCATCCCACTTGGCCGACGCACGGCTGTTCGATTTTGCGGGTCTGGAAGCGCAGGACACGCCCTTCGCCGGAGGCGACATCGCCTTCGACGAGGAGCCCCTGTCCCAGGACGTCATCCAGTTCCGGCCGCGCGCGGTCCTTTAGGCCATACCCGACGAGGGCCGCGGCCCATGCGGGGAGCCAGAGCAGCCACTGCTCGCCGGCCGTGGTCGCGCGATTGCGTCTGTCGCCAGCCACGAAGCGCCGAAATATCGACATGGAAACTTCGAGGAACTGGGCTACCTCAGGCGCGTGAATTGATTGCCGCTCGGTGGCCGGCACGTCCCGGGTGGCCCTGAAAAAGCTCCTCCGCAGTCCTTGGAATTGCCCTGTCGTTCCCCTCCTGATTTCGCTTACTGTTTGAGTTCGTCATAGAAATTCCCGTGCGAACCCACTAGGTCGAAATCGATTGCCTGAAACGCCACTTCGACTTGCCTTAGGGCCTGCCTCCGCTGTCGCAACGCGATAGGCGATCAGGTACGCCTGGCGATTGAACCTAGACTTGTAGACGCTGAACCCGGCCCGCGTCGCCGGTCTTGGCCTCCCCCGATGTCGGGGTCGAAACAAATATCCTCCACACCGCCTTCGATGGTGAACTGCCGGGGCTTGCGTGCCTTCTTCGCAAAACGACCCTCTGGTGGCCAGGTCAAACTCCTCCACCTGTGGCCGGGTCAAACTCTGGCAAATCTCAATGGGCTTACCAGTGGGGCGAGCGGGTGGTCAGGGAAGCGCCGAGCGGCTTGAGAACGACCGCTGCGCCGCACCATTGTTGGGCAATGCCCCGCTTCCTGATAAACTTTCGGGTTCTGCCCGAAACCGGGCCTGTGCCGTCCCGTTCTTCAGACCTGCCGCGGTTCCCGCGATGGACAATGCCATGACCCCTCATTCCGCACCCGTACGCACCAAAAAAATTGGTTCCTTCTACCCGCCCCAGCGCACCTTGATGGGGCCAGGGCCCTCGGAGATCCATCCACGCGTGCTCTCCGCCATGTTCCGCCCCACCATCGGTTATCTGGATCCGGTGTTCGTGCAGATGATGGAGGAGCTGAAGGACCTGATGCGCTACGCATTCCAGACCCGCAACTCGGTGACCTTCCCCGTTTCCGGCCCGGGCTCAGTCGGCATGGAGATGTGTTTCGTCAACATGGTGACCCCGGGCGACAAGGTGATCGTGTGCCGCAACGGCGTATTCGGTGGCCGGATGATCGAGAACGTCGAACGCTGCGGCGGCATTGCCGTTGTCGTGGAAGACACCTGGGGAACCCCGGTGGACTTGAATAAAGTGGAAGACGCCATCAAGGCGAACCCGGATGCGCGCGTTTTGGCCTTCGTCCATGCTGAAACCTCCACGGGCGTCGCCTCCGATGCCCAGGCGCTGGCCGCGCTGGCCCGCAAGCACGACCTTTTGACCATTGTGGACACCGTCACCTCCCTGGCCGGCATCCCCGTCAAAGTGGACGAGTGGGGGCTGGACGCCGTCTATTCCGCCAGCCAGAAGTGCCTGTCTTGCACCCCGGGCCTGGCGCCCATCACCTTCAGCGACCGCGTGATCGAGAAGGTTCGCGCGCGCAAGGAAAGGGTCCACAGCTGGTTCATGGACTTGAACCTCCTCCTGGGGTACTGGGGCGAGACCAACCGGACCTATCACCACACGGCGCCCACGAACGCGCTCTATGCCTTGCACGAGTCCCTTTTGCTGCTGCAGGAGGAAGGCCTGGAGAACGCCTTCACGCGCCATGAGCGCAACCATGCCGCGCTGCGCGCCGGCCTGGAGACCTTTGGGCTGGACTTCCTGGTCGAGGAGAAATACCGGCTGCCGCAAATGAACGCGGTGTACGTGCGCGCCGGCGTGGACGAGAAGGAAGTGCGCCATCGCCTCCTGCACGACTACAATCTGGAGATCGGCGCCGGCCTGGGGGCACTCGCCGGTAAAATCTGGCGCTTCGGCCTCATGGGCTACAGCTGCAAGATGGAGAACGTCATGCTCTGCCTGTGCGCCCTGGAGACGGTATTTGCCGATATGGGCCAGGAAGTGGACTTCGGCAAGGCCGAATCTGCGGCCTACCACGCCTACGCCCGCACCCCTTCACAGGTCCGCCCCATGCGAGTTGCCCACGCCTGAGGGTTCGCTCCCCAGGGCGCGTGTAAGCACCCTGGGCGCCCAGCCCGACCGGTTTCAAGGGAGCACGGCTCAGCCCTCGATCAGGAACTCGATGAGGAAGGGGCCTCGGCGCTTGCAGGCGGCGCGGAAAAGGTCCGCGAACTGCTCCAGGGTGCGAGCCTGCGCTGCTTCCACGCCGTGGCCTTGGGCGATTTTTACCCAATCCAGGGCCGGTCGGGCCAGATCGAAGAGCGCCGTGGAGGTAGGCCCGGGGGTCGCGCCGACGTTGAGCAATTCGCCCTGCAGGATCTTGTAGATCCGGTTGGCAAACACCACGTTGATCACGTCGAGTTGCTCGCGTGCCTGTGTCCACAAGGCCGGCAGCGCGTACATCCCCGCCCCGTCGGCCTGCAGGCAAACGACCTTGCGCCCCGGACAGGCCACCGCTGCGCCGGTAGCACAGGGAAAGCCATGGCCGATAGCGCCACCGGTGATCTGCAGCCAATCGTGGGGCGCCGCCTGGAAGCTGGGCGGGAATAACGCCCGCCCGGAGGTCACCGCATCCTCAACCACCACGCACTCCTCGGGCAAAAGTGCCGCCAGTGTTTGGGCGAAGGCTACGGGGTCGAAACGGCCCGCTCGGACCTCTGGCAGGCCCCCGCCACTTCCTAGGACCACCTGCCGGGGGGCGCCCAGTTCATCGGCCAGGGCCTCCAAGGCCGCCACGGCATCCTGCTCCGGCCGGGCCAGCACGTCGACCAACGCATCCACGGGCGAGAGGAGGCTGGGCTTTCCAGGATATGCAAAAAACGCCGTGGGGGGCTTGCTCGCCACGAGTAGCACCTGCTGATAGCCGGCCAGAACCTTGACCGCGCTGTCCACGGGATAGGGCAGGCGGTCTACCGGAACCCTTCCTCGCCCACGCGCCATGCGGGGGATCTGCGTATTGGTGAGCAGGTCGGCGCCGCTGGCATCGGCTACCCGACGCGCCGCCAACAGCCCACGCTCCGAGAGCGCTTGGTTCGACAGGAAGATTAGGCTGCGGGCCCCATTGCGCAGCAGCCGAGCGATCCGGGCCAGCACATCCGGGGCCACCAGGGAGCGCTCGGGCACCGGTAGCGCGGAGGCGACCCCGGAACCCTCTCCCCAGGCCGTGTCGGCGGGCAGGATCAGGCTAGCCACCTGGCCCGGCGCAGAGAGGGCTGCCTGCACGGCGGCGGCCCCGTCGGGGCCAACGCGAAGGGACGTGGCGCTGGTGCGTACCCACTGGGATACGGTGCGCGCCAGGGCCTCCGTATCGGCGGTGAGTGGCGCGTCGAAGGGCCGATGGTAGGTCGCATGGTCACCGACGACGTTCACCACCGGGGTGAACGCACGCCGGGCGTTATGCAAGTTTGCCAGCCCATTGGCGAGGCCCGGGCCACAGTGCATCAGGGTAGCCGCTGGCTTTGCCGCCATGCGGCCGTAACCGTCCGCGCAACCGGTGACCACCGTCTCTGCCAGCCCCAGCACGCAGCGCATCCCGGGCACCTGGTCCAGGGCGGCGACAAAGTGCATCTCAGAGGTTCCCGGGTTGGCGAAGCAGGTGTCCACGCCACTCGCCAGCAACGTGCGCGCGAGGCTCTCCGCGCCGTTCATTCCGGCGGCCCGCCCAGCGGCGAGAGGGTCATTGGCGGACTCCAGCGGTCATGCGATGGAAGCGCTGAGCCTGCTGTGGCGCATCGGTGTAGCCGTCGAAGTGATCCGTCATGGCGGCGGCTAGTTTCTCCAGCCGCGCCGATGGCGCCGGATGGGTCTTCAGGAGCAGCGCAAGGTAGGTGCTGTCGGGCTTGATGCCGGCCAGGGTTTGCAGGGCGGAAGGCAGGCCCCAGGGATCGTAGCCCGCGCGGGCGGCCAGCACCACGCCCACCCGGTCGGCCTCGAACTCGTCATCCTTGTCTAGGCCGCGCGCGTAGAGTTCCTTGGTCGGCCCGGCGAGCGCCTGCACCAGCTTTTCGCTGCGTCTGCCCTGGGAAGCGGCGGTGACGCCTTGCCCGAGCATACCCAGGAAGGCCTCCTTGCGGAGCGCGTTCAAGTGGTGCTTGCGCACCACGTGCCCTACCTCATGACCGATGACACCGGCCAGTTCTGCCTCGTTGCGTAGGATGCGCAGCATGCCCAGGGTAATGATGACATTCCCACCGGGGGTGGCGAATGCGTTCACCTGATCACTGTCCGACACGCCGAAGTGCCAGGGCAGGCCCGGGCGCTCCGACTGCCGGGCCACCCACAGGCCCACGGCGTTGACGTAGCGCTGAAGTTCGGGATCCGGCTGCAGCGGTCGCGCCCCTAGCAGAGTCTCGGCCACCCCACGGCCCACGGAGATTTCTTCGGGTTCACCCACTTCCCGAAGCCCTTTGATGTTCGACACCAGAGCGCCCACGTCCACATTCTGGAGCGAGAATTTTTCGCCATTCTGCCCGGCACAACCCCCGAGCAGGACAACCAGAGCCACCAGTCGCGTCATCAGGCGCAGGTTCATTTGGCGCTCCTCTCCGGCTTGCCGTTGTCGGCGTAATAGGGCACCTGCCGCGTGGCCAAGGCACCGGCTGCGGCCAGTGCCGCTGCTTGATCGGGCGTGGCGGCAAAGGAGGCGAGTTTGTCGAACTCCGCCGGACTGGGCGTGGAGGCCTTCAACTCCTCCTCGGAGAACCCACGCACGCCCGTCGTGACGGTTGCCGTCGTCGGTGAAGATGACCTAGGCTTTCCCAGAGCGAAAACCGAGAGCCAGCCGCCGTCTTCCTGCCCGCCCTGGTCGGCAGAGCCCAGACGAACGCTGAGCATGCGAACCCAGCCCTGTTGTTTCAGGGAATTGACCCGCATCCATGCCCCCTGGCGCTGGAGGATGTCCACGCGGGTGTTTACGGGGAGTGCCTGGAGGGTCTCGGCATCGAGGAAAGGTCTCAATTTAAGGTCTGTGGAGCGCAGGGTATAACCCGTCTCCGCCGCCAAGACCGGCGTCACCGCACAACACAGCAGCGCAATGAGCGCTCCTAGCCCTATTTTCATCGCTTCCTCCCTGGTTCGTAGACCCGTACTTCCTGCGCGCGTCCCTTCACGCTGCGCAGGCCGTGATCGGTGAAATCGAAGGTGTCTCCGCAGGCGCGCCGGGTGTCCTCGGACACCAAAATCCGGGCGACCCCCTTGGTGAGGCCTTCGATGCGGCTGGCGAGGTTTACCGTGTCCCCGATGGCCGTGTATTCGCGTTTGTTATCCGAGCCGATGAGGCCCACCACAGCCGGCCCCGTGTGGATGCCGATGCCGATTTCCAGGTGGGCGCCCGCCGTCCCCAGTTCACGACGCACCGACTCCAGCGCCTCGCTCATTTCCAAGGCGGCGGCTACGGCGTGCCGGGCATGATCCGAATCCTCCACCGGCGCACCCCAGAACGCCATGATGGCATCGCCGATGAATTTGTCGAGACACCCGCCGTGACGAAAGATCACGTCCACCTGGTTGCTGAAGTAGCGATTCAATAACGCCACGATCTCCTGCGGCGACCGGCTCTCGGAGATCGAGGTAAAGCCGCGGATGTCCGAGAAGAGTAGCGTGATCTGGCGCAACTCACCGGCCGTGGACAATCCCCCCTGCTCCAGCAGGTCACGCACCACCACAGGGTTGACGAAGCGGCTGAAGAGCATGACGGCGTGTCGGCGCTCGCGCTGCTCGCGCAGGTACTCGGTGAGCGCGCAGGCCAGATAGAGCCCTGTGCACAATACGATGGGTGTGGCCATGTGCAGTACCGAGCGCTGGCGTAGTGCCAAGTAGCTGGCCGCCAGCAAGATGGCGAACGCCCCCCCGAGGAGCACGCCTAGGCGAACGGCGTTTGCCTTGCGCAGGAAACCCCAAGTGAGGAGCCCCGCCAGGATCAGCGTGGCACAAGTACCCGCCGAATGCGACACCGGCTCCAGCCAGGACCGGTTCTTCAGGTTTTCGAGCGCGGTGGCGAGAATCTCCACGCCCGGATGAAACTCCGTCAGCGGGCTGGATCTCAGGTCGTACATGCCGGTCGCGGCGGTTCCCACGATCACCACCTTGTCGGTGAACTCGTGCGGGTCCCGGCTCCGGTGCTCGCGATTGAAGTCTTCGTAGAGATCCACGTAAGAGACGTGTTTGCGCGACAGTGCCGGCCAATTTAAAAACACCGCCTCGCGCGGGGGGACGTCCCACCCCAGTGCCGTCCCGACCCGGGCTGGGAGCGAAGGCATCTTCCAGCCATAGGCGTCGACATATAGGTAGTAGCTGCGGGTAACTCCGTCGGGATCGGGGCGCAGGTTGATCAGGCCCAGGCGCCAATTGGTCGGCGCCAGCGCCAGCGGAAGCAAGATGGCGGCGCGCGCTGCAGTATTGGCGTCACGCGGATAGAGCATACCCAGCGGTTTGGCCAGTTGAAGCAGCGGCACCCCTCCCACGTCGCCGGCCGGATCGAAGCGCACCGTCGGAAAAAAGACGTTCGTGACAGGCGCCACCATCTCGTTGAAAACGCGGTCGCTGTCGGGCCGCTGGCGATCCTGCTCGGCGAACATGATGTCAAAGACAATAGCCTTGGGCTTCTGGGCAGCCAGACCAGCCACCAGTTCCCCATGCACCGATCGAGGCCACGGCCAGCGATCAGCAAGCACCCCCATCCGCTCCAGGCTCGCATCGTCGACATCGATCACCACGACATCGGGGTCGGGAGCCACACCCACCGCCCGCCAACGCAGGAACCGGTCCATCACGCGGTTCTCGAGGGGTCGAAGGGCCTGGAAATGCCATTCCGCCAGGGCGATCAGAACGGTCGCCACGAACAGAATCCAGAGCGGTCGGGTGCGGGAGGTAGACACAGCGAAAGTCTAGGAGATGGCGAGAAGCTTGGCAACCGGCTCGAGACGACACCTGCTGCCTGCAGTCACGCGCGGCTGCGCCCCCCTGCGGTGTTGGTCAGGGTAGTTGCGCCAGTAATCGGGGTGTCTGTCCAGCCAGGCACGTTGGGCTCTGGCTTTGTTTGCCCGATAATCGGGACCCTGCTGGAGTTTGTCTCGCTGCCAGCGTCTGCGCCGCTCACGCCGGCATGATGCACCGGAGCAATACGATGGTTTTTCGACCTGTGGATGCGGCTGAAAAATTTCACCGCAGGCCTGACATTTGTTTGTCTCCATACGAGTCGCTTAGAGAGAAGACCGGATTTGAACGCTATCTGCGACCCATACTGAGTCGTCAGTCAATTATGGAGCGTTAGGTTGCTGGCTTATGGCTGAGCGGAAAATTGCTCCCCGTCAGCTTTCAGCGTTATGTATTCAAGTCGCCATTGACTGAGCAGTCGCGCTTGGCTGACCGTCAAATCGTCTTCCGATATTGACATGCAGGTCGTCAAGGCAATTCCGTTCCAATTCCCGCTAGCCGGATCGTACAATTTTTCCGTGAATAATGCCTCGATCGCCGTTTCAAGCTGCTCAACTTTATCCGTTGTCTTCTCTAGATCATCCCCCGGGGGATATGCAAGCACAATAGTCAGGTCATATGCGGATCCATCAGAACGGTCAATTTCCTTGCTTCCATCGACTTTGAAATAAACGGCCGACAGGAAATTCCCCGCAGGTTCAATTAACGGCTCCTCGGCGGAATCTGTGGGTGGTTTTGGGGCTACGGAGCAGGTGCTGAAGTGGAGTTTAGGTACTTGTAGAGCTTGCGGCAGGTGGCGTCTAAGGAGTCCTGTGCCTCTTCGGTGATCCGTGGCCAGAGCAGCGGACCGCCATCGGGGGCGAGCGACTCCTCGATGGATCGGCGGGCAGACATCTTCTTCAGCTTCGGGTCCTCGTAGCGCTGGCGGATGATCTCACCGCCAAGCATCCAGAG
>JANXRW010000049.1 GCA_025356655.1 Betaproteobacteria bacterium | reverse complement strand
GTCGTGGTGATGGCCTGGTCACCGGCGTCGGTGAAATTCAGCTGGCCGCTGCCGATGTTGAGCGTGACACCGGGTGCCAGCGTCAGGTTGCCCAGGACGTTCGCTGCGCCCGTCGTGGTGAGGTTGCCCCCGATCGTCACGCTCAACATCGGTAGCGGCACGCTGAATTTCACCGACGCCGGCGACCAATCCATCCTGGCCTCCGCGGGGGCCACCCTGCGTATGCTCAATGGCACGCTTCGGCCCTGGATTAAGCAGAACACCGCCGCGCTGGTGATCGGCCAGAATGTCACCGTGGCCGGTTCGGGCAACATCTACCAAATCTACGCCCCGGCCACGCTGATCAATCAGGGCACCATCGACGCCGACGTCTCCGGACAATCCATCGCCATCAGCCTGACCGGCACGACCAACTCCCCGGGCGCGCTCATGCGCGCGAGCGGTGGCGCACTCAATATCACTTCCACCAATTTCAGCAACGCCGGCACCGTGCAGGTGCGCCAATCGGGCAGCGTCGACATCAGCGCCACGAATTGGTCCACCACCGCAGGCAGCAATATCGCTCTCGACTCCGGCCATCTCAACCTAGGCGGCGCGTTCTCCCTCGCCGACATCACCGGACGCCTCACCCGGCAGGCGGGGACGAACTTGAGTCTCTCGGGCATCCTGGACATCGGCGCGCAGCCTCTGGACGTGGGGGGGGGCGGCCCCTTCGGCACGGGTGGTCTGTCCGTTCTCACCGGCGGCTTCAAGAACGGCGCCCTGGTGAGCAACGACGGCACCGTTCTCAACTTCTCCGGTAGCGCCAGTCTTAACGCCGTGACGATCGGGGGCAACCTCACCACGACGGGGGCAGCGAACGTCCTGAGCAACCTGACGCTGGCACCCGGTGTCACGCTCAACATCGGTAGCGGCACGCTGAATTTCACCGACGCCGGCGACCAATCCATCCTGGCCTCCGGTGCTGCCACGCTGCGCATGGCGGGCGGCACGCTGCTTGCCTGGAACAAGCAGAACGCCACCGCGATCGTGATCGGCCAGAACGTAACCGTGGCAGGTTCGGGCAGCATCAACCAAGTCTACGCCGCCGCTACGTTGGTCAACGCCGGGACCATCGATGCGGACGCGGTGGGCCAAGCCCTGAGCCTTTCCCTCACCACCATCACCAGCACCGGCACCCTGCGTGCCTCGGCGGGAACGCTCAACATCAGCCCGACCAACGCGTTCACTAACCAGGCCCTGATGGAAACGGGCGCGGGCGGCATCATCCGGCTGTCGCAGGATCTCACCAATACGGCAACTGGCATCGTCCGTGGCAGCGGGACCCTGGACGTTGGCTCCTTTTTCTGCGTCAACAAGACCTGCCTGCATACGCT
Source organism: Betaproteobacteria bacterium (assembly GCA_025356655.1). GTDB lineage: Bacteria > Pseudomonadota > Gammaproteobacteria > Burkholderiales > SHXO01 > SHXO01. Next base: position 14,783 of record JANXRW010000049.1, on the reverse strand, counting down.
AACCAATGACGGAACGCTGGACCCCGGCTTGGGCGTCAATGGCACGGGCAAATTGACCGTCGCGGGCAACTTGGTGATGCACGCCGGGAGCAAATTGCACGTCGATCTGGGCGGCACGGCGGCAGGGCAATACGACCAAGTGCTGGTGACCGGCACCGCCACGCTCGCCGGCACCCTGGAAGTGGCTGAGGTGGGCAGTTCCATCACTGGCGCATTCTTTGCCGATCTGGGGAACGCCTTCCCGGCGCTGCTGACCGCCACCGGCGGCACAACCGCCGCCTTCGCGGCTTTCACCAACCCGGCCGACGTTGCCTTCACCAATACCTTGGCTGGCACCCCCGGAATAACCAATACGACCGTGTCCATCACCCGCTGGAGCATCGATGCCAGTGGCGACTGGAGCAACGCGGCGAATTGGACGCGCGGTGTTCCTGACGCCCAGCGCGACGCGGTGATCAACCGGGTAGCCGCGGCGCCCTTGATCACCGTTTCCACCGGGTCGAACACCGCCCATACCCTCGTGTTGGGCGAGGCCCTGAGCGTTGACGGCGGGACCCTGACGCTACCCGTTTCCACGGTCGATGGCAGCGCAGCGAATCTGCTCAGCCAGCCCGTCACCATCAACGGTGGCACCCTGGTCGTGCCCGCATCGGTGACCGGTATCAGTGGGCCGCTCGCATTCACAGCGGGCAATCTCACGAGTGCCGGCAACCTTTTGGTGACTGGACCCGTGACCGCAACGGGTGGCACCTGGACGGGCGGTGGCGCAGTGACGCTCGCCGTGGGGACCACGCTAACCAAGAGCGGCGCCGGCACCTTCACCCTGGGCGAGGCCTTGACCAACGCCGGCACGCTGCAGGTAACCGGCGGCGCGCTCAACCTCGACTTAGCCGGTGCTCAGCACGTCAGCACGGGAAGCATCAACCTCGCCGGCGGCACCATGACCGTGGTGCAGACCGGGGCCAACCCCAGTTTCTCCTTCAACGCAGGCACCCTCGCCGTGTCGACGCCCACGGATTTCACGGTCAGTGGCGGTGTCTTCAATTGGGGCGGGGGATCGCTCACGGGGCTGAATCTCACCAACGGCGCGCGACTGGTGCTGGTGGGGGCAGGCACCCGGTTCCTCAACGGCGCCAACCTGACGCTGAACAACTTGAACCTGGTTGGAAGCCTGGATATTCAATCCGGGAGTCTCACCTTGAACGGCTCGACGACCTTGCCCTCGGGGTCCTCACTGACGATCTCCGGCGGCACCTTCGCCGACAACGGCGTGCTCAATATTGCCGGCGGTGCCAGTTTCACGAAAGCCAACCCCGGCAACGTGAGCTTCCCAGCGGCGGTGAACAACGACGGTACGTTCAACGTCAACGCGGGCAATGTGGTGTTCAATGGCGGCGGGGTGGACGGCGGCACCTTCAACGTACTGAGCGGCACCTCGCTTACCTTCGGCACGGGCGCCACGACGCTCAATGACGGGGCTGTGATCAACGGGACGGGTGCCATCCGTATGACCGGGGGTACGGTGACGAACAACTCCAGCGCCATCCCCCTGGTGGTTGCCGCGGGCACCACGCTGAGCCTCATCAATCAGACGGTGGGCGGGCCGGGCGCCGTCACCAACAACGGTACGCTGGACCTCAGCGGCAGCACGATCACCAACTCGCTCGTCAACAACGGCACGGTCTTCGTCACCGGCGCGAGCGCCATCACGGGAAGCAGCATCACGTGGAATAGCGGGCTGATCGGCGCCGGTGCCCCGGGGGCGAGCCTGGATGCACACGGCGCGGCGCTCAGCCTGGGAAGCGGCGGCGTGCGCAGCCTCTCGGGAGTCAACTTCCAGGTCGCGGGCGTCGACGCCAGCGCGGCCAGCCTAGACATTAGCGGCGCCACGGTCACCAGCAGCGGCCCCGTGCAGGTGGGCAGCGGCCGGACCCTGGCACTGCACAGTGCGGGGCTCGCTGGCCCGCTGACCCTCTCCGCCACGTCCGCGGGTCTGACGGTAAGCGGTGCCAGCACGATCCAGGGACCCATCACCTGGAACGGCGGAACCATCAGCGGTAGTGGCAGCTTGCCCAGCTTGGACGCGCACACCGCCTCGCTGAATCTGGGCAGCGGCGGCACCCGCACCATGACCGGACTCACCGCTAGCGTGGCCGGCGTGAACGCACGGGGTGCGAGCCTGCTGCTAGTCAACTCCAACCTGAGCACCGCGAGTGCCGCGGCGGTGCGCGACGGGCAGAGCTTGACGCTGAACGCCTCCACGGTCACGGGGGACGTGGCACTCGATGGGACACTCGGTGGAAATGGCACAGTAACCGGTACGCTCGTCGTCGGCACCGGCAACCTCTCCCCAGGCTTCTCGCCGGGCACGCTAACCCTGGGCAACCTCGTGCTGGGACCCGGTTCCGTAACCACCATCCAGCTCGGTGGTACGGGCGCCGGCCAGTTCGATCTGGTCAAGGTACTGGGCAGTGCAACGATCAATGGAACCCTGGACGTGCAGTCCTACAACGGCTTCGCGCCCGCAGCAGGCAACCGCTTTGCGTTCCTTACCTATAGCACGGTATCCGGGAGCTTCGTGTCGACAACACAACCCGCCGGTTGGACCCTGTTACGCTCGGATGCGCCGGGCCAGCTCACCCTGGCGCTGCCTGCGGGGGCCGGAGGCGGTGCTGGCGGTGGCGGTGGACCTGGCCCAGTTGCCGCACTCACCACGGGACTTACGCTGGACCAAGCGCTGGCGGGCTCGAGCGAGTTGCAGTTGGAGGTCAATCGGCAGGGTCCCCAGGATCCTGCCCTGGTGGCGTTGATCACTCCGGTTCTAGCCGTGGGTTCCTTCGACACGGGGATCGTTCTGGAGCGCCTACCCTCCTGCGAATAGGCGCCCCCGCCCTGGGGGCCGCGGGGGCGGGGCTCATGTCCGCGCCGGGGCTTTCAGGCCACGCTAGCGACGGCGTAGACCGCCTCCATTTCCCGGCGCGCCCGCACGGCCGTTAGCGTCTCGTCCAGCACAACGTCGCTCCAACGCACGGGCTGGCCGGCCGCCACCGGATGGACCAAGCGAACGTCATGGGCGAGTCCCAGGGGTAGCGCCCCGAGTGCCAGGGACTCGGCTGCTGGGGTGAGACGCCCCACCACCGTATAACCCCCTTCGCCGTCGAGCGTCTCGCCTGCGCGCAGATCGCGCTTGGCGGTGGCAACGGCATCGGCCCGGAAACCGGTGGCAGCGCCGGTGGACTCCCCGCGCAGCCCGATGGACGCCACGGAGATGCCCACCTCCAACCCGATCAGATGCCATCGCTTGTACAGGCACGCGTAGCGGCCGGAGGAGTCCGTACGCACCCCGTACTCCGTGAAGCAGCGGCGGATGTACTCTGTATCCCCCTCGAAAACCACCCAGACCCCGAAGCGGATGTCGTAGGGAATGGGCGTACCGTCGGCTTCCAGCGAGGAGATCACCTCCACCTGCCCCTTGTGGTGCAGCACGCCACCTTCGGCGCGGGGCCGCATAAGCGCGGGAATGTCGTCGACGCTGGCGCTGGGATAGAGTAATCCGCCAGGCGCTGCGGTAAGGCCGGTCGCGTTACACACCGCACTCATCTCGATGGCCGGCTTGGATCCATCGAGGAAGGAGTTGAACATTTTCGGATTCAGGCCGCCCAGGCGGGCCTGCTCCGGCGCGAGCCCGTAGTAGCCCCATACCGTCTCGGGCGTGGATTGCTCGAAGTGCGGCAGCCATTTGTGTCCGCGACCTGCGGCCACCACGTTGAAGCCCGCAGCACGTGCCCAGTCCACCAGGTCACAAATGAGCGCCGGCTGATCGCCGTAGGCAAGGCTGTAGACCACACCCGCGGCTCGGGCTTTTAGTGCCAGCAGTGGACCACAGAACGCGTCGGCCTCCACCGTCACCATCACCACGTGCTTACCCTGCACGAAGGATTCCAGGGCATGTTCCACTGCGGCGATGGGATTTCCCGTTGCCTCCACCACGATATCCACGCCGGGGTGGGACACCAGGGCCCGCCAGTCCTCGCCGATATGCGTGGTGCCTTCCCGCAGCGCAGCATCCAAGGAGGACGCTTGGTGTCGCTGGGGGTCCCAGCCCACCCGTGCGAGGTTGGCGCGCGCGCCGTCGGGCGAGAGGTCGGCGATCCCGACCAGATGGATCCCCGGTGTCTTGGGCACCTGCGCGAGATACATGGCGCCAAATTTGCCTGCGCCAATTAGGCCCAGGCGTAGCGGGCGCCCCTGCGCTGCGCGCTCCTGTAGCTTTGCATAGAGGTTCATGCTCAGGCCGCCTCGGAAATCAGGGCCGAGGGCGGCGTGCCGTGCAGCCAGGGCAGGTCCACGGGATATGCCTTCAGCAAACAGTCATCGGGCAGGCACTCGATCGGCGTGAAATCGCGATGCGCGATGAACTCTGGCCGCTTGAAGCGCCGGATGTGATTGGACACGGCACACAGGCTGAGATAAACGCTGACCCGGTTCCAGGGCGAGAGGTTGGCCGTGGAGGCATGCACCAGACAGGAATGGAAGAGGATCATCGAGCCCGCCACGCCCTTGGGCGCGACGATGCCACCGCGCTCCACCAATTGCCGGATGGTGTCATTGGTGATGGTCCACAGCGGATAGCTCGTCGTGACCAGATCATGCTTGGCTTCAATGACGCCAAGCTTGTGACTGCCCGGGATAAACATAAGCGGGCCGTTGAACTCATTGACCTCGTCAAGAAAGATCGCGACGTTCATGGCGCGCGGCTCCGGCATCTGGTCGTCGTTAAACCAGGTGCCGTAGTCTTGGTGCCATTGCCACAGGTCCCCGTCGAAGGCCATCTTCCCGTTGATCTTGAACTGATGCATGTACAGCTGCTCGCCTAAGAGTTGCATCACCGGGTCGACCATACGAGGGTGGCGTGCCAGACGGGCGAAAGGATCGCTGTAGAGGTGCGCGGCGAAGTTGGTGCGCACCACCCCACCCGCGCGCTCCCGGATGTTCTCCGGCCGGTCCTGGGCGTAGAGGCGAGGCACTTCGTCAGTCAGCACCTTGACCTCGTCCGGCTTGAATAAGCCCGGAAAGAACAGGAAACCGTCGCGATCGAATTGCTGCAGTTGTTCCTCAGTCAGCTTCATAGATCCTCCTTACTGTCCCGCAGATGGGTTGTGGACCAATTCTACCTTGTGAGCGCGAGAACCTCACTGCAGGAGTGGACCCGGTCCACTCGCGGCGGGGCGGGCCGCGCAATCCCTGGACGGCAGCACCCCGAACACGTCCACGCGGCCAGCGGCAGTGGCGAGATAGACCCGACCGTTGGCCACCGTCGGCTGCGCGAAGTCGGCTCCGCTCTCGATTTGATCCCCAGCGCACAGGTCGCTGTCCCAGATTCTGACCAATTGTCCTGGGGCACCCGCATCGGGAACCGCCCCAAACGCCATGAGCCTGCCCGGCCCCCCGCCGATGTGATGCGTGTAGGCCCAAAGCACCGCACTCGCCGGATCTCCGTCGTTCGCCGACAGCGCCAGAATCCCCCCGGGGTGGTGGTCGATGAAGTCGGCGCTGCGCGCCTCCGCCGGGCAGTCGTGGGAAGCAGTGGCGCCCGGATGGCCCCCATCGCAGCCCTCGAACCGCTCGGTGACGGCGTAGCCACGCAGGTTGTCATTCTCGCGCCAGAGATAGACCCATGCGGGACCCCGCCCCTGTGCTGGCCGCAGCAGGACCGGCCCCCCAAGCAGGTGCCGGTAGTAGGTCTGCGGCTCGGGCGGTGGGGGCGCGATGGCAAAGCTCTGCAGGGGGTTCTCCGCTGCGGCGGGCAGGCACCGCTCGCGCAAGGAAGGCACGCAACGCGGGTCGGCCCCATCGACATCGAGCAAATAGACCACACCTTGCTTCCCTCCACCGACAAGACGCCGTGTACCGGGGATCAGCAAGGGCCCCGACCCTCCCAGATCCAAGTCATTCTTTTCGAGCCCCTCGGGCCCGTCCGCGTTCCAATTCACTGGACGCCACCAGCCGCGCAGCACGAGGCCGTGGCCGGGGTCGAGTTGGATCAGCGATTCGTTGGTATCGAAAACCCGTGCGTCGTGCGACTCGTTGGCGGTACAGGTATCCGGCCCCCGGCAGAGTTTCTGACTGCGGCCCCCCTCGCAGGGGCAGCCTCCTGGCGTCGTGCAAACCGCACAGGCGTTCGACCCCTGGGGGATGAGGCAGCCGCCGCGGACAATATGCGCCTTGTTACCGGTAAAGAAATACACCAGGCCCCGGGCGTCCACCACCGGCGCCCGCCCGGCCTGCCAAATTCCGCCGCCGGGTCCGAGGTAGGTGCAGGAGGGGTCCAGGTAGTCTACGTGCGAGATGGCGGCAATCCGACTCGCGCAGGTGGTGCAATAGGCCGCAGGCTTGTCCTCTAGCCGAAGCGTGTTGTAAGAAAACACCCAGCCCTCGAAATAGTCCCCGCCGAAGGCAATAACCAAGTGACCCTGGGCAAGGGCAAGGCCGGCGCGCTGGACCGCCACCCGGCTCACTGTTGGCGTGAAATGGACCGTCGTCCCGTCCACGGTCACGCTGCCGGCGATCTCTACCGGACTACCCGGGCGGTCAGTGCCGTCGCGTAAGTCCAGCGCGTGCAGAAGGAAACGGCCGCGGTCGCCCTGCAGGAACCCCGCCACCAAATAGATCGTCTGGGTGGTCCGGTCAATGACCGGGGTACCCAGGATTCCACGGGGCTCGGCGAGGACGCCACCGGGCAAGCTGAGCAGCGGGCGGTGCCAAAGTGGGCCGGCCCCTGACTCACGGGCATCGAAAGCGAAGACGCTGTTGGCAGCAGTTGCCGTGTAGAGCACGTCCCGCTTGCCGACGCGCGGAATTTGCACCGACGTGGCAATCAATGGCTGGGCGAACACCGGTCCGTCTACGGGATAGCTGTAGAGACGCCCAAAAGTTGCCGGGCGCACGTTGGCCGGGTGCAAGATCCGCTCCTGGAGGTTAGCCCCGGTGCGCGCCTCGTCGTAGCTGTTGGTCAGCACCTCGGCGGCGCCGAGCCCGGCTGCCCACAGGCAGGCGGCGGACATCAGGCCCACCAGGACCACGCGCGGCCGCGGGTAATGGGGCGAGCCCGCTAGAGCAGCGATATCCTTCACCGGCTGAGCTCCTTCGGGTCGGTCGCCGCTCGGCGGCGTTGCTCAGGGGCTGTAACCCTCACGGGCACGGCTCCCTAGGGCTTGGTGGGTGCGGCTCCGGGGAGCGCTTTCCCGCCGGGCCCGACGCCGGAGAGCGTGGCTTGCAGTTGCGCCAAAGGCATCTGGCCCGTCACCACGCGGACCAAGGCCTGAAGATTTTCCACCTGGTAATTGGGGATCGTCACCACCATGGGACTGCCATCGGGGAGCACGTATCGGCTGAGCCGGTCGGGCGCCACACCGCCCACGGCATAGCGCGCCAAAGGCTTCAAGGCCTTCGGCTCATAGATCATGATGAAAAGCTCGGGGGCGGCGGTGCCGTAATCCTTTTCCAGCGCGCCTCGGGGAAACTGCCGCTCCATGCGGGTCCGTCCGAAGCCCAGAAAGATTTGCTCGATGGCGGGCGCCAGCGCAGGGTCCGCTTGGTGGGCGTGCGGTTGCCCGCTCGTCTCCGCCGCGTGCCCGTGGTAGAACCAGACACCCGCGGCATCACGCTCGAAGCGATGCAACGTACCCTGCTGGAACAGTTCCACGATGCCGATCTTGCTCATGGACACCGGCACCAATTCGCGTGCGCTGGCCTCCGCCTCCGCGCGGTCCGTCTCGGACTCGCGTTGCTCCCGATACTTCACGCCGGCGATAAGGGCGACCAATAGCGCGAGAATCCCCCAGACGACCAAGGCACGCCGTCGGGGTGCCCCCAGGGGCCCTACGCTCACCGCTGTCTCCACCAGACGACCAGCCCGACCAGCGCCAGAAGGGCCGGGATCAGGATCAGGGAAAGGAACACCGTGCCTTTCATTTGCCGGTTCGTAAGGTTCACCCGCGGCTGGTCGAATGTGCGCGGTTCAACACCAATCAACTTGGGCTGGATCGTCAGGTAATTCACCATGTTCAGGAATAGCTTGCCGTTGCCCATGATGTGAAAGAAAGAGTTGGTCGCGAAATCCGAGTCGCCGACTACCACCAGACGCGACGGAATGATGTCAGCGCCTTCCTTCGTCGGCTTGGGCGCGGGCTTTGCGGCGGCCTCCGCAGGAGCCTCGCGCAACCGGCGCACCACCGCCTCGGTGGACTCGACGAATTCCGGTCGGCGATTCGCCACAACGATCAAGGTAAGCGGTCCCGGAATGCTGGTGGTGGGATCGAACGCCCCGCTATCCGCCGTCGCCACGCCGTAGCTCGACTTGGAGGTATTCGCCAATTGCCGAACCGACACGCCGGGGACGCGTTGGGGCGTCGGGGACAGGGAACGGGCACCAGCGAAGAAGGTAAGGGGCACATCGGTGGTGATTTCGTGGCGGTTGTACTCGGTCACCGCGGGCGCCGATACATCGGTCCAGAAGTGACTGGCGTCGTCGATTACAAGATCATCGTCGACGACAATGCCGTAATCGCGCAGCACCGGCTCGAGCCCTGTCTTGACAAAGGGGTCCAGCATGACCAGTGCATTGCGCCCGGAATAGAGGTAGGCGCGGATGGCGTCGATCTCCCGGGCCAACAGGGGCGAGCGTGGACCCGCGACCACCAGCAGAGCACACCCGCCGAGTGCGTCAGCCTTACTCTGGACCAGCGAGACCTTTTCAACTTTGTAGTTGAGCGACTCAAGGACGCCGCGCGCCTTCGCCATGCCGTGACGCTCGTGCAGAACCAGCTTCGACCCCAGGCCATGGCTGTGCCCGCCGGCACCACCTTCCATATGGTCGTGGGACTCCAGGCTGAAGGGGTCGGGCTCGCCATGGCCGTCGAGAAAGCACAGCCGCGGTTGAACACCCTGGGTCACTCGCAGGATGTTGTTGGCGATCTCCGTTTCCGTCGGGCCCTGGATCTGCAACTTCCGGCCCTCGCTCTCGATGATGGCCGTGCCCGCGAACTCCACACCTCGAATCCGGGCCTGAGCTGGGTTGAGCATGGGATCGAAAAGGTCAAGCGTGATCTTGCCCTGGGATTGCGCAGCCATCTGTCGGTAGAGTTCCACGGTCTCGCGCATCATCGGATCGTGGAAGAATGTGATGTGGACCGGCTTGTCCAATCGGCTGAGCAGGTTGGCGGTTTGGTCCGACAGGGAGAACTTGCCACCGGTGGTCATGTCCATCCGCTGGGGAAAGAGCACCGACAGGTAGGCCACGGCCAGAAGCACGCCGACGGTGCCCAAGGTGGATAGCGCGACTTCCCCACGCCGCTGCCGCAGCATGGAAGCCAAGTCCGCACGCAGACCGAACGCCCCCCAGGCGACCAACGCCAGGCCGAGGAGCCCTACGGCCACGTACCAGACCTTCCATTCAGTCAGGATGGCGTGGAACGCGCCCGCAGTAGCCAGCAGGGCAATCCCTGCAAGCAGCGCTAGTCCAGACTTCGAGTTATCGTCCATCTCAGCGCCGCCATTGCAGGTAGGCGCTGTTGAGCACCAGCGCGATCGCACAAACGACCAGGTAGTACACGATCGCCTCGGAGCGGACGAGACCGCGGATGAAATCACCAAAATGGAGCGACAAGGAGATGTATCCGAAAAAATCACGCAAGGCGTAGGAGTTCTGGAAGCTCTGCACATGCCCGACGAACCACAGCCCCAGCAACACCGGGACGGTGATCAGGGCCGCGACGATCTGGTTTTGTGTGAGCGCAGAAAAAAGTTGCCCGAGCGACAGGCAGGCGAGGCCCAGCAAGATGAACCCGATGTAGCCGGAGAGGATCGTCTTGGTTTCCGGGTTGCCGTAGAGGTAGAGCGGTATCAGGTTGACGCCGGTGGCCGCGGTCATGAGCAGGAGCATGCTGGCGGCGCCGAGGAACTTGCCCAGCACGATCTGCCAGGGACGCAGGGGCAGCGTCATGAGTAGTTCCATGGTTTTTGCCGAGTACTCAGCCGAGAACAGGCGCATGCTGATAACGGGCGTCACCGTCATCAGAAAGATTCCCATGCTCTGGAAGGTCTCGTCCATGGTGCCGACGCCCGTCATGAAGATGTTGTACAAAAAGAAATATCCCGTACCCAGCAGGAACACGGCGACCACAAAATAGGCGATCGGTGAGCGGAAATAGCTCAACATCTCCTTGCGATAAATGGCAAGAACGCCGCTCATTGTTGGCCTTTTCCTTTCGCTTCTCCCTGCGCCACATAGCGCAGGAAAATGTTCTCAAGCGTGGGCTGCTGGCGCTCCAAGCGATGGAGCTCCCAGCGACTGGCGACCGCCCGCGCGATGCGAGCCTCGGCGCCCTCGCCGCCATCCACGTGACAGGCCACGCGTAACACCCCTGGGCGTGCCGGCACCGGGTGCGTGGAGACGGCCAACACGCCGGTCAGGCTACGCAGTTCCTGTTCCAATTCCGCCGCAGGTGCGGTCACCTCCAGCGCGACATTATTGGAATCCTCGGAGGCCTGCTGGAGGCTGGCGGGAGAGTCGATGGCCAGTAGCCGTCCGTTGTTGATGATGGCCACGCGCTGGCAGATCATCGTGACCTCGGGGAGGATGTGCGTGCTCAACAGCACCGCATGCTGGGCGCCGAAGGAGCGGATGACCTCGCGGGTTTCCTGAATCTGTCCCGGGTCGAGCCCGGCCGTAGGCTCGTCGAGCAGGAGCACATCGGGGGATCCCAGGAGGGCCTGCGCCAAACCCACACGCTGACGGTAGCCCTTGGAGAGCTTGTAGATTTCGCGCCGCACCACGGTCTCCAGCCGACAGGCGGACATCACGCGGTCGAGTTCGCGGGGGATTTCTGATTTTTGGAGGCCTTTTACGGCCGCTACGAAGCGCAGGTACTGACTGACTTCGAGCGTGTCGTAAAGCGGCGGTTGTTCCGGCAGGTAACCTAGTTTCCGGGCAGCCTCGTGATTTTGAGTCGCCATATCGAAGCCGCAGACCAACACCTGACCTGCGCTCGCCGTGGTGAACCCAGCGATCATGCGCATGGTGGTGGTCTTACCGGCACCGTTGGGTCCAAGAAAGCCGACGATTTCGTTGCGTTCGACCGTGAAGGAAAGGTCGTGGACAATGGGTCTGGACCCGTACCGCTTGGAAACGGAATTCAGTTGGACGGCGGGATGCACGGGAGCTCGACTGTTCGGGAGGGTTAAAAAAAGCCCCCCCGGTTGGGGAGGGCTTTTTCTCTAGCAACGCTTGAGTGTAGCGGCGCGCTGCTTACTTGTACCAGCGACCGCCTTTGGCGGCGTACTGGATTTCGTCGTGACCGTAGAACAACTGTGCGCCTTCCAGGTCACGCATGAACTTCAGGCGGTTGAGCGACTTGGTGTAGTCGAGCACGCTGTAGTTCAGGCCGGCCGGGTAACCGTCGACGTTTTCCTGCATCCAGATGGCATCCTGGGCAAGGATGAGCTTGCCACCGCTGGCCAGATGGAGCTTGACCGACTGGTGACCCAGCGTGTGGCCGGGGGTCGTCAGGATCTGGACGCTACCGTCACCGAACAGGTCGTAATCGCCTTCCAGTTCCAGGTAGTTGAATTCACGGGCGCTAGCCAAGTCAGCCATAACGAAGGTGCCGGGGGTCGTACGGCCCTGGAATTTCTCAGGCCACCAACCTTGGTACAATTCCTTCTTCTGGATGACGTGGATGGCGTTCGGGAACATGGCGATGTTGCCGGCGTGATCCAGGTGGGTGTGGGACGTGATGACCACTTTGACCTTGTCGGCGGAGTAGCCGAGGGTCTTCAGTTGAGCGTCGATGACGTCGGCACGGGTCTGGCTCGGCTTCAGTAAGTCGCAGTTGCCGGCAGCCCAGTAGCTCTTGCAGTTGCCGTCGGAGATCGCGACGTTGTTACCCGTGTCGAAAACGATCAAGCCCTTCGGATGGTCGATGATCCACATGCTGACAGGGATCGTCACGTCACGCTGCTTCTCCTTCGGAATCGAAGGGATCAGCCCCGTGATGGGGAACGGTCCAAACTTGCCGCTGGTGGTCCAATAAACACCCTTCACTTGAGCGAAGGCAGCCGACGAACTGAGCAGAGCGTACAACAGGCCGAACAGTACTACCGCTAATGATTTTCTCATTCCCGGTCCTCCTAAAAGATTTGTCTTCATTTGGCGCGCCTCGCGCCACCGCCCTACGCAGGAATCCCTGTTTAGGGCGACAGCGTGCGCTGACACCACGGGCACACGTGCAAACTGCTTCCGCCTGATTGAGGCGAATAATGATGCTGCATAGCTACATCATCGACGCGCCCAGTCGGCGAGGGCAAAATATAGGTTATCCGTTGAAGCTTGTAAAGCACCGCGCAGGGAGAACAGCTCGGCCAACAATCCCATGACCTTGGCAAGGAGGGGCAGCGGCTGTGTGGCTAACCCGCTGGCAAAGCGGCTGGTGCACCGAAGACAGAAATTCGGCTCTGTCCCGGCGGTTGCAGTTGGGGGGACGAGGACCGCCGGCGCGTCTCCCGCCCGCAACGCAGTAGCGTCCGGCCTGGCGACAGGGCGGACGCGAACCGAGGCGCGCGCTTTGCGGTGACGGCGCTACAAACTCGGCGCTGAAGCCTCTGCTTCCCGCTTCGGCTGCGCCGCGGCATTCGAACACCAATGCCGTGACGCACCACAGCCTCTGGGCAACACAGCTGATAGAGAAGCCCCGCACCCGGGGTGGCGTGCTAGACTTTTGGGGGCGGGCCGTTCGCTGGGAAGCGTACTTCACCACCGGACGGTTTCTTCCGCAAGCTGCCGGTTTGACGCCAGCGCGTTGCCGCTGCCCTGCGGCCCGCGGGGGCCTTGGAGGCCTGATGCAAATTGAATTGTTGCCTAGAAAGGGATAGGTTGCGCGCCCGGATACATCCTGCCCACTCGGGGCCGAGGCGGTTTCCCGCTCGTCTCGAGAACGCTGCTCTGGTCGCGATGCTGACGACAGCCAAGCTCTTGCGTCGGGGTTGCCGCATCGGCGTTGTTGCGACGCTCCTGATGCTTTGCAGCATGTGGGCACAGGCGCACACGGGAGGGTCCACGACCCTCGCGGACATCCGAGTCGCGGAGCAAAAGGTCCTCTTCCGCCTCACCCTGCCGGTGGCGGGCCTGCCGCCGGCGCTGCAGACGAAGGGGGCGGCGCCGGGAACCGAGGGAGCACTGGTGACCACGCTCGGAGCGGCGATCCTGGTGCGCAGTGGCGGCGAGCTGTGCGGCCTTGCGCCCGCAGGGTCTTCCGAGAAACGCAACCCGGCGGGTACGGTGACCCTCGTGCTGGGCTACGAGTGCGCTGGGCCCATTGCGCAACTGACGGTCCGCGACAACCTATTCGAAATTCTGGGGCAAGATCACCTTTGCCTCGCTAAGGTGGAGTGGGCGACGGGCACCCAACAATTCGCCTTCGCCGCGGACAACCGGGAGTTGCGCCTGTCCGTTCGTAAGGAAGATGGCGCAGGCAGTGGTGCCCTGAGCTTCCTCCCGCTGGGAATCGAACACATCCTCACCGGCTGGGATCACCTGCTTTTTCTGCTCGCGCTCCTATTGCGGGGCGGCAATCTGTGGTCGGTCTTCAAGATCGTCACGGCGTTCACGCTGGCGCATAGCGTGACCCTGGGCCTTGCGGCCCTAAACGTCGTAGCGGTCCCCGACCGACTGGTGGAGGCCGCGATCGCGGGGTCCATCGCCTATGTGGCCGCGGAGAACCTGTTCATGCGCGGTAGCCTGTCGCGCCGGTGGTTGGTCAGTTTCACCTTCGGCCTGGTGCACGGGTTTGGCTTTTCCTCGGCGCTGCGAGAGCTGGACCTGACCCGCTCGGGATTGCTGCTTTCCCTGCTCAATTTCAACCTCGGCGTGGAATGTGGTCAGGCGCTCGTGGTCGCCGCAGTGATTCCGTTGCTCCTTTGGCTCAGGCGCACCCGCTGGGAGGCCAAGGTCGTGCGCGGACTTTCGGTGTTTACGCTGATCGTCGGACTGATACTCCTCGTCTGGCGCGGTCTGTTCTAGCGGCTTGCCCGGTAATTCATGGCGGAGATCTGCGGTGGCAACGCAGTGCCTGCGTAAAGGCCTAGACCGAACCAACAACGGGATGCTCAGTACGCCATACACCAGAAAAGTAGCAGCGTGCCTCGAGGACGAGTTCCAAAAGATAAACGGAGCCCTAAGCCTGCGGCGGGTGCTGTTGGGAGAGCTTTTGCACGAGGTGGCGCTGCGGGAGCACGCCTGCGCCTCCTCCAGGAGGCGTGGGGCGGCCTCGAATCCAGTTCACTTGCTTGCATGGAAGCGCACGTGCTGGCGTGGATGGGCATCCCGCGTTCTGGCCGCATGCACACCAACGCAGGCGGGGCGACGATACTGGTTGCCCGTGCGGCGCGTGGATTAGATTCCAAGCGGCCGTCGACACCCCGAACGTCCTCGAGTACTTGTGCAATGTGCGGGAGCGCATGGCGCGCCGCTGGCACAAGAAACCGGCACTGCTCAGACGCTTGCGCCGCAGCAGGAAGGCCTGGGGGGTCTTGTGGCGTCTTGGGCGTGGCGGGGGGGGAACAGCTATGCAGTTGCCCTGTCCGGAGCGCCAGTTCTTCACTGGGAGCGGAAGTGGGAACGCCCCTGCGGGCAGCGCCTGCAGGGGCGTTCGGGGTAGGGCCCTGACGATGACCTACTTTCGCGCGGTATACCCCGCACTATCATCGGCGCGACTCCGTTTCACTGT
>JANXRW010000021.1 GCA_025356655.1 Betaproteobacteria bacterium | reverse complement strand
TGGTGTTGGGGCTCACTTTATTCCGCAGCGCGTGTCTCATGCCGAATCGCAGGAAGATATCCACAGTGTTGCGCAATGCGCCCCCGGCTAGGGTCGCCTACACCAGCGCTGGGGACCGCCGGACCGCCTTCACCCAAGTCGCGGGCGCAATGCTCTGCAGGGGCACTGCAGGCTTTGGTGGCAAGCTCGGCGCGAAAGGGGGCACTTCACCGACACCCTGCTGAACCAGACCGACCCTGAGGGCCCGCAATATTTCACTAGGCGGTCAGATTTTCCGGGGAATGAAACCGAGACAAAAAGCCGGTGGCCCAGCGAAATAACTTGCGACCCAACAAACGGGCTGGGGATCAAGCCCTCGTATTCACGCCCACGAGTGAGCGACGGCAACGCCTATGCCGAAGCGCTGTTTCGCACTGCGAAATATCGGCCGGAGTTTCCCACCAAGGGGTTCGACACACTCGAGCAGGCTCGGGCGCGGGCCAGCAACGTCGTGCATGGGTGCAACGTCGAGCATCGGCATAGCGGCATTCGCTACGTGAGCCCCGCGCAACGCCACGACGGCCAGGAGGCGTCCATTCTTCCCGCGTGGCAAACTCTTTACGAGGCCGCCCATGGCCGCAATCCCGTGCGCTGGAGTGCGCATGCGCAACCGGACGCCCATTGGAGCAGTGGCCCTCAACCCCGAGCGCGACACGGTCCTCGCAGCTCTAAGCGACAGGAGCGATAAGTAGGCAGAAGCGGTATGAGACAGGCGACAAGGACCTTGACACTCGCCGCCCGTTCGAAGCCTACAGCCATGTAGTCAGTCCCATTGATGCCGCATACGGGGGCAGTTTCATGTTCACCATGCCTGATACTCCGGGGGTGATTGCTGACGGGGCAACCGAACTTGAAGCCATTTTGGATGGCCGGGAGGCCTTCATCGCCACGGTCAGCGCCAGGGTGAACATTTGGCAGGAGATGCCCGTCTCGGTTTTCAACGTGGACGATTTCACTCCGGCGTCTGCATCCGACAAGGTTCTGGCGTGGCTTCCACGCTCCATGCGCAGGCAACTGGCTGCCAAAGAAAAGACCGAAGGGGTGTCGCTCGATTCCTTGGTGTTGGCGTTTATCGCAGAGGGATTGGGGCGACGCAGCGCGGCTGTTTGAAGTACGCGTTTAGCCCAGTCAGCTTCGTGCCTTATTTTCCGCTGTTCTGAGACGACCCCTACCCAAATACCGTCGACGTAGCGACAGCCCCCGAATTCCCCAAGGCAGCGGCCGTTTCTTCGGTCTGCCACCAAGTCGGTGGTTCACATCCCACCCGCTCCACATTCAGTGACGCCGCCGCCACCGCATGGCGAAGGGCTTTGCCCAGCAGTGCCGGCGGCAAGGTCCCGAACTCGCCTGCTGCATCCGGAGCCAGACGATGCAAGTAGGCCAGAAAACCTGCATAGAAGCAGTCGCCCGCACCCACGGTGTCGGCGACTGTGAGTCCGGCGGGGGTCGTCTGCTCAAGCACGCAGCCCTGGGCTACCAGGTGAGCGCCCTGCGCCCCACACGTGAGACACAGCAATTGCGCGCCGATATCCGCTCGCAATTGCATCGCGACACTGAGCGGATCGCCCTCCAGACCCAGATGGGCAAGATCCTCTTCGCTCACCTTCACTAGGTCCGCTAAGCCGAGTGCCTCTCGGACGTTGGCGCGATAGGCCTGGAGGTAAAGGCCCGCCGCCACGGGCCGTAGATTCGCATCGATACTGATTAACAAACCCCGTTCCCGCGCCTCGCGCATCAGCGGTAAGTAGAGATCCCGGTGACGCGGAAGCAGGGATAGGCCTCCTGTGTGCAGGATCAGCGCGCGCCCCGGCAGCGCATCCACGAGCGCCTCTGCAGTCGTGTCCGAGTCGGCTACGCCCTGCAAGTGGAAGGCGTAATGCGCGCCGCCATCGGCGCCGATGTTCACCAGCGCCAGTGCGGTTGGCAAGGCACTGCGAGCCGGATAGGCAAGCACCACATTCGCTCCCAGCAGGCGCTGCCCTAGGCGCTCGCCGAAACTATCATCGGATAGCGGGTTGAGGTAGGCCGTGGCAACACCTTGCATGCCCATGGCGAGCGCGTAGTTGAAAACCGAACCGCCCAGGCACGGCTGATAGCGGCCTTGCGTGTCCTCGACTAGGTCAATGAGTGCTTCGCCGGCTGCAACGATCATCTTTACGGTCTCCGACGTCTTGAAACGCGCGTGGGGGTTCCTATCGTTCGCATGATAACCAAAGACACTTGCTTAACGGGGAAGTTTATTCTGACTTCTCGCCTCGCCGAGGATGCAGCCGAAACCGAGCATCCCTCTGGTGCACCGCGGGCCAGGAAACAAAGCGCCTCCCCACGCTCACCCGAGGGACAACCCAATCACGGGAGGACGCACCAACCCCGGGTCGCCGCCCCGCGCTCGGCTGCGGACGACGCGCCGGCGGACGTGGGGGCGATATACTGCAGCATCGAAGCGGCCGGAGCATACCCCATGAACTCCCTGGAACTGATGCGGCAAGGGCCGGTGATCCCCGTCATCGTCATCGACAACCTGGCGCACGCCGTACCGATGGCCCGAGCGCTCCGCGCTGGCGGTGTAGGCGTTCTGGAGATTACGCTGCGCACACCCGTAGCGCTGGAAGCGGTCGAAGCCATCGCGGAAGCCTTTCCTGACCTGCAGGTAGGGGTGGGTACCGTGATCGAGCCTAGCCAGTTGCACGCAGCTCGCCGGGCGGGCGCTAGCTTCGCGGTCAGCCCAGGGCTTGCGCCGGGCGTGGCGCTAGAGGCGCGCGCGCTGGACATGCCGCTCCTCGCTGGCGTGATGACGCCGTCGGAGGTCATGCAAGCCCTTGCACTTGGCCTCACAGAACTGAAATTTTTTCCCGCCGAGCAAGCGGGCGGCCAACGTATGCTGAGCGCGCTCCAGGGGCCTTTCGGGGGCGTCCGTTTCTGCCCGACGGGAGGCATCACGGAGCAGAGCGCCCCCGACTACCTGACGCTTCCGAACGTCGCCTGTGTCGGCGGGACTTGGCTCACGCCCAGGGCGCTCATGGCGGCGGAAGACTGGGCGGCCATCGAAGGGCTGGCGCGGCATGCGGCAAAGCTTCGGCGAGCCTGAACCCAGGACCAGATCCGGCGCCCAGCCCCGCTTTGGGGGTTTTACGCAAGCACGCAATAGCGCGTATGCTCAGACGGTCCATTGCCCCATAAATCCCTGAGAAAGAAGGAGTCAACACCATGGCCAAGGGTCAACTACGCTCTAACAAGGAGGCGAAAAAGCCCAAGCAGCCGAAAAAGCCTGCAGGGCCCGCTTTGCCCTACGGCGCCACGCCACTGCGCGGCGTACAGCAGGAAAAGAAGAAATAGGCGGCAAGGCCCACGGGGGTGCAATCCGGGTAGTGTGTTCAACCCCGATAGCATCAAACAAAAAAATCAAAGATCATAGAGATAAGAGATCATATAAGCGTGGTGAGCCGGATCCAACTATCCGGTAACAGGTCGAGCACCCACGCCTCCAACCATTTGTCGGCGCCCGTCAGGATCGCCACCCCTGTGACGCCGATCAGCACCGCGAAGGCTCTGCGTAGCGGCTGGGCAGAACCGGCGAGCCAAGCGCGCAACCCACTCACCCACCGGCGCGAGGCATAACCCACCGCCACCAGTGGCAGGGCTGCCCCTACCCCGAAGAGCCCCAGCCCTAGGGCGCCTTGGAGCGCCCCGCCCTCGGCCGCCACCAACGTAATCGTCGAGGCGAGTAGGGGCCCGGAACAGGGACTCCATACCAGCCCGAGCATCGCCCCCAGCAGAAATGCGCCGCCGAGGGAGCCGGAGTCCAAGCCCGTGGAGGCCATTTGCGCAGAGGAGGCGAGGGGGGAGACCCAGCGCGCGAATCCCTCGGTCAGGGATGGAACCACCATGACTAGCGCGAGCGCGATGAGAAGCCCCGCACCCACCTGCCGAAGCGTGTCGCCATCGATCCCCAGCGCGGGCCCCAACGCCCCGAGAACCAGTCCCGCTAGCGCAAAGGATGTCGCCATGCCTGCCCCCATCGCCAGGGGCGCGAAGGGATTGGCCTGGACTGCGCCGCCCACCAGAAGCGGCAGCATGGGAAAGACGCACGGCGACAGCGTGGTAAGACCACCCGCCACCAAGCTCAATCCCGCCTGGGAAAGGGACAAGGGGCTAGTCACCGCGGCGCGCTCAGAGTGCCGTGCGCAGCGCTTCAGTCAGGGCTTCCGCCTCGGTTTGTCCGGCCAGCCGTGCGGTCTCCCGCTGCCCCTTGTAGACGATGAGCGTGGACTGAGCGCGCACGCCCAGCTTTCGCTTCAACTCGCGCTCCTTGTCGAAGTCGACGACTAGGATCGTGAGCGCCAGGGAGGAATCGGATTTCATGGTGTTCAGGGCCTTTGTCTGGGCGCGGCAGGTGGGGCACCAGTCCGCGTGGAAATGCAATGCCACAGGTCTCCCAGACTTTTGGGCGGCATCGAGTGCGGCCTGGGTGAAGGGAACCATTTCCAGGGCCTCCGCCCCTCCGATGCTCATCATCAGGGCCAGGGCAATTAATAAACGTCGGGCAAAATTCATTGGGGTCTCCAGCAAGTTGGCGGCGCCAGACAGCGCCTCTGGGCGAAACCCTTTGTCGCGGATTCCAGTGATACCTTACACCGTCGCGGCTCCCGTCGTGGGCTGGAGAGCAGGGCCGATCGGGGTGCCGCTCTTCTCGCCACCGACTTCCTAGGGTGTCCACCGGCACCGGGCTGAGAGGCCAAACCTGGTACCCGCACGAGCCTAGTTTGGGGTCCGGGGAGCAATGGAACAGACAACCGACTTAAGCTGTCAGCCTGCATCGGTTAGGGTGCAATTCCGTATCGCCGTGTCCGGTTGACTGCTGTAGGCCATCACTATTGTTCGGTTAACTTGAGGAGTGAAGCCCGGAATCCCCTGTCCTGAGGGGCTTGCGGGCATTTTTTAGGTGGTGTCGACTTGAACGCTAGACCGCCTTTCTGGCATGTTTCCGGGATCCCGACCGCCGGAGACGAGAATGTACGCAGGCAAGACGCTGTTCGCGCAGATCATGGACGTCCTCCCATGGACGACATTCCAGCGCATCGTTGACCGCTACGGAGGGAACCACCGCACCAGAACACTCTCGTGCGCGGAGCAGTTCCGCATGATGGCGTTCGCTCAACTGAGCTATCGCGAGAGTCTCCGGGACATCGAGACCTGTCTGTCGGCGCAGGCCGCGAAGCCCTACCGCGCCGCTCGGTGGCGATCCAATCGCGGTCAATCTTCATCCAGCTGGAAGTGGCGCGCCAGTTCTTCGCTGGGGAGGGCCTGTTGGGTCGCAAGTTATTTCGCTGGGCCACCGGCTTTTTGTCTCGGTTTCATTCCCCGGCAAATCTGACCGCCTAGTGAAATATTGTGGGCCCTCAGGGTCGGTCTGGTTCAGCAGGGTGTCGGTGAAGTGCCCCCTTCG
>JANXRW010000153.1 GCA_025356655.1 Betaproteobacteria bacterium | reverse complement strand
GGGCCTGAATGGGAAGGTTAAAGTCACACTGAGAAGATCCTACGGCTTTCGCACCTTCAAAGCCACGGAATTGGCGCTTTATCATGTACTTGGGAAATTGCCCGAGCCACCCATGGCCCACAGTTTCTGCTGACGAACCATGCTACTTGGCCGGTGGCGCGAAATGATTGGCGGATGCGTTTACTTAGACAAGAAAAAAGGCGCCGCACCCGGAGCTTGCTTTTTGGGCCCATCTTCAATGGGTTCCGATGCGTAGCCCCGGAACTTTTCCCTCGATAACGGCGTGTGCGAAGTCCAAGGCGGCTTGGATCGCGTCCTCGGCGTCGCTAAATAGGTCCTCAGGGCAGGGAACGTCCAGCAGCCAAGAGTCCTCGGGCGGAGTGCCGTCGGTGTGGCGGTGCAGTCGCAGCATGGGCATGAAACGACCCGCGGCAGCGACTTCGAAGGCGGCTGCGTGGATCACCATTCCCTTATGCACAATCCGCCTCATGAGTAACTTGTCATGCTCCCGCGCGCGCTTTGATTGGTGGCGTCCGATGCGGGCTGTTTGCTCCCTGCCGCCGCAGCCAAGGCGTGCGTTACGTACTCCACCTCGTCAGTATGACGCGGTGGCGCGTGCTAGGGTTGATCTGCGTCAAAGCACTATTGAGGCTGCGCTTGCCGACCGATCAAGCGTTGCAGTGCCTCGGGATCCAGAAGCCGCACGTGCTTGCTTTCCACTAGGATCATGCCCTCGCGCTGGAACTTGGAGAAGGCCCGGCTCACGGTCTCGAGCTTCATTCCAAGAAAGCTGCCGATTTCCTCGCGCGTCATCCGCAGGATGAACTCGGACGGGGAGAAGCCACGAGCCGTCAGGCGCTCCGACAGGCTGAGCAGGAAGCTTGCGAGGCGCTCCTCCGCGCGCATGGTGCCCAGCAGGAACATCATGCTGTGGTTGCGAACGATCTCCTCGGACAATTGCCGGTGAAGGTAGCGCTGCAGGGCGGGGATATGCCGGCTCATGTCCTCAAGCCGTGCATAAGGGATGCCGCAGACCTCCGAGTCCTCCAGTGCGACCATCTCCGTGGTGCGGCGCTCAGAGCCGATGGCGTCGATTCCCACCACGTCGCCCTCCGTATGGAAGCCGGTGATCTGCTCGCGCCCTGCCTCGCCCAGCATGATGCTCTTGAGGAAGCCCCGCCGTACGAGGTAGATGGCATCGAAGGCATCACCGGCCCGGTAGAGGGCTTGCCCCGCCTTCACCCGGCGCGGCGAGAAGATCAGCGTGCTGAATTCGCGTAGGTTCTCCTCCGAGAGGCCAGTGGGAAGGCAGCGCTGGCGCAGGCGGCAACGTGTGCACGCATTGCCTCCGAGCGCGGGGTTGGCCACCCCGGGGGCGAGGCGCTCCGAGCGAGGGAACGAGACGGGCATTGCCGTAGGGGTATTCAATGCGCGGGTGTGCATGGCAGGCTCCTGTGAATCGGGCGGGGCTTCATCTGTTCGAGAATCCCCCGAAGGCGACCGAACTCGTCGGTCTTGTCAAGAAAGTGCCGGGCACCCGCTGCCAAGCACCTCTCCCGATGTTCCGCTGTGGCGTGATTGGTGAGGACAATAAATTGAATTGCGGGCAGCCGAGTCCCGATAGCCCGAGAGACCTCGAGGCCGCTGCTCGATTTGAGCTGCAGGTCCAGTACCACGGCGTCAGGCTTGGTCGCGCAGATCGCGTCGATGGCCGCGACCGCATCCTCTGCCTCGCCGACGACTTTGATGCCTGGAATGCGGCCGAGCATGCCCACCAGGCGTTGGCGGATCAGCCGTGAGTCCTCTACGAGGAACACGCGGATGGACAGGTCCTGTGTGTATGCTTCCATAAGGATACTTTACGACCTACCGCAGGAGCGAAACATCGGCGGAAGTCTGAATCGACCCTAGGACTTGCGGAGGACGGAGTAGGAATTTTCCTACCCGGCACGCCGCTCAGATCGAATCGGGGCGGTCGTCGAGCAGGCGGTGTTCGATGGCGTAGCGCACGATCTGGGCCTGGTTCTCCAGGCCCAGTTTCTCCATCAAGTGCGTCTTGTGGGTGCTCACCGTCTTCACGCTCAAATGCAACTCCTGCCCGATACCCGTGAGCGTCTCGCCCCGGGCGATGCGCTTGAACACCTGGAATTCTCGGTCCGAGAGCAGGGTGTGCGGGGCGGCGTTCGCCCCGGGGACGAGACCCGCCGCCAGCGCTTCAGCCACCTCGGGCGTTATAAACAGCCCCCCTGATACGACCTTCCGGATGGCTGCCACTAGGTGTTCGGGGGCGCTGTCCTTGTTCAGGTATCCGGCAGCGCCGGCCCGCATTGCGCGCACCGCGTACTGTTGCTCCTCGTGCATGCTGAGTACCAGTATCGGTAGCCGCGGCGCCTCCTCTCGCACCAGTCGGAGCAACTCCAAGCCGCTGCGACCCGGCATGGACAGGTCGGTGAGCAGCAGGTCCCAGGTCTCGTCCCGGACGAGGCGAAGCGCTTCCGTGCCGTCACGGGCCTCTCCAGTTACCCGCAGGTCCTCCGTCCGGGCGAGGATCTGCTTCAGTCCCTCACGGACGATACCGTGATCATCGGCGAGCAGGATACGGATCACGGCCGTGGCTCCCCGGTGCCCCGCCAGGGGATGGTCACGCGGATGCAGGTCCCCGCGTTTTCTTGGCTCTGAATTTCCAGATTGCCTCCCAGCATCGCGGCGCGTTCCCGCATCCCCAGCAGGCCAAAGGTCTTGGGACGCCCTGGGCGCCCGGGTGGCAGGCCCTTGCCATCGTCCTCGATACTCAGGCTGAGTTCATGGGCTGAACGGGAAAGCTGCACACGAACCCGGCGCGCCTGGGCATGCCGCGCGACATTGGTGAGCGTCTCTTGCAGGATGCGGAAGAGTGCGATGGAGGTCTGCGGATCGGCTACAAAGTCCGCGCCGGGATGAACGAGATCTACTGCGATGCCGGTGCGTTTGGCGAAGTCCTTGGCCAGCCACTCCATGGTGGACACCAGCCCCAGATCGTCGAGCATGAGTGGGCGCAATTCGCGGGCGATCCGGCGCACCGTCGCCACGGTGGCATCGATGAGGGCTTTCATGTCAGCTGCGCGCGCTCGGGCTTCGGTCTGTGCCTCGGTGAGATCACCAACGATCTCCGCTAAATCCATCTTCATGCCCGTGAGGGCCTGGCCCAGTTCGTCGTGTAGCTCCCGGGCCATACTGGCCTTCTCCTCCTCACGAACGTTCTGCAGCGCCGCGGAGAGCTCACGCAGTTGTTCGCGTGATTCCTGCGTCTGGGCCTGGGCGCGCTTCTGATCGGTGATGTCGTGCAGGACCGCAATGATGGCGACGCGGCCCTCGTCTTGGAAAGTGGTCTCCGAGACGCTCACCTCGCGCGCTTCTCCCGTTGGCCGCAGCACCTTCATCTCCATGCGCGCGTTGCCCTGCTGGGCCGCCAACAGTGCCGTGCGCCGTCCGAGCGCCGCGGCGTGAAACTCCGGATGCAGAAACTCCAGTGGCGAGCGGCCCAGGACGTCGCCGACACTTGGGACTTCGAGCAACTCCACGCAGGCCTCGTTGGCAAAACTGATGATCCCGTCGCGCTCGATCCATAGGGCGTCGGGGACCAGTTCCACCAGCCGTTGGTAGCGCTGGGCGCTCTCGCGCAACGCCCGCTCGACGGCCTTGCGCCCGGTCATGTCGCGCAGGATTACGGTGAGCAGGCGGCCACCGTCGGTGGCAGTCCGGGAGATGGAGGCCTCGATAGGAAACTCCACTCCGTCGCGGCGGCGCCCGGTGACCTCCGTGAGACCGCCCATGCGGCGCGTGGGGACACCCGCCGATGCGAAGCGGTCGACATGTCGGCCATGGACGCCCCGGAATCGTTCCGGGATCAAACGCTCGAGCGGCCCTCCGGTTACTTCGGCGGCCAGGTAGCCGAACATCTGCTCGGCGGCGGGATTGAAGATGGCAATTACCTGCCCTTCGTCCACCGTGATGATGGCGTCCATGGCGGACTGCAGCACGCCGTCGAGCCATGCGGCACTCTTGCGCAGCTCCGCGGCCGCGGATGCTCGTTCTTGGGCGAGAGAGTCGGGTTTGTTTCCGGCGGGGACCATCGGCGCTCCTGCTCGCTGCATCTGGCGATGCCTGGGCTCGGTCGAACCCTGAGTATAGCGTCAACGATCGGCACCATGGCCCGGGAGGCGCTGGGGGTCTCGGGCTAGACCGAGGGCGGCGGGCGACCTTCCTCGACGCCAGGGCACGCCAGCCCGCGCACCGGGGCCAGCGCGTGGTCCAATTCCCCGGGGGTCGGCGCGCGCTCGGCCGCTCATTCTCAGGTCCGGCATTGCATCGAGCCGGAGACGCGGTTAGGCGTGCTCCTGGTTCGCGCAGAGCGCCGTAGCGGGCGCAAGTTCCACCCGTCGCCTTAGGTGGCACCGCGTTCCTCCCGCAACGCTGACATGAGGTTCAGTGTCCGCGCTTGCACCAAGACGCCCAGCGCCGAGCTGGGTTCATCGCAGACCAGGAACGCCGGCGACGAGGACCCTGCGCGCGATGGAGATGCGTCGGCGCTGGCCGCCGGAGAACTGATACGGATGGCGTGCGCATCCGCCACGGGCCCGTTCCAAGGAAAACAGCACCTCGTCGGCGTTGCAGGCAGCGCCGTCGTGGAACGGCGCGTTGCGGCGCAGGTTCAGGCGCCACCCCGAGGGGCGGTCTGCTCCCAATCCGTCGCCAGCCCCGGGGCTACCTTCAGCTTGCGTCCTTAAGAGACCCGTCGGTCCTAGACCTTGCCCCTGAAATCCAGTGGCAGGGCCTCGTTGAACCTATGCGGATCCATGGGTAGCCCATCGCCCTCACTGGTCTAGGGGAAGGTCTTCGCCTGAGCCTCCATTCCGGTGAGGAGGGCCGATAAGCAGCTCAAGAGCGCACGCCCGACGGTTCCCCCGCAGCGCACAGCTCACGCCGGCCGCCCAGCCAACGCGAGCGCAGTCTCAGCAAGGGCAGCGAGCAAACCCGCGCCCAGCGGCGTTACCGCATCGTTGAAATCGTAGTTGGGGTTGTGCAAGGAGCAGCCCCCGGGAGGGCCGCCTTGGCCCAGGAGCACATAGGCGCCAGGCTTCTCCTGCAACATGAAAGAGAAGTCCTCCGCGCCCATGGATCGGTCGAATTCCCGCAGCACATTGCCTGCGCCGAAGAGGCGTTCACCCACGGCTGCAGCGAAATCTGCCTCGCGCGGGCTATTAACCGTGGGTGGGTAACCGCGTAGGTACTCCACCTCCGCCTGCGCGCCCAGCGCGGCTGCCACGCCCCGGGCGATCTCGCCGCAGCGCCGCTCCGCCAGCGCCCGCGTATCTTCGCGGAATGCGCGCACGGTGCCGATGAGTTCAACGCCGTTGGGGATCACGTTGAAGGCGCCCACCTGACTGGTCTGTAGCGAGCAGATGCTCACCACGACGGCATCGAGCGGGCTCACGTTGCGGCTGGGAATGGTCTGCAGTGCGGTGATGACATGGGCCGCCACCACGACCGGGTCGATGCCCTGGTCGGGCATGGCAGCGTGGCTGCCGCGTCCAGTCACCCGGATGCGGATCTCGTCGGCCGAGGCGAGCACCGGGCCTGGGGCAACCGCCATGCTGCCGGCCGGAAGCGTGGGCCAGTTGTGCAGCGCGTAGACCTCGTCGGCCGGAAAACGCTCGAAGAGCCCCGCTCGCACCATCTCGCGGCCCCCGCCGCCGTGCTCCTCGGCTGGCTGGAAGATGGCGTAAACGGTACCCGCAAAAGCCTGGGTTTGCTGCAGGTAGCGCGCCGCGCCCAGCAGCATGGTCGTATGGCCATCGTGCCCGCAGGCATGCATGCGGCCAGGGATGCGCGAGCGGTAACTGTGCTCGCCCGTCTCGTGCATGGGCAGGCAGTCCATGTCAGCGCGCAGCCCGACGCTGCGCGCTGAGGTCTCGCGTCCGCGGATGACACCTACCAGACCCGTGCCCGCCAAGCCCCGATGCACTTCGATCCCCCAGGCAGTCAATTGGCTGGCCACGCGCTCGGCGGTGCGATGCTCCTCGAAGGCAATTTCTGGGTGGGCGTGGATGTCTTGCCGGAATTCGGTGAGTTCGTCGTGGTAGCGGCGGATGTATTCGACCGGGTTGGTCATGGGGGCAGGGTCCTCAGAAGGTAGTGTGGAGACCGCCTAGCCGTACGCGCGGGTCCATCATAGGGTAGAGCAGGTCCAAGAGCAGGTTGATGGTGACAGGAAATAGGGCGATCAGGCACAGGTAGGCCGAGAGCGCGGGTAGGTCCGAGAAACTCCCCGCCGCGATGAAAGGCAAGCCTACCCCCGACGATTGGAACACCGTCTCGGTGATGATGGCACGGGCGATGACGGATCCTAGCCGGGCGGCGGTGACCGTGATGACCCGTACCAGCGTGTCGCGCACGCCGCGCGCCTTGGCGAATCGGATGTAGTCGCTTCGCAATACCTCCAACATCTTGGCGCGGACCAGTCGCATGATGAGCGTGACGCCGGGCGGGACGAGGGCCTTCCAGGCGGACATGGTGAGCAGGCCCGCCTTCCAGAGCCCGACCGCGACGGACTCGCGGCGGCCGAAGGAGGGCAGCCAGCCCAGCCAGATGGCGAAGACCCGGAGCAACGCGTTGCCGGTGAGATTGGTAGGCGGGGAAACCCCGGGCAGCGAGGCGACCAGCCGGAAGCGCGAGAGCGCCGTATCGATCCCTAGCGGGATGCCGACGCCCAGGAGGGCCAGCATGGCTGAGGCGAAGGACAAATCCAGGGTGGACACGGGGCGCAGTTGGCACAGCGACAGGCCGAAGCCCCGCCGCGCCGCCCGTTGCAGGAAGCGCGCGTGTTGCAGTAGAACTGGCCGGTCCAACCCGAGTTCGTGGCGCAACAGCTTGCGCTCCTTGGTCGTCGCGTCCTGGCCCGGGACGAGGACGATGGGATCGCCCACGAAGCGAAACATGCAGAATGCCACCAGGCCTACCACGAGCATCACCAGGATGGCTTGAGCTAGTCGGCCAAGGATCAGTGCGGGCATGGCGACGCGGGGGATGGGTTGGCCCGTTGCCGGGAGGCAGGACGCATAAGGACCCAGGGGCGAGCGAGGAGGATGGTGCCGAAACCACCCGCGGTCGTCACCGACTCAACGGCATCGGCCAGGGCGCTAGAATACGCCCAGCCTGGCAAACCTTGGGAACCTTCTAATGAACGAACACCTGCAATCTGTCGAACAGATCCGTGTCACCTTGATCGATGCCGCGCTGCGCTTCGGCCCGCGTGTGCTCGTGGCGCTCGCCATCGTTTTCGCTGGCGTAGTCGCGGGGCGCTGGGCCGCACGCGCCATGGAACGGGGCTTTCGCCGCCTGCACCTCGACGTCACCGTGCGGCTGCTGCTCGTTCGCACGGTTCGCCTGCTGGTGTTCGGCCTGTTCGCCATCATGGCGCTGCAGAACCTGGGCATCGAACTCCTGCCGCTCCTCGCTGGCATCGGCCTGGCTGGCGCCGGCGTCGCGCTGGCACTCCAGGGCGTGCTCACCAACGTGGTCGCGGGCCTCACCATCATATTCACGCGGCCCTTCCGGGTAGGCGAGTACATTTCCATCGCGGGGGAGGAAGGGCAAGTGGAGGTGGTCAGCCTATTCACCACGACGCTCACCCACTCCGACCGTTCCCGAGTGGTTATTCCCAACCGGAAGGTCGTGGGCGAGATCCTTCACAATTACGGGAACGTGCGCCAACTGGAACTCACTGTCGGCGTCGCCTACGACACCGACATGGACCGGGCGCTGACGGCGATTGCCGACGTGCTCGCGGCCAATCCCCGGGTGCTCAAGGAGCCGGCCCCGGTGGTCCAGGCAAGTGTCCTCGCGGACTCTGCGATCACCATCATCGTTGCGCCCTGGACGCAGGTGCCCGACTACGTGGCGGCACGTGGGGAGATCTACCGCGGCATCCTCGAGGGCTTCCGCGACCGGGGCATCAGCGTACCTTTCCCGCAGCGGGAGGTGCGGCTCTTGGAGCCCGAGGCAAGGTCGGCAATGGGAGCGGGAGGGAGGCTATCTGAAACAATTTGATGTAAGTTCTGTTCGCGGATGAATACCCTGTTAACAAAGCGCGGGTCCAATGCGTTAACAAGGGGCCCCGTCCCGGCCCCTGGAGGTGCCAGACCATGATTCGTTCCGCAAGCGCGCGCCGAATGAGCGGCGCCTTGCTTCTTGGCCTCTGCTTGCTCACAGCCCCGGTTTCGCGGGCCGACGAGTGGAGTCATCGCGAGCACGAGCGCCGCGAGAGCGGTTACCACGAGCACGAGTTTCGGGAACATGAGTTCCGTGACCAGCGCTACCTCGATGGGCGCTTTCATCACGACCGTTACTACCCGCCACTCGGACACGTGTTCTTCGGGCTCCCGGGCGGCTTCCTGTCCGTGGAGTACCGGGGCGTGCACCTATTTTTCTCGGAAGGCGTGTGGTACCGGCCAGAGCGCCAAGGGCGCTACGCGGTAGTGGCGCCCTCGCCCGGCGTCATCCTGCCCATCCCCCCGCCCTTTTACACGGTGGTTTGGGCCAATGGGCTGCCCTACTATTACGCCAACAACACCTACTACTTCCAGACCCCCCAGGGGTACCGCGTGGTGGATCCCCCGAGCGCCCAATCGCTGAGCGAGGCGCCACCCGCCGTCCAGTCCCCGCCCATCGTAGTCATCCCAGCGCCGGCGCCCGCCGTGGCGCCCCAGATGGCTGCGCTCTTCGTGTATCCGCGGCAGAACCAGAGTGAACAGCAGACGGCCAAGGACCGCTACGATTGTGATCGCTGGGCCGCCGGCCAGTCCGGCTACGATCCTCTGGCGAGCGGCGCCACCGCGCCCTCGCAAGCTCAGGCAGACGCCTTCCGACGGGCAGCCACGGCGTGCCTGGATGCCCGCGGCTACACTGCACGATGAGAACCACCACCGAAACCTTACGAGGAGGTGCCATCATGAGAACGCTGACGCGAGTTGCAGTGGGCCTATTGGTGATGCTGTCGTGCACTCCCGCCATGGCCGAAGGACATCACTGGCGCTTCGGGATTTCCCTCGGCCTCCCCGGGCCTTGGTACTACCCGGGGCCCTATTACTACCCTCGGTACGCCTACGACCCCTACCTCTACCCGGCGCCGCAGAGCGCGCCCGCCCCGGTCTACGTCTATCCCCCGGCTGCGCCCACCTACGTCTATCCGCAGCAGGCACCGATCGCGGCGGCGCCGGGTGGGGCCTACCCCTCGCCTGCACCCGGCAATGCGGGCGCCTATCCATCGGCCCAACCCTACGCACAGACCCAAACCTACGCGCCTAACCAGGAATGGACCCAGGCGGGGGTCTCTGCTCGTGCGGAACAACTCTACGTCTATCCGCGCACGGGCCAGACGCAGGAGGTGCAGCACGAGGACCGTGCCACCTGCCAGCGCTGGGCCGTGGGCCAAACCGGCTATGACCCGCAGCACCTGCCCGCGCAGTACCCCAATTACCGGCGCGCCATGGAAGCTTGCCTGGACGCGCGCGGCTACTCCGTGCGTTAAGCTTCGCCTGCGCAGGGCGGGCAGTGGGCGGTTGCCCATCGCCCCAATTTGCTGCACTGGAGGGTCTCGCGGAGCCCTCTCTCGCCGTCTCCCAGTGCCTACTGAACGAGGAACGCCATGCAAACCTACGCCACCTACCCGAGCCTTCAGGACCTGCCGGTGTTGATCACCGGCGGCGCCACCGGTATTGGGGAGAGTTTGGTGACGCACTTCTGCGCCCAGGGGGCCCGGGTGGCTTTCTTGGACATCGCGCAGGGTGCCGGTGAGGCGCTCGTCGCCCGCCTGGAGAGGGTCGGCCGATACCGGCCGCTCTTCCGGCGCTTCGATCTCACCGACGTAGACGCTTTGGGCACGGTGGTGCGCGAGGTGGCCGCGGAACTGGGTGGACTCCGGGCGCTGATCAACAACGCGGCCAATGACGACCGGCATGCCCTGGAGGCGGTGACGCCCGAGTACTGGGACAATCGCATGGCAGTGAACCTTCGGCATCAATTTTTTGCTGCCCAGGCTGCCGTTCCGTTCATGAAGGCCGCGGGCGGTGGCTCCATCGTCAACGTCGGTTCCATCAGTTGGAAAACCCGCACCGGGGGGATGCCCGCCTATACCACTGCCAAGGCGGCGATCACCGGGCTCACCCGTGGTCTCGCCCGGGATCTGGGTCCTTTCAATATCCGGGTCAATACGCTGGTCCCCGGTTGGGTGATGACACAGCGGCAGAAGGACCTCTGGCTCGACGCGGCAGGTGAGAGCACGCTCGCCCGGGAGCAATGCCTGCCGGAGCGCCTGCTGCCGGAGGATATCGCGCGCATGGCGCTATTCCTGGTGGCGGACGATAGCAGGATGTGCACCTGCCAGGAGTTCATCGTGGATGCGGGCTGGGCCTGAGGCCGGTCCCGGCGGGGGCGCGACGTGCCAGGGCCGGTGCCCGGGGACGCTATTGGGTTGAGCACCGCTTGCCTGGAATTGGTGCTGAGTCCGAGCCTTGGCGGAGGGGTTGCCGCCCTGCGCTGGGTGGGTCTCGGAGGGCCCTGGCCGCTCCTGCGTCCCCTGGCTCCCGGTTGCCCGCGATAGCAACCTGCTGGGCTGTTACCCGCTCATTCCCTGGGCCAACCGGGTCGGCGGGCGTGGTTTCCACTTTCGTGGGCAGTTCCATCCCCTCGCACCTAACCGCGCCGGCGAGGCTTATCCCATCCACGGCAACGCGTGGCAGCGGCCCTGGGCGGTGGTGGCGCGCGGCCCGCAGCACGTCGTGTTGGAGTTGGAAACCCGCTTGGGGTCCTTCGCCTATGCCGCGCGAATTCGCTACGAACTCGACGGGGGCCGACTGCAACTGCACCTGGAGGTCGAGAACCGTGGACAGACGACACTGCCCTTTGGCCTGGGTTTGCATCCCTGGTTTCCCCGGACCGCCCGCACCCACCTGCGCGCCACAGCTGCGGAGGTGCTCCGCACGGGGGCAGACCTGCTGCCGCAGGCCTGGGAGCCCTTGAATGCGGCAGTGGACTTTTGCCGCTCCCACGCGTTACCGCGGGACCTTGTGGACAACTGCTTCAGCGGGTGGGATGGACAAGCGGAGATCGTCTGGCCGGAGCGTGGGCTCGCTCTGCGTATGTCCTGCGTGCCGGGCCCGAACTATTTCCAGCTCTACACGCCGCCGAAGCGAGCCGTGTTTTGCCTGGAGCCAGTGACCCATCCCGTGAATGCGCTCAATTTGCCGGAGGACGCCCCCAGGCGTGGTCTACGGGACCTAGGACCGGGCGAGGTCTTCGCCCTGGAGACGGTTTTTTCGATGGCGGCACTGGCTGGCTGAGGCGCCGGCGACAGGGTTCGGGCTGGCTCGTTTGGTGGAGCGGCCTTGGGGGGGGCCAACACCATCACAGTCGCCTACGCCGAGGCGATGCTGTTCGCCACTCCCACGGAAATGTGGGTCGAGGGCAAGAAAGCAGTAACACCCACCGGTTTGACCCAGGAGAACAGGGCAAAAATGTCGCGCAAGCTGAGCACCTGCCGGGTCGGTGAAAGATGGCCGAGTAGACCTACGGCTCGGATATTCTCAATCTTGTGCTGGCAAAATGGCGAGCTCGCCATGCTCCTGGAGAACAGCCTGTCGGCCGCTACTTCAAGCAGCAGCTGAACGTCCTCGCCGATTTTGAGGCGATCGTCCAGACCGCGTTGCTCGCCCAGTAGGTTGTTGGGCTCGCCCGGATCAGCTGTTTTTTCAGTGGCTGATCTAAGGTACCAACACCCTGACGCTTCAGCACTCTGACATAGGTTCACTCTGAACAAGGGCCCACGCCCTACGCCCGACGCCGACCGCCGCGTGGCCACGACCTCGGCCTAGCGATCTTGCTCCGCGGGCGCGCGGTGGCCAAAGCGTTATGCCGCGGTGTGGAGGAGGAACTGTGTTGGCCAGCAGCGCCACCGGCACGCGGATCGCTCCGGGTGCCGGTGGCAAAGTCCCCGACGTCAACGTTCTGGATCTCATTGAATGGCTAAGCGAATCGATCGTGGTCATCGACCGTGATCACTTGGACTTCGATCGGCCCCACAGGCTCCTTCCAAAATTGAGTGGGTAGCGGGCGGGTGAGTGGGAGCACGCGCAGCGGGGATAGGCCCTGCCCCCGGCGGCCGATTGGGGCAAAAAACGGCGTTTTCCGACCAGACTCCGCGACCCCACCCTGACTAATCAGCTGTTCTCCGCCGCACTGGACAGATCCGATCCTTGGTTCGTTCGGGGCGTTAGATTCGATGCCAGCTGTTGGGAGTGACGGCGACGTACCAGTACGACGGACTGAACAGGGGCGGGCGCGCCACGGGCCCATCAACCGCGACTCGGCTAATCGGCGGCCCAGAGGTTGGGTCGGGAAAACAAACACAATGCCCCGTCCCGTAAGGACGCAATCCCGCACCACCGAGTGGCGGGGGCATAGAGAGCACGGGGTGCGAGGCGGCCGCGGCGCTGACCGGATGGAGCGCGCTCGCACCCTGCGCGCCAGAGCGGTGTAGCGTGGAGAGTGCCGTGCGAATGGCCGCCATGTAGTTTGGCTGAGCCCGTGCGCGATCGGGTGTTGTTTGTCCCTTCCCGCCGGAAAAAATCTAGCCCAGAAAAATCCAGTCCTATCCGCGGGCAAAGGGCGGCGCTAGACTGGCGGCCTGGACGGGCGCGCGCGGGAGGTATGGCCACGCCCCGGCACCCATAAAAATCCGGAGGCCTCGCTGATGAATGCAATGCCGTCGCTGTTCGTTTCCCATGGGGCCCCAACGCTCGCGCTCAACCCCGGTAAGACGGGCGTGGCGCTCGCCGACCTGGGGCAGCGACTGCCTAGGCCGAAGGCTATCCTGGTGCTCTCCGCCCACTGGGATAGCGCGCGCCCGCTAGTGAGTGCGGCGACGCTCCCGGAGACGATCCACGACTTTGGCGGGTTTCCGCGAGCGCTCTACCAGATGACCTATCCGGCCCCGGGGGCGCCGGATCTCGCCAAGCGGGTGCTCGGGTTGCTCGCGCATGCGGGCTTGGCGCCGGAGTCGGACCCTCGCCGAGGCTTAGATCACGGCGCCTGGGTGCCGCTTCGCTATCTCTACCCGGCGGCAGATGTGCCCGTGACGCAGTTGTCCATCCAGGCGCGGCAGGACCCGCGGTACCACTATGCCCTCGGGCAAGGGCTTAGGCCGCTCGCTCAGGAAGGCGTGCTGGTGCTTGGCTCGGGCGCAATGACGCACAACCTAGGGGAGGTCCGGTTTGACCAGGCCGCGCGCGCCTCCGAGCCCTACGTGGAAGCGTTCCGGCACTGGTTCCTAGACCGCTTGGCGGCGGGCGATCTGGATTCCCTGCTCGATTACCGGCGCCTGGCGCCTGAGGCGCGCCGCGCACACCCGAGCGACGAGCATCTGCTGCCGCTCTTCGCGGCCCTCGGGGCAGGAGGGGGCGAAGCACGCGTCGAGCGTGTGGTCGACGAAATAACCTATGGCGTGTTGGCCATGGACTCCTATCTGTTTTTTGGGGCGAGCGCCGCTGCCGGGGTGAAGTGAATGGCCTCTTCTGTCGTTCTCGACCCGCGACGCGGGGAACGCCTGCAGCGTCCGGCCGGGGGTGCACTGGTCTACGATTACCTGCCCGCCGAACCTGGCGCGCCCCTGGTGCTGATGCTGCATGGGCTCAACAGTAACGAGCGTGACCTCATGGGGCTTGCTCCGCTCCTAGATGCTCGCTTGGCCCTGGCGAGTGCGCGCGCGCCGAACCAACTGGGTCCGGACGCCTTCGCTTGGTTTGCCGTGCGGTTCGACCCGCGGGGCTCTGTCATCGATGTAGCGCAGGAGCGCGCGAGCCGGCAGCGCTTGGAACTGTTCATCGGGGAACTGCGCGCGCGCTATAAGCCCGCTGCCCTCTATGTCCTGGGCTTTAGTCAGGGTGGCATCATGGCGCTCTCGCTCGCGCTCACCAGGCCCGGTCTGACCGACGGGGCCGTCGTGCTGAGCGCACGCCTGTTGCCGGAGGTGTTGGCCGAGTTGCCGCCCAGGCCCTGGCCGGTGCGCGTTCCAGTGTTCCTGGGGCACGGCTTGCAGGATACGGTCATCCCCGTGCAGCAGGCGCGGCGTGCGCGCGACGCACTTGCGGAACTGCCCGTGGAATTGGCGTATCGCGAGTACGTGCTGGGCCACGGTATCGCGGCCGAGACCGTTGAGCATATCAACCAGTGGCTCGACGGGCGCCTGCCGCGCAGCGCTCAGAGCGCGGGGAGCGCTTCGCCGGGTGGCGTAGAGTAGGGCGCGACCAAGGGCAAGCTCAGGGTGAAACGGGTGCCCTGGCCGGGCTCGCTTGACAGTGCGAGGCGGCCCCCCAGAACATTCGTGACGATGTTGTGCACGATGTGCAGTCCGAGGCCTGTGCCTCCAGAGCCCAGCTTGGTCGTGAAGAAGGGATCGAACACCCGAGGCAACTCGCGTTCGGGTATGCCGCAGCCGTTATCCGTGACCAGAAGCTCCACCTCGGTATTGTCCGGGCATTGCGCTCGGATATCGATGCGGCCGTCAGTCCGGCCCTCGAAGGCGTGCAGCAGGCTGTTCTGCAGCAAATTGGTCAGCACTTGGCCCAAGGGGCCCGGGTAACTGTCCAGGAACAGTCCCTCAGCAACCTCCACGTTCACCCGGTAAGGTGTTTTCTTCACCATGGGTGACAGTGTGAGGACGATCTCCGAGACGAGCGCCGAGAGCTGAAAGCGCCGTCTCTGGGAACTCGTTTGGTCAACCGCCACCTGCTTGAAGCTCGCGATGAGTTCCGCGGCGCGCTGCAGGTTGCGCATGAGGAGGTCGCTCGCCGAGCGCGCACTCTGCATGTAGTTGGTCAGGGCGCTGCGTGTGAGTACCGAGGCCACCTTGCCCTCGATCTCGGCGGTATAGTCCTGGAGCGCGCTGGCCACGGTGAGTGCGTTGCCGATGGGCGTGTTGAGCTCGTGGGCGACGCCTGCAACCAGGGAGCCCAGCGCGACGAGTTTTTCTGAGCGCACCAACTGCTGCTGTGCCTTGCGCAGCGTGTCTAGGGCGCGGGCGAGGTCGCTCGTGCGCTCACGCACCCGCTGCTCCAACTGCGCGTTCATCTCCTCCACCTGACGCCGCGCCGTGCGTTGCTCGGTGACGTCGAGCATCGTGCCAAACAGCCTCACGGGCACGCGTTGTTCATCGAAGCTGACTTGGCCGCGCTGCAACAGCACGCGAGCGGGTCCGGAATGGGTGGCCGCCCGGTGCTCCGCTGCATAGATACCCGGGCCCGTGGGGTCAAAGGCGCGCGCGAGCGCGGCCTCCACCCCAGGGCGATCGGCCTCGTGGACCCTGGCCAGGAAGGCTTCCAGCGTCGGGGCTTGGCTGCCAGGGTCGTAGCCCAGCAGCCGGAACACTTCGTCGGACCAGGTCCCCGCACCGGAGCGCAGGTCGTACTCCCAGTTTCCCAGGTGGGCGATGCGCTGTGCCTCGGAGAGTTGCGCTTCGCTTCGTCGCAGAGCGTCCTCGGCGCGCTTGCGCTCCGTGATGTCCTCGAGGGTGAAGATGAGCAGCGGCTGTCGGTCCAGATCGATCAACCGGGCCGACATTCGGCACAATAGGTCGACGCCGTCTGCTCGGCGCACCCAGGTCTCCATGCCGTCGAACTTGCGCTCGTCCTGCAAGGTGCGCATTGCCCAGGTGCGGTCCTCCAGGTTCTGCCACAGACCTAGCTCCAGACCGCTGCGCCCAATGCAGTCCAGGCGCTTGCGTCGGAAGAGCGTTTCCCAGGCTTGATTGACATCTAGTGCCATGCCCGTCTTCCCGTTGCCCACACTGAGCGCGACGGGGGAGGCCTGGAATAGCGCAGCAAAGCGCCGCTCGCTGTCGCGCAGCGCGGTTTCTGCTTGCTCGCGGGCAAACTCGTGGGCCGCCCGTTCGCCGAATACCTGGAGGAGCGCTCGCACCAGCTCGGGGTCCGCCAGCGGCTGGGTACCGGCCACCATGACCACGCCGAACACGTGCCCCCCGGAATCCCGCAGGGGCGTTCCGGCAGCGCCCTGGGCTTGCGCCTGCGCGAGCAACTTGTCCGCGGGGAACAGCGCGGTGGCGTCCTTCGCCCACAGGCACAGCGATCCCTTCAGCACCTCGGCCGCGGCGCTACCCTCCAGGGGCGCAAGCAACACTGGATTCGCCATTCCCTGGCGGACCGATACGACGACCTGCAATTGCCCCTGGGCTGAACGCGCCAGTGCGACCCAGGCGTGCTCCACGTCGAGGGCCGCCGCGAGGTCGCGCACGAGGCTGGCCAGCAGCGGGTTGGAGCCGTCCACCTGACTGCCTTCAGCGAGGCGTCGGATGGCGTGTTCTACCCGCCGGGACTGGCTGACGTCACGCAGGGTCTTGACCAGGTAGGCCTCGCCGTCGATGTCCACGCCGAACACCGTCTCGAGGCACTCGTGCAGGCGCCCCGCGCGGTCGCGGAGGTTGACCGGGGCTTCCCGGACGCTACCGTGCATCTTGACCTGGTTGAGGACCTGGGAGCGCTGCTCGGGATCGCCGAGACCCAACTCAAGGGTGGTACGGCCAAGCATATGGGCACGCTCGAACCCGGTTAAGACAACAAAGGCCTCGTTCAAGTCCAGCACGAAGCCATCGCTTGCGCGGGTGATGAGCATGGTGTCCACACTACCGCGGAATGCGGCCGCGAACTTCGCCTCTGACTCGCGTAGCTCGCGCTCGCGGCGGAGCTCCTCCGACCTGTCGCGCACCACCGAGACGTGCGACGGGCTCCCGTCAATCTCCACCCGGTACGCCGAATGCAGGACGTGGCGCAATTGGCCATCACGGCGGCGCAGGGTCCAGTCCTGATCGCGGACCTCGGGCTGGTGGCGCAGGCGTTCGACTAGGGACTCGCGCAGGCTCGCGTCGACGATACCGATGTCCGCGGGGTGATGGCCAATGACCTCTTCGCGAGAGTAGCCCGTGAGCCGGCACCAGGCTGCATTCACGTCCAGGACTTCCCCGCTCTCCGTGCGCACGATCGCCATAGCTTCCGGGCTAGCCCGGAAGGCGGCGGAAAATTTTGCCTCGGACTCCTGGAGTGCCCGCTCGCGCTGACGCTCCAGGGTGATGTCGCGGCCCACGCTCACAATGCAAGCCTCTTCCTTGACCT
The DNA here is from genome assembly GCA_025356655.1 of Betaproteobacteria bacterium. Taxonomy (GTDB): domain Bacteria; phylum Pseudomonadota; class Gammaproteobacteria; order Burkholderiales; family SHXO01; genus SHXO01. The sequence continues at coordinate 29,686 of JANXRW010000153.1, read as the reverse complement.
GGATAGGATAGGCCGTGAGCCGCAGGTCACGCGTGTCTCCACCACGGCTGTGCAAGGTGCACAAAAAATCCACCACACTGCCTTCGTGCATGAGCCGTTCCACGAAGGCAGGGCGGCCCCCCGGCAGTTCGATGAGGCCGAGCTGCTCCGCTGAGTGGTCCACTACCTCGCTGTGAGTGCATCCGCTAATGCGCTCGAAGGCCTGATTCACGTCGAGGATGCGTCCGTCAGCGGCGCGGCTCAGAACGATCGCGTCCACGCTGGCGTGAAAGGCCGCCGAGAACTTTTGCTCCGACTCCCTGAGTTCCCCCTCGCGGCGCAGCGCATCGGTGATGTCGTGGGAGATGGAAACCTGACAGGCCTCCCCCTTGACTTGCACCGGGAAGAGGGTCTGAAGGCAATGACGCTGCTCCCCATCGCGTCGATGCAAAAGGATCGGACGGTCCGACGGCCTGACCCCTCCACCCGGTTTGGAGTCTCCCACGGCCGGGCGCATCCTCCCGATCGGCCCGAGATCGGCCAGGCTATGACCCACGGCCTCCTCCCGGGCGTACCCGGTCAGGGCTTCCCAGGCGCCATTCACGTCGAGCAGCACTCCGTCCGCATCACGGGTGATGGCCATGGCATCCAGGCTGTTGTGGAAGATCGCCGCGTATTTGCGCTCCGAGTCGCGTAACTCCCGCTCGCGCTGGCGCGTCGCCGAGACGTCGCGCAGCACCCCCACGGCGGTCATCGGTGGACCCAGGTCGATGCGTGAGGCGCTGAGCAAGCACTCGCGCGACTCGCCGCTACGGTTGCGCAGCGTCCACGGAAAGTCTGTGACGCCGCCTTCCTCCGCCAGAATTTGCACGAGCTTCGCGCGCATCCCTGGGGTTGGCACCAAACCCAACTCGAGAGAAGTGTGCGCGAGCAATTCATCACGGGTGTATCCCGAGAGTCGCTCGAAGGCCTCGTTGACGTCCAGGAAGGTGCCCTTGTCGCCTTGAGTGATGGTGATGCAGTCTCGGCTGTTGTGGAACGCCGCTGAAAATAGCGCTTCCGAGCGGGCGAGCGCGCGCTCCTTGCGGTGCAGGTCGGTCTCGTCACGAACGACGGACACTGCACAGGCCACCGCGTCGATCTGGACTAGGCGGGCGCTCAGCAGACATTCACGGAACTGCCCATCGCGTGCACGCAAAGTGAACGGGAAGTCTTCCAGGAAACCGGTCGCACGCAGTTGACCGAAGGCCTCCTCGCGCTGGGCGGGATCGGCGTAGAGCTGCAGGTCGACCGCGCGACGACCCACGCCTTCTTCCACGCTGTAGCCAGTGAGCCTGGTAAACGCCCGGTTGACTGCCAGGAAGGTCCCGTCAGCCACGCGGCTGATGACCGTGTAGTTCACGCTGGCATCGAAGGTCGCTTCGAATTTCTGCCGCATGAGTTCCAGTTCACGCAGCAATTGCGGCTCGCCCAGATCCTCACGCAGCACCATCAGGCGCGCGGAACCCAGCGCCGTGGGCACGGGGCGCAGTTGAAGCAAGACCGGCAGGTTACCGCCCAGACTGCGCCGCAGTTGCGCGCTAGGGACGTTCAGCTCGCCGCCGGATGGGCCCAGCGCAGCCAGGACTTCTGCGGGGAACCAATCCTGGTCGTTGAGGCGCCCGGTGGGGGCTTGATCTGCGCCACGCCCGATAAGTGAGCACAGCGCAGCGTTCGCGCCCAGGATCTGGTCGCTGTCCCCGGCGAGCAACAGTGCGGCCACGGGAAGCGCCTGCAACCATGCCAACGGATCGGCACCAGGTGTCGCCAAGTGGTCCTGGAACAGCACCAACACCCGTCCGGGCCCATTTGGAAGCAGGGAGAGTTCGGGACTCCCGCCCGGCACGCCTGGTCCTGCAGATCGATACCACGGCTGCGCGGTGGCGGCGACTTCCTCGCAACGTGCCTGCAACTCCGCTGCGGAGCACCGGGGAAGTAAAATCTGCAAGGCGTCGCCGGGGCCCACCTTCGTGCCCGCCAGGACGGCTGCGCGCGCGTTGAGCGCGAGCAGCCGCGGGGGCTCACCACCGAGAACGGCACACTCCACAGCGGCGCAGGGCAGCACGTGGATCGGCAATGGAGGACTGGCGGCGGGGGCCTGGGTGCTGGGCATGGGTGTGCATACGCGCTGTTGAGGCGGGGCCATGGGGCAGGCACCCGGAGGAGCCCGCATTGCGTCCTAACCGTCGTCAAACATGGTACCGCGGCCAGCGCGTCCGCGCCGCAAATCGGGTTAGACAGGCCTGGGCACCGATACAGTGCGTGTCGGGGCGCGATTCTGAGCTTGAGGCACCACACCCGTGCGCACGCACGCGGACCTTGGTCAATCACCCACGACGGAGCACGGCGTAAGTGCTTGAGCATGTTCGGGATTGGTGCGCGGAAGGCGCTCGGAGACCCTGATGGCATGTGGATTGCAGTGAAGCCTCCGGGTTCCGCGTTTGACGGCGCAGGGAACAGCTGGCCTTGGGCGTTCGGTGGGCTGCACCTACCCACATGTCGACGGGATCCAAGAACCTGCGGAGGCACCCAGAAGGTTGGGCCTACGCATTTGTTTCCGCAGCGCGTCGCTAATCGGGGGGGCGTGCGGTGGAAGCGGCCTGGCTGCCTGCGGGCCTGTCGGCGATCACCTTGACTCTCAATGCAAAGGGAAAGAAATGCCTAAGAAGATCATTGAAATAGACCTCTCGTCCTCCCCGTACAACAACGACATGATTCACAACCGCTGGCATCCCGACATCCCGATGGTGTCCATGGTCAAACCCGGTGAAGAGTTCATCATCGAGACCTACGACTGGACCGGCGGCCAGATTAAAAATGACGATTCAGCGGCCGACGTGCGCGACGTCGACCTGAGTCAAGTGCACTTCCTCAGCGGTCCGGTGGGCGTTGTGGGGGCCGAGCCAGGCGACCTCTTGGTGGTTGACCTCCTGGATATCGGAGCCTTTCCGTCGAACCTGTGGGGATTCAACGGTTTCTTCTCGAAAAAGAACGGCGGCGGCTTCCTTACGGAGCATTTCCCGCTGGCGCAGAAGTCCATCTGGGACATCTCCGGCGTCTACACGCACTCGCGCCACGTGCCTGGGGTGCGTTTTGCCGGGTTGATCCATCCCGGCCTCATCGGTTGCCTCCCGTCGCCCGGCCTGTTGGAGACCTGGAACTCGCGCGAGCAAGCCATCATCGACACCAACCCGACGCGCGTGCCTCCGCTCGCGAACCCGCCCTATGCCGCCACGGCGCACATGGGCCGTCTCACGGGCGAAGCCAAGGCACGGGCAGCCGCGACCGGTGCCCGCACGGTGCCCCCGCGCGAACACGGTGGGAACTGCGACATCAAGGACCTCTCGCGCGGATCGAAGATCTACTTCCCGGTCTACGTTCCGGGCGCTGGCCTGTCGGTTGGGGACCTTCACTTCAGCCAGGGGGATGGTGAGATCACCTTCTGCGGCGCCATCGAGATGGCCGGCTGGGTGCACATGAAGGTAGAACTCATCAAAGGCGGCATGGCCAAGTACGGGATCAAGAACCCCATCTTCAAGCCCAGCCCCATTACGCCCACCTACAACGACTACCTGATCTTCGAGGGCATATCGGTCGACGAGCAGGGCAAGCAGCACTACCTGGACGTGCACATCGCCTATCGGCAGGCCTGCCTGAACGCTATCGAGTACCTCACCAAGTTTGGCTACTCACGGGCGCAAGCCTACGCCATCCTTGGCTGCGCGCCGGTGCAAGGGCACATCAGTGGCGTGGTGGATATCCCCAACGCCTGCGCCACTTTGTTCCTGCCCACGGAGATCTTCGACTTCGACATCCGCCCGAACGCCAACGGACCTATCAAGCACATCACGGGCTCGGTGGATATCCCGCTGGCGCAGGACCTCTGAGCCGGGATGCCCCTGATGCCCGTCTACGAGTACCAGTGCCCGGACTGCGGCACCTTCGAGGCACTACGGTCCATGGCCCAGTACCAAGCTCCCCTGGCCTGCCCGGTCTGCGCGAAGTCGGCGCAGCGGATTTTAGCCACTGCGCCTGCGCTGGCCACCCTATCGGCGTCCACCCGTCAGGCCCATTCGGTCAATGAGCGCAGTGCGCATGCGCCCAGGAGCACGGCTGACGGTGGGCATCGCCACGGGCCAGGCTGCGGATGCGGTAGCGCCGTGGCCCCGTCGGCCACCCAGGCCTCTGTCGGGGGAAAGAAGGCATTTCCCAGCAAGCGGCCCTGGATGATCAGCCACTGAGATTTCGGCCCGTCACGGGTCCGAACAGCAAAAGGGCCCTCCCCCACTAAGGGGCGGGCCCTCTTGCTGCCCGGGTTACCTAACTGACCTGCTGGATTCCCGCGAGCACCCAGCCGCTGTGTCCGTCGAGCGGCTTAACTAGGTTCCACACTTCCTGGAAGGGGGCAGCCGGTACGGAGGCGGCTTCACGGATGCTCCCAGTGAAGCGCACGCTCACCAGGTAATCCTTGGCCGTGGTCTCCACGCCCAGGAGTTCCGCTTCCAGTTGCTCCACCTCGGTGCGGTTCGTCGCACCGTGATCCTCGTCGATCTGTAGCTTTATTTCCGCGTACATCTCTGGCGTGGTGAACTCACGGATGTCGGCTAGGTTGCGCCCATCCCAGGCCGCCTGCAGGCGGATGAAGTTCACCTTGGCCGTCCGCGTGAAGCCGGGAACGTCGAAGCCGGCGGGAATCGACCAGGTGGCCGCAGGTGCCGCACTCCCGCCACCGGCGGAGACCGATACCGGCGTGAACGGGGCTGTGCCTACCGACGCTGCCGCGACGCCGGCGTCCGGCGCACTATAGACCGGTCGCAGACGGTTATCTTGAGGGGCCATGCCACCGCGGATCAAGCGCCAGATGAGCATCAGGCCGAATCCGAGGAGAACGAGCATGAGGAGACTGCCGAGCATTCCGCCCATGGCGCCGCCGAAGCCGAAGTGCGACATCAGCGCGGCGATGCCCACACCGGCGGCAATGCCCGCGAGGGGGCCGAGCCAACGATTACGCTGCGGTTGAGCTATTGGCGCGGTCGGCGTCGGCTGCGGCGTGGGTGCCGCTTGGCGCGCTGGCTCGCGTGCGGGCACGGCGGCTTGGCGCTGGCTCACGTTCGATGACTGGCGTCCGAAGCTGCCACCGCCGCCGAGCCGCTTGGCCTCCGCGTCCAAGCACAGCAGCGTGAGGCCGAGCACGGCTGCCAGGGCGAGGGATGTGGCGCGGGTCAGACGTTTCGATCCGGTGCCGCTGGGTTTCAGGGGTTGGCGTGTCATGGCTTCTCTTCGTTAGGTTGATGCAGGTTGAGTTCCGCATTAGGTAGATGGGGGCAGTGGCGCGATTCTACAAGTTCATGTCCCGTCGGGTGAGCCGGGGTCTGCGCCGCTGGCCCGTAGCAGTGCGACGGTGAAGCGGGAATCGGCATCCATCCAGCGCTGGGCCCGGCTCCATCCCGCTTGCGTGGCCAAGTCCAGGAACGCCTCTGGCGCGTACTTGTACGAGTTCTCCGTGTGGATGCTCTCCTGTGCCAGGAAGTGGAAGTCTCGGCCTGCCACGCGAACGTCCTGGTCCCGCGAGCTCACCAGATGCATTTCGACGTGGCCCTGGCGTGTTGCGCACAGCGGATCCGTCGGCTCCTCGAGGTAGCGCACGGCGTGCGCAAAATGCTCGAGTTGGAAGTCCGCGGCCAATTCCCGGTTCATCCGCGCCAGCAGGTTCAAGTTGAAGGCGGCCGTGACGCCCTGCGCATCATCATAAGCGGGGATGAGCACATCTGGATCCCGCGTGGTGTCGACGCCAATCAGGAGCCAAGCTCGGGGGCCCAAAAGCCTGCGCGTCCGTGCCAGGAAGCGCCGCGCTTGATCCGGCGTGAAATTTCCGATGGTCGACCCTGGGAAAAACCCCAGCCGCGGGGCGCTGCAGCCCTCCAGCCACGCCGGTAGCTGTACCTCACCCATGAAGTCGCCGGTCACGGGCTCCACGCGCAGACCGGGGAAGCGTTCGGCCATCTCAGCGGCGGACGCCAGGAGGAACTCCGTTGAGATATCGATCGGCACGTAGGCCTGCGGACACGCCAACGCGGCGAGCAGCAGCCGCGTCTTGCGCGCCGATCCGCTGCCGAATTCCACTACGGCCGTGTGGGTTCCCACGGCACGCGCGAGTTCGGGGAGGTGACGCTCCAGAATGCCGATCTCCGTGCGGGTGGGGTAGTACTCGGGCAACTCGGTGATCTGCTCGAAGAGCTCAGAACCGCGCTGGTCGTAGAGCCAGGTGCTGGGGATGCACTTCTGCGCCTGCGAGAGGCCCTCGACCACCGCTTGGGCGAAGGCCGGAAGAACTAGCCGCGTGGGCGGCCCCCCCCACATCAGAGGTCCCTCGCCAGACGAAGGCCACTGAACTGCCAGCGTTGCCAGGGCTGGAAGAAATTTCTGTAGCTTTGCCGCAGATGTCCCTGCGGCGAAGCGCAAGAGCCGCCGCGCAGGACGAATTGCCCGCTCATGAACTTGCCGTTGTACTCGCCGATGGCGCCGGGATCAGGGCGGAAGCCCGGGTAGGGCAGGAAGGCGCTCCCGGTCCATTCCCACACATCCCCGTAGAGCTGTTGCAGCGCCCGGCTGCCCGTAGCGGGCAGCGGCCGCAGCGCGCCGGAATCCATCCAGTTGCCCTCGATGGGGGAGCCGCAGGCCGCCACCTCCCACTCCGCCTCGGTGGGCAGGCGCGCGCTGGCCCAACGCGCGTAGGCATCGGCTTCGAAGTAGCTTACATGGCATACCGGGGCGGCTGCCTGTAAGGGCTGCAGCCCGCCGAGGGTCATCTGGTACCAGACCCCATCGCGTTCTTCCCAGTAAAGTGGCGCTTGCCATCCCTGGGCGTTTACCTGGGCCCGCCCGTCGGCGAGCCACAGGCCGGCATCAGCATAGCCACCGGCTGCCATGAATTCTAACCACTCGGCGCAGCTTACCGGCCGCGAGGCGAGTTCGAAGGGTCGCAGCAGCACCTCGTGGCGCGGTCCCTCGCAGTCGAAGCGGAAATCCGCGCCGGCATGGCCCACTGCGTGGATGCCCCCATCCACCGGGACCCAGCGCAGCGGGCTCGCCCGTGCCGGGGCTGGGGCGGGTAGCGCGCGATAGGCCGGGCGCAGTGGGTTCTGCGCAAAGAGGTGCAGTAGATCCGTGAGCAGGAGTTCCTGATGCTGCTGCTCGTGGTGCAGCCCTAATTCCAGGCGGGCGGCCATTTCCGCCGGAAGCGACTGGTGCAGCAGGTGCCCCACGCCCGCGTCAACGTGCTGCCGGTAGGCGAGCACCTCGTCTAGGCCGGGCCGGGTGAGTAGGCCCCGCAGCGCACGCGGGTGGCGCGGCCCGACGGCCTCATAGTAGGAGTTGAACAGGTAACGATACTGCGGATCGAAGCTGCGGTAGCCCCCCAGCGCAGGGCAGAGCAGGAATTCCTCGAAGAACCAGGTGGTGTGTGCCAGGTGCCATTTGCCCGGGCTCGCATCGGGCATGGATTGGACGGTGAGGTCCGCCTCGGAGAGTCCCTCAGCCAGCGACTGCGTTGCTTGGCGAATCCGGCGAAAGGGCTCGACAGCATCCGTCTCAAGCCCGCGGGCCCGTGCGATAGCCCTATCCATAGTGCGTCCTCCCCTCCCCAGGCTTGCGTGGTAACGGCGCTTCAGGCGCTCACTGTGCCGACACGCGGGGCACATCCTACTCCGGCCATGGGCCGCGCGCTGCGCGGTCGGCGGGGCTGACGCGGGCTCAGCGGACGGGCAACCCGAAAAAGCCCTGTGCCGCCGCGGTGCTCGAGCGCTCCACCTCGGCGGCTGGCCGGCCTGAGTGCGAAGCCACGGCCTGGATCACCCAAGGTAGGAAGGCGGGCTCGTTGCGGTCGCGCAGCTGCGAGCGCGGTCGATTCGCGGGCATGAGATAGGGCGCGTCCGTTTCCACCATGAGCCGCTCCGATGGGAGGTGCGGCAGGGCCTCGCGCAGGGGCGCGGCGCGGCGGTCATCCGCTACCCAGCCCGTGATGCCGATGTGGAAGCCGCGCTCAAGGTAATCGGCTGCCTGCCCCGCATCTCCGGTGAAGCAATGCACGACGCACGGCGGGAGCGACCCAGCGTGCCGGTCCAAGACCCGCAGCAGGTCCCCATGGGCGTCGCGGCAGTGCAGGAATAGCGGCTTGCCCAAGTCGATGGCGACTTCGAGATGGAGTTCGAGCAAGGCGAGTTGGGCCGCGTGTGTGGCTAGGTTACGGTGCCAATCCAGGCCGCACTCCCCCACGGCGACGCACTCGGGTTCGCGGGCCGCGGCCGCGATCGTCTCCTGCAGGCCAGTGACGGTAATGGCCGCGTCGGCGTGGTGCGGATGCACGCCCGCCGTAGTGAAGAGCCAGCCGGGGTGATGCCGCGCGAGGCGTACTGCCTCTTGGGAGTTGGCCACCGTCGTTCCCGTGACGATTACGCCCGTTAGCCCGGCGGCGCGGGCGCGCTCCAGTACGTCCGGAAGGTCCCGGGCAAATTGCCCCGAGCAGAGGTTCGCGCCGATGTCGATCACGGGGCGTCGCGCCGCTACGTGGCCGCCGCTTGGCGCACGGTCGCCGCGTCCTGCCCAAAGAGGAGCCGGCGCGACGCCTCGGTCACCACCGCTGCCGTGCTCAGCTCGCGGCCGCGGGCATAGGCTCGCTCCACGGCGGGGCGGGCGGCGATGGTCCTGAACCACCGTTTCAGGTTCGGGAAATCGTCCAGGTTCTGACCCTGGCGCTCGTGGGGCACGATCCACGGGTAGCAAGCCATGTCGGCGATGGAGTAGTCGCCCGCAAGGAACTCCCGGTCGGCAAGGCGGCCGTCGGCCACCGCGTAGAGCCGCGATGTCTCCCGCACGTAGCGGTCGATGGCGTAGGGAAGGGGTTCCGGAGCATATTGGCTGAAGTGATGGTTTTGGCCCAACATGGGACCCAGGCCACCCATTTGCCAGAACAGCCACTGCAGCGTCTCCTGACGGGGGCGCAAGTCAGCGGCCAGAAATTTCCCCGTCTTCTCAGCTAGGTAGAGCAAGATGGCACCCGACTCGAACAGGCTAAGCGGCTCGCCTCCATCGACAGGCGCGTGGTCCACGATGGCGGGCATCCGGTTGTTTGGCGCGATGCGCAGGAACGCCGGAGCGAACTGTTCGCCCTCGCCGATGTGGACGGGGATTATCCGATAGGGGACCCCAGCGTCCTCGAGGAACAGGGTAATCTTGTGCCCGTTGGGCGTGGGCCAATAGTACAGGTCGATCATGGCGCAGGATCCCCCCGTGTGTTTCGCGTCCGCGGTGCTGACCTGCGTCTGAGGGCAGGGGCCTGCATCGGACGCATCACTGCGAATGATAGCGGGAGCGGCGCGGGCGTGCTGGCGTGCACGCCATCAGGCTGCACTGCCGCCGCCGGGGCGCTCGGTCGGCGGGAGGAGCAGCATGGCGCTCACCTCAGGGGCGAGTCCGCCCGCAGGTTCCCCCCGTCGTGGCATGCCGGCCACGAAGGGCAGCACTTGTATGCGCGCAATTTCGTAGATACGGCCCAATTCGGCTACGGGATGAGGATGTTCGTCCACCCGCAGATCCACCCACGCGTACGCCTCCCGGTGATGCACCTTCAAGGCCGCCGACTGTCGCCCACGCCGGTCCCCGCCCGCCTCGTCGCCGGCCTTCAAGGCCAGCAGCAATCGCTCCGGGAGGCCCGCGCTGGCGGCATCGTGGAACGCGCGCGCCATCGCGTCGAGGGTGTCGGACCCCGTGAGCATATTGCCCTGAATACTCACGTGCGGCTCCACGATGTGCCCGTACCAACCCGTGCATTCGATGCCCGACCAGGCCGCCGCTTTGCCCGTGGCGTCCACCACACCGATCTGCCGCAGATCCCGCCCCTCGTCAGCGGCCAGAGCCGCATCCAGGGCGGCAGGGGCACTCTCACCCGCCTGGAGACGGCGTAGGACCTCGAGCGCCAGGTAGGGATTGACCCAGGATTGAGTGCACACAGCGCCCAGCCCTGTGCTGACGAAGGGGCACAGCGCGCCAACGGCGGGCACCGCCGTGCTGACCGCGGCACCGAGCATGCCGGTGCGGGGGCAGTGGGCAACGATGGAAAAGGTATTCAGCTCCAGTGCTGGGCTCGCTCTCATCAGGATCCTCACACGTTCAAGTGCGCGGCGATGCGGGCCGCGGTGTCTTCGCCATGCATGGCGCCCTGGTCCACCAACTCACCGCGCTTCATCACCGCGTAGCGCTGCGCGAGCCCACGGGCGAAACCCACGTTCTGTTCGATGAGCAGGATGGATACGCCGGTGCGTTCGCACTCGGCGCGCAAGGCCACGGACAGGCGCTCGATCACCGAGGGCTGCAGCCCCTCGGTGATCTCGTCGATCAGCATCAGGCGCGGCTGGCAGAGGAGCGCGCGCGCCACGAGGAGCATCTTCTGTTCGCCGCCCGAGAGCGTCCCCGCCCGCTGCGCGAGGCGTTGGGGCAGAAAAGGAAAAATCTCCCCGGCGCGCTCGATGCCAACGCGCAGCTGCCGGTCCCGGCGCAGGCCCAGACGCAGGTTGTCCTCAACGCTCAAGTCCTGGAACAGGGCCTGCTCCTGTGGTGTGTATGCAACCGCGGCGCGCGCCACCACGTGGGGTGGGTGGCCGCCGATGCTCTCGCCAAAGAGGCGAACCTGCCCGGCCGCCAGAGGTAGGAAGCCCATCACCGTTTTCAGGAGCGTGCTCTTTCCCATTCCGTTCTTGCCCAGCACCGCGAGAACCTCCCCGGGGGCCAGCGTGAGATCGACTTCGCGCAGCACCAGCGCCTCGCCGTAGCCGCTGCTAATGCCCTGGAGTTCCAGCGCCGGGGTCACGAAGGCGACTCCCCGTGGCTGCCGACGCCTGCATAAATCGAGCGCACCAATTCGGATTCGACCACCTCGGCCACCGTTGCGTCGAGCAAGATCTGCCCCTGATGAAGCACGATGACCCGGGAACTCACCTCCCGGACGAAGTCGAGATCATGTTCGACTAACAGTATGCACAGCCCGTGGTGTTCGGTGAGGTCTCTCAGGATGCGCCCGATCAAGGTCCGCTCCGCCTTGGTAAGACCGGCCGTCGGTTCATCGAGCAGCAGGACGTTGGGTTCTAGGGCCAACACCATGGCTAGTTCCAAGGCTTGTTTCTGACCGTGGGAGAGGTGGCGCACAGCCATGTCGAGGTGCTCGTCCAAGCCGGTGGCCCGGATGACCTGCAGGGCCGCATCCGGCAGCGCGAGCGTGCGCGAGCAGTGCAATAGCCAGGGGCGTTCCAGCCGACTGCGCGCAATGCGCAGCGACTGGGCGACGGTGAGGGAATCGAAGGTGTTCGCGGTCTGGAACTTGCGCCCGATGCCGAACGCCACGCAGCGCTCGGGTGGCAACCGGCCGGTGTCGAAGCCGTTGATGAGGACGCGCCCTCGACTGCGTTCGGCGCCGTCGCTGATGCAGCGCATGAGCGTGGTTTTACCGGCGCCGTTCGGGCCCACCACGCTGAGCAGTTCCCCACGCCCCGCCCGAAAGCTGATGCCGTCTAGAACCCGCAGGCTGCCGAAATTCTTGCACACCCCCTCCAGGACCAGCGCGCTGGCACTGTCTCCCCGGAGTCCCGGCAAGGCGCGAGGTTCGGCCAGTTCCAGCATGGGACCGCGCCCGCGGGCCGGGGGAGGAATGCCGCGCAGCCGCCGCAGCAGAGCCATCGGCAAGGGCAGCAGCCCTCCGGGGAAGGCGACGATAACCACGACGAAGGCGACTCCCACGAGGAGCTTCCATACGTAGGGCAGGTTGCCGCTCAGGTACGCGCTGCCGACGTCGATGAACAGGGTACCCAGCACCGGGCCCACGAGCGAGCCGCGCCCACCCAGCGCCACCCAGATCACGAGTTCGGTCCCGAAAACGAAGCCGGCATACTCGGGGGCAACGACCATCTGCATCGAGGCAAAGAGGTAGCCCGAGAGCGCCGCGACCAGGGCGGCGGCCATGAGCAGCAGGATTTTTAGGCGCGAGACACTGATGCCGAGATACTCGCAGCGCGCTTCATTCTCGCGAATGGCCACCAGCATCCTGCCCGCGTCGCTGCGCACGAACAGCCAGGCCACCCCGGTGAGCAGCACGAGGAACGTGCCGCTGATCCAGAACCAGATCTCTATGGAAATGTCGAAGCTCTCGAACCCGGACAGGCCGCTGCTCGAACCAGTAAACGTACCGGCAGAGAACAGGATCTGCGTGACCACGATGGGGAGTGCCAGCGTGACGACCGACGCATAGAGCGGGGAGGCGCCCGGGTAGAAGGACAGCCAGCCGACGAGGAGCGCAGTCGATGCGGACACTACCAAACTAAGCACCAGAGCCAGCAGGGCATGGCTCGCACTGAATCCCATGTGGGTGAAGACCAGACCAACGGCATAGGCGCCGATCCCAAAAAACGCCGACTGGCCGAAGGTCAGGATCCCCGTGTATCCCCAGAGAACGTCGACCGTCAGGGCGACGGCGGCGTAGAGAATGGCGCGAAGGAGGCTGTTGATCAGGAAGGTCGGCAGAATGTACGGCCCCAGGGCAACGGAGGCGAGCGCCAGCGCGCCGAGCCCGAGCACTAGCCGCAGGTCGCTGTCGCGGCGTGTATCAGTCACGGGAGAAACCCTTGGGTCGTAGGCGCAGCAGCAACGCAGCCAGAACGACGATGGTGAGGCCGCCCAAAATGGGGTTCAAGTAGGTGCTCACCAGCACCTGGGCGCCACCGAGGACCAGGCAGGCAATGCCCAGACTGATAAGGGACACGCCCGAAACCAGCACGAGCATGAAGGCATTGACCAGCCAGGGCACGCCCATGTTCAGGTCGACGCTCGACAGTGGGGTGATCAGCGCACCGGCTAGGCTAGCCAATCCGGCGCCCAGGGAGAATGTCCCAAAGCGCACGCGCGCGCTGTCGATGCCCAGTGCGCGAGCCAAGTTCTCGTTCATGATCACGGCACGGGTGTTGAGGCCCAACCGGGTCCCATTCAGTGCAAGGCCCAAGGCACCCGCCAGGACGGCGGCCGCCAGCACGACGCTCAACCGGTATTCGGAGTAGGCCGTACCGAGGAAATTCATCGTGCCGGCAAGGGGGCTGCGCACGAACTGCACCTCGCGGCCGAAGGCCAGCGTGATCAATTGGCCGAGTATGATCCCCAGGCCCCAGGTGGCGAGGATCGCATCCAAGGGGCGGGAGTACAGGGGGCGCATTACGACCCGCTCGATCAGCATCCCGCAGGCGCAGCCCGCGACGAAGGCCGCTGGCAGGGAGAACCAGGGGTTCAAACCCCAGTGGGTGACGGCGAGAGCGGCGTAGCCCCCTACCGTCAGAAAGGCGCCGTGCGCAAAGTTGATGATCTTCATCACGCCGAAGACGATCAGCAGCCCTGCGGCCACCGCGTAGAGCAAGGCAGCGGTGGTGATGATGTCAAGCACCGTGGCGGACATGTTCGATTGGGCCGCCACCGATTGCGGTAGCGGCCTCCTTGGTTGGCGGTGCTACTTCAGGCTAGGGCATTGGTCGCCGGGATCAACGTCCTTGAAGGACTCGAGGATCTTGATGCCACCGTCCTTCTGCACCTGGCCCAGGTACATGGTAAGCGGTGCGTGCCGCTGCTTGTTCATCCGGATCAGGCCGCGTGGACCCTCGAAGGAAACCTGGCCGAGCAGGGGGACGACCTTGTCGGCGGCGGTGCTGCCGGCCTTTTCCACGGCGGCTTTGTAGAGGTAGACCGCTTCGTATTGGGGCACGGACAGGTCGTTGGGAGTCTTCAGGCCGGTGCCGAACTTCTTCTGCATGGCAGCGAGAAACTCCTTGTTCTTCACGCCGTCCACGTTGGTGAAGTAGGAGCCGGAAATGTAGATGCCTTCGGCATCCGGTCCCATGCTCTTCGCCGTTCCCTCGTCCACGGCAAGGTTGCCGTAAGGTAGTTTGACGCCGGCGGCACGAAGCTGCTTCGTCAACGTCACGTTGGGCGCGCCGCCGGCGGTGGAGGTCACCAGCGCGTCAGGGCCTGCGGCCTTAAGCTTGGAGACGATGGCGGTCCAGTCGGACCCGTCCATGGGCAGATATTCCTCGCCAACTACTTTCCCGCCCGTCTTTTCGATATACCCCCGGGTGAACTGCAGCATGCCCCGCCCGAAGGCATAGTCGCTACCGATCAGGAAGTAGGTTTTGGCCTTGTAGGTCGTCCTGAAAAAATCCACGATGGGAGCCACCTGCTGGTCGGGAACCCAGGCGTCGACGTAGAGGTACTTGTTGCAGGAGCGGCCCTCGTAGAACGACGTGTAGATAAAGGGCGTCTTGCCGCGCGTGACGATGGGCAGCCCAGCGTTACGCGCGGCACTGGTTTCCATCGAGATCAGAACGTCGACCTTTTTCTGGTAGATGAGGGAGTCGAAGGCCTTTTTCGCGCCGGCGGCGCCACTGCCGTCGTCAGCAACCTCCAGTTCAAGGGGGCGGCCCAGCACACCACCCCGGGCGTTGATCTCCTCGACCGCGAGTTCTGCGGACTGCACGACCGAGGGGGCGACGACGCTGTTAGCGCCGGACAGGCCGACGGGGACGCCGATCTTGATGGGGTCCGCGGCCACCGCGTTCTGGCCGGTCGCCCAGCCCAGGGCCAGGACCGTCGTGCAGGCAAGAGTGTGAAGCTTCAGGCGCATGCTAATTCCTCTATCTCTCCGATCTTTAGGGGTGCATTGGCCAGCCGGCGGGCAGAGCGCCCACCGGTGTCCGGCCCGCACCATGGGGGCCGAATGCTGCGGGAAGGAGCCCGGCTGCTCTCAGTACCACCCCGGCTTGGCGCCGCTGCCCAGCATCTCGTCATAGACATCGCGTCGACGGTCTCGCAGGACTTGGTTGTATTCGTTCCAGTTGCGCTTGCGCCTGGCGTCGGCGAGGTTGACCTCGGCGTAGATGATTTCTTCCATCGTGGCGCTCGCCGGCCCGGCCACGGGCCAGCCCGTGCAACTCACCACCAAACTCTGGCCGTTGAAGGCTTGGCCGCGTTCGGTGCCCACACGGTCCGCGGCTGCGATGAACAGGCTGTTGGAGTGGGCCGCGGCCATGCACAGGATGTTGGCCATGGCCTCGCGGCTGGGATCCTGTCCCGGGATTGGCACCCAATTGGTCGGAATGCAGATGATGTCTGCACTCTGGAGCGCGCACAGTCGGTAGCTCTCGGGGAACCAGCCGTCATAGCAGATCATCATGCCGATGCGGCCGAGCGGGGTGTCGTACACGGGGAACCCGTAGTTTCCCGGTTCAAAGAAGAGGTTCTCCTCGTTCCAGAGGTGCACCTTGCGGAAGCTGCCAACCAAGCCCTGGGGTCCGATGAGCACGGCGCTGTTGTAGAGCATGCCCTGCGATTGTTCCGCTACGCCCGCGACGATGGTCACCTGCAGCCCGGCGGCCGCCTTTTGCCAGGCTTCGCAGGTGGCGCCACCGGGGATGGGCTCTGCAAGCGCGCGGGCTTCCGTCCGCGTCTCGAAGACGTAGCCCGAGTTGCACAACTCGGGTAGCACGATCAGGTCGGCCCCGGCGGCGGCCGCGATCTCGATCATCTCCAGCGACTTGCGCAGATTCGCGTCCTTGCGTCCCACCATCGGCTCCATTTGAACGCAAGCCACTTTGATCCGACTCTCCTGCCGCTTCTTCTTTGTCGCCACGATAAGTCCGCTCTCCCAGTTGCCACTAAGGCGCGCGAGGCGTGCCGGGTAGCCTCTATGCAATCGCCGTGCCGGGAGGCTGTGTGCCCCGGAACACGGGCCCTGGCGGCGATCGGCGCAGGGCCCCGCGCAGCACGCTGGCTCCGGCGCACTCCCGTGGTGCACGGCGCGAGCCTAGAGCGCCCCAGTGGCCACGGCGGGAGTCTGCTCCAGGGTGTCGGCGATGAGTTCCAGTGCATGCCTTGCCTGCGCGCGATTGGCCGCGCCGCCGAGACACACGCGCACCGCCGGGGGCGGGGTTATTCCCACGGCGAATACGTCGCTCGCAACCACGCCCACGCCCCGGGCGCGCAGGTGGCTCGCGAATTCCGCGCGGTTCCAGGGGCGCGGCAGCGACAGCCAGAGGTGAAAGCCTTCCGGGTGCGAGCGGAAACTGCCATGGGGCAACACCAGCGCGGCGATGCGACCGCGCACCTGCGACTCTTCCCGGACTGCCCGCAACAACGCCCCGGCGGTGCCGTCGGAGAGCCAGCGCATTGCCAGCGCCGTCGTTATCGGCGACGCCATCACCACGGTGCTTCGCAGTACTGACTCCAGCCGTTTCGCGGAGCGCCCGTCTGGGCACACCAGGAAGGCCGTGCGCAGGCCAGCGCCGGCAAACTTGGACAGGCCCGTCACATAAAAAGTGAGTTCTGGGGCGAGCGCTGCCAAGGGCGTCGGCGTTTGCGCTGGGAGCATCCCGTAGGCATCGTCCTCGATGATGGGTAGCCGGTGGGTGCGCGCAATGCGGGCGATCGCTTCGCGGCGGGCCAGCGGCATGAGCGTCGTCGTTGGATTGAGGAGCGTCGGGTTGCAGTAGAGCGCCTTGGGGCCCACTTGAACGACCGCCGCCTCCAAGGCCTCGGGCAGAATCCCATGGGCGTCCATCTCCAGTCCGTGCAGGCGCAGATCCATCTGTGCGGCCAAGGCCTTGACTCCGGGATAGGTCAGGGCCTCCGTCAGCACCGCGTCTCCGGGGGCCGCGATGCTCGTCAGCAAGGCGTGCAAGGTGGCCTGGATCCCCGGGCAGATCAGCACTCGGGACGAATCGAGCCCAGGCAACACGGGGGCAAGCCACTGCGCTGCCACATCGCGCTCGTGCGCTGCGCCGCCGAAGTCCTGGTAGCGCAGTAGCGAGGCGAGATCCTGGGCGCGGAGGACTTCTGCGGCGGACTCGGCCATGCGCCGCGCCAGTCCCGGGTCAGCAGGTTCGGGCGGCAAGTTCATTGTCATCTCCACCAAGCCCGGCATGCGTCGCTGCTGCGGGGAACCGCCCACGCGCACGAAGGTTCCTTCTCCCGCGCGGGCCTCGGTGAGGCCACGGCGCTGTGCCTCAGAGTAGCCGCGTGCGGCGGTGGAATAGTTCAAACCCAGCGCGCGGGCGAGCGAACGCAGCGGCGGCAACTGCGCTCCAGTAGCCAGTCTCCCGTTACGTATGTCCTCCGCGACGAGATCGGCAATGCTCAGGTAGGCGGGACGGTCCGACTCAAAAATAGTCCTGGACCAGCGCTCCAGATCGTTCTGCATGGCAGCCCCGCTCGGTGCGGCAAAAGGAATTGTCCGCTAGGTCCAGCGCATGGAGCGTGCCTGCGCGTAGTGCCGCCCCGGGCCGCGGCCCGGGGGGCGTGCGCAGTGCCGCGCCCCGCACTGCCTCCGGCCCTCCCGGAGCGGTGCGATCACCGTTGCGATCAACACTGTTCGCCGGGCCTTAGTGCACCAAGGGGGCGCCGCGCCGTGATCTTTGGCACCGGTATTGTGCCGGTCCGAGCGCTGCGGCGTGCGTGCACCGAGCCTAGAGCGTGGCGCAGTACCAGGCGTAGGCCAGAAATAGTCGGACGCTCCAGGCGATTGCCTGCGAGGGCGGGGTGATCGCACAGCGATCGCAGCCGAAGCCCGCGTTGGTGGCACGCCCCTTGCCACGGATAGGGACGTGGCCAAAGTCGGTGGCGGGGAGTGAACACTTAGTTCCTGGACCGCCATGCATCGCGAGCGAGGCGCACCGCCCAACCATCCTTCAACGCCGGAGAATCCGTTCATGCCAGCCGTAACAAAAGCACAACACCAGAAGGGAGACTTCCTCGTTGACTATGAAGAAAAGGTATTCGAGGACGTGAAGGCCCTGCCGGGTGAGAAGGCGCTCGTGACCTTCCACACGGTAGCCTTCGAGGGCTCCATCGGCTTCGTCAACCTGCTGCAGGCGACCCGGCTGCTGCGCAAGGGCTTTGAGACCTCCATCCTGCTCTATGGGCCCGGCGTGACACTGGGCGTGCAGCGCGGCTTCCCGACCCTGGGTGACGAGGCCTTCCCGGGGCACCAGAACTTCAACAAGCAGATCGCGAAGTTCATGGAGGAGGGAGGCAAGGTCTACGCCTGCCGGTTCGCCTTGCAGGCGCTCTACGGTCATGGGGAGCCCTCGCTGATTCCGGGCATCCGACCGATAAGTCCGCTCGATGTTCTGGATTTGGTGCTGCTGCATCGCCGGGACAACGCGTTCATCCTCGACACCTGGACCCTTTGAGAGGGCAGGGGGCACGCCCATGAGCACGAAGGCGAAGGTGAAGGTGGCGGCGGCGCAGGTGGCCCCTGTGCTCGACAACGCGCACGGCACCGTGGAAAAGGTACTGGCGATCATCGCCGACGCCGCGTCCCAGGGGGTGGAACTGCTGGTGTTTCCCGAGACCCTGGTTCCCTACTACCCCTACTTCTCCTTCGTTCTCGCACCCGCGGCGATGGGCCCTCAGCACATGCTGCTCTACGAGCGCGCCGTCACGGTGCCAGGTCCCGTGACCGATGCAGTGGCGGCCTCCTCCCGCGCGCACGGGTTAGTCGTGGTTCTGGGCGTGAACGAGCGCGACCACGGCTCGCTCTATAACGCCCAACTCATCTTCGACGCAGATGGAACCTTAGTGCTGCACCGGCGCAAGATAACGCCCACCTTTCACGAGCGGATGGTTTGGGGGCAGGGCGACGGCAGTGGCCTGCATACCGTGGCTACGCGGGTGGGACGGCTGGGCGCGCTTGCTTGCTGGGAGCACTACAACCCGCTGGCGCGCTATGCGCTGATGGCCCAGCACGAGGAGATCCACTGTGCCCAGTTCCCTGGGTCCATGGTGGGCCCGATCTTCGCCGACCAGATGGAGGTGAGCTTGCGCCACCACGCTCTGGAGTCGGGTTGCTTCGTGGTGAACGCCACGGGCTGGCTCACCGACGCCCAGGTCGCTGGCCTGTGCCCAGACGCGCAATTGCAGCGGGCCCTTCGCGGAGGCTGCTACAGCGCCGTGATCTCGCCCGAGGGCGTCCACCTGGCAGAGCCCCTTCGCGAGGGCGAAGGCCTCGTGGTGGCCGATTTGGATTTCTCCCTCATCACCAAGCGCAAACGCATGATGGATAGCGTAGGCCACTACGCGCGGCCTGAATTGCTAAGCCTGCATCTTGACACCACGCCTGCCCGCCCCCTGCACCGGATGGTAAGCAACGGGGCTGGTGCGGTCGAATCCCACCCGTCGACGAGTACACGCCATGAACCATTCCCCCTACGCGCCCAGCCTGGGCTCGACGCAAGACCTGATCACGGAGATGCAATCGCTGGGGCTGCGGCTGGCTGAGCCGGGGCGCGGCGCGCCAAGCCGGCGGGGCGGGGCCGGTCCGACAGATCACAAGGCGGTGAGTCTCAAGGGGCGCACCGTGATGGTGCCGGTGCATACGGAGTCCGCTCGCCACTCGCCCTTTGTGGCCGAGGCGGCCGGCGCCGACGGCGTGATCCGGCTAAAGCGCGACGGCGTGGACCTGGGGGCGCTTAGCTTTCCCGATGCCCCGCGCTTTTATGCCTTACAGACCTTTGACGGAGTTCCCTACTGGAAGATCGCGCAGTTGCATGGGCGCGATGTGCTGGCCACCACCGTGCTCCAGACCTGCGTGCGTTATGGCAACCGCCGGACCGCCTGCCAGTTCTGCGCCATTGGCGAGTCGCTCGCCGCGGGCAGGACCATCAATCGCAAATCGCCGGAGCAGTTGGCCGAGGTCGCGAGGGCGGCCGTTCTGCTCGATGGCGTCAGGCATATGGTGATGACCACCGGCACCCCCAATTTCACGGACCGAGGCGCACAACTGCTTTGCGACAGCGCCTTTGCGGTGCGCGCGGCCGTGGACCTTCCGCTCCAGGCGCAGTGCGAGCCACCCGATGACCCCGTCTGGTTCACGCGGCTGAAGGCTGCCGGCGTAGATGCATTGGGCATGCACCTGGAAGCCGTGACCCCTCACGTGCGCGCGCGCATCATGCCGGGCAAGGCGGCCGTGAGCATCGAGCAGTACCTCGCCGCCTTCGGCGCCGCCGTTGCGGTGTTCGGGCGGGGCCAAGTCAGCACTTATATCTTAGCCGGCTTGGGGGACACACCTCAGGCGATCCTGCAGATGTGCGAGCGGCTGGTAGCCCTTGGCGTCTATCCCTTCGTCGTACCGTTCGTCCCGGTCTCCGGCACGCCGCTGGCACTGCACGCTGCCCCATCAGCGCCCTTCATGCGTGACCTACTCGAGCCGCTGGGCGCGATGTTGGTGGCCGCGCGCTTGCGCTCGGCGGACATCAAGGCCGGTTGCGGACGCTGTGGTGCCTGTTCCTCGCAATCCGGTTACGAGGCTTGAGTCGCCATGCTCCTGCTCCAGCCGCCCTTCGACTTTTTTCCTGGCGAGTACCGGGTGAAGCGAGTCACCAGCGCCTGGGAACTCGCCGCGTGCCGACGGCTGCGGCAGGCGGTCTTCTGCGCGGAGCAGGGGATCTTCCTGGCAGATGACGGCGACGCGGCAGACGCCCGGGCGATCAGCATCGCGGCGGTGGCTTGTATGCTGGGGATCGCCGACCGGGTGGTGGGTACTGTGCGCATCCACCAGTTGGAGCCGGGCCTCTGGCAGGGGTCGAGGCTCGCGGTGGAGCCCGACTTTCGCGGCGTGGCCTGGATCGGCAGTGAGCTCATCCGCCATGCGGTTGGCAGCGCCAGGGCGCTGGGGTGTGCGCGCTTCATTGCAAAGGTGCAGGAGCGCAACGCCCCGCTGTTCCGACGCTTGCATTGGCGCGATCTGGGCGAGACGGTACTGCACGGACGGGCGCATCGCAACATGGAAGCGGATTTGGCCGCCTATGCCTTGCGCAGCGCTCCGGAGGTGGCCTTGTATCCCGGGCTGCGGGCAGTGGCATGAACCTCGCGGAACTCGGCGAGGGCCTCCGGCGCAGTCGCGGCATTCTGCACAAGCGCGACATAGCCGGCGTGGTGGCCGCTTTGGGGCTGCCTGGCGTGGATGGGGTGGCCGGCACCCAGGTCGTGGTGGGCGATGACTGCGCGGCGATCGCCGACGGTGACGGCTACCTTCTTTTCGCCATCGAAGGTCTCCTCGGGGACTTCGTCGCGGCGCAGCCCTGGTTCGCTGGGTACTGCGCCGTGATGGTCAACGTGAGCGACGTCTACGCCATGGGCGGGCGGCCGATGGCGGTGGTCGATGCGCTTTGGAGCCGAGACGCCGAGCACGGGCTGCCGTTGCTCCAGGGGATGGCCTGCGCCGCGCGGGCCTATGGCGTTCCCATCGTCGGTGGACATAGCAACGCGCGCAGCGACGGCGAGCAACTAGCCGTTTCCTTGCTCGGGCGCGCCCGCCGCCTGCTCACGAGTTTCCACGCCAAGCCCGGCGACACGCTGGTCGCTGCCATCGACTTGCGTGGCCGGTATCACGATCCCTACTCGTTCTGGGATGCGAGCACCGAGGCGCCAAGCACGCGCCTGCGCGCCGATCTGGAATTGCTGCCCGCCTTCGCCGAGGCCGGGCTGTGCAGTGCGGCGAAGGACATCAGCATGGCGGGCGTGCTGGGCACGGCTTTGATGCTCCTGGAGTGCTCGGGACTGGGCGCAGTGATCGATCCAGCCGCCGTGCCGGCGCCCGCCGGCGTGCCGTCGGCGCGTTGGTTGTTGTCCACCTTCCCGAGCTATGGATTCCTGCTAAGCGTCAGCTCCGAGGCCCTGCCCGAGGTCCTGCACCGTTTCGCCCGGCGCGCGATACCCGCTGCCGCCATCGGCCGCTGCGATGCAAGCCGCCAAGTCCGCTTGTGCTCCGCTGGAGAAGAGTGCCTCGTCTGGGACTTCGACCGAGAGCCACTGATTGGGTGCGGGCCCATAGGGAAACTCGCCGCATGAACCCGCCACTACGCATTGCACTCCTCACCCACTCCACCAATCCGCGCGGGGGCGTGGTGCATGCCCTTGAACTGGCCGACGCGCTGCAGGACTGTGGCCACGACGTGGTGGTACATGCGCCTGACAGCACGGGCCGGGGGCTTTTTCGCGAGGGCCGTGCGCGGCACCAACTGGTACCTGCACGAGCGGTCTGCGGCTCCCTACGGGAACTCGTCGGTACCCGCATCGAGGACTACGTCACCTATTTCCGTCAATCGCAGGAACCCGGCTTTGACATCTACCACGCTCAGGATGGCATCAGTGCCAACGCGCTGGCGGACCTGACTGAGCAGGGCTTGATACCGGGCTTCGTGCGCACGGTTCACCACCTCGACGATTTTACCGACCCTCGCCTGGTGCAGTGGCAGCATCGAGGCGTGTCCGCCGCGATGCACCTGTTCTGCGTGAGCCGGATGTGGCAGACGGTGTTGGCACGTGAGTCGGGCCGTCTTGCCACGCCGGTGGGCAATGGCGTGGACCGCAAACGCTTCGGGCCTGCCGCGCAGACCGAGGACCTCGTGCTGCGCCAGCGCCTAGGAATCGGCGGGGCACCGGTGTTCCTGGCGGTGGGCGGCGTGGAACAGCGCAAGAACACCCTCCGTGTCCTGCAGGCGTTCCTGCAAGTCAGGGTGACCCTGCCGCAGGCGCAACTGGTTGTGGCGGGCGGTGCGAGCCTACTGGATCATCAGGACTACCGCGCGAGTTTCGACGCGGTGCTGTCGCAGGCAGGACTGCGCCCCGGCCCCGGCTCGCCGGTGCTCCTCACCGGCCCACTGCCCGATGCGGAAATGCCAGCCTTGGTGCGGACCGCCCAGGCGCTGGTGTTCCCGTCGGTGAAGGAGGGCTTTGGGTTGGTGGTCCTGGAAGCCATGGCCAGTGGCGTACCGACCGTGGTCTCGCGCATGGAGCCCTTCACGGAATACCTGGGCGACGGGGACTGCCTCTGGGTGGACCCGCTCGACGTGGGCTCCATCGTCCGGGCCATGCACCGCAGTTGTGATCCTGCCACGGCTGCTGGCCTGCGCCGGGCGGGGCTCGCTGAGCGAGCGTTTCACCTGGGAAGAATGCGCGCGTCGGCACCTGCGCCCCTACGCGGCACTAGCGCGGCCCCTTCGGAGCGTTATCCATGCCTGAGATGCATTTTGTGGTGCGTTGGCCTGACGATTCGGTGAGTCGGTGTTATTCGCCCTCGTTGGTCGTCCGGGACTTTCTGCAACCGGGTTGCAGCTACGCGCTCGAGGACTTCCTTGGGCGCAGTCGGGCTGCGTTGGGCATTGCCAGCGAGCGGGTGCGGCAGAAGTACGGTTTCGGTTGCGCCCACGCAGCGGCTGAACTCGAGCGCATCGAAGCGCTGGGGAAACGCTTCGCTCATCGGCCCGACGCCCGCGTAATCGTTCAAGGTTTCGAGGAGTAGCACGCATGACCGACCTGTCCGCCCCCAGGGGCCAGCACCACGACGTGATTATCGTCGGCGGCGGCCAATCCGGCCTTTCCATGGCCTACTGCCTGAAGCGGCGCGGCATCTCCTGCCTCGTCCTGGAGCAGCACCGCATCGCACACGCCTGGCGAGAGGAGCGTTGGGATACCTTCTGCTTGGTGACACCCAACTGGCAGTGCACCCTGCCGGGCTTCCCCTACGCGGGGGGCGACCCGAAGGGCTTCATGCAGAAGGATGCGATCATCCGCTACGTGGAGGACTACGCCCGGTTTGTCGACGCCGAGGTGCTCGAAGGCGTCGCGGTCACCTCGCTGCGTCGGCTCGGCGGGCACTTTGAAGTCGTGGGCACGACGGGTGAGTTTAGCGCCCAGCAGGTGGTGGTCGCTACCGGCGCCTATCACGAGGGGGAAATCCCCCCCCTGTCTGCGGGTTTTCCTGCAACCATGGTGCAGATCCACTCTTCGTCCTATCGCAATTCCGGGCAACTGCCAGAGGGGGCCGTGCTCGTGGTGGGCAGCGGGCAGTCCGGGTGCCAGATCGCCGAGGACCTGCACTTGGCCGGGCGCAAGGTCCACTTGGCCACCGGTAGCGCGCCGCGTACCCCCCGCCGGTACCGCGGACGGGACGTCGTGGAGTGGTTGGACCAGATGGGCTACTACGACATGCCCATCGACGAGCATCCGCTACGCGAGCGGGTGCGGGCCAAGGCTAACCACTATGTCACCGGGCGCGACGGCGGCCGTGACATCGATCTGCGGCGCTTTGCCCTGGAGGGCATGGAACTCTACGGAAGACTGCTAGGTGTGAACGGCTCGGTTCTGCGTTTTCGGGACGACCTTCGGCAGAACTTGGACCAAGCGGACGCCGTCGCGCAGAGTATCAAGGCGACCATCGACCGGTTCATCGATTCCAGCGGCATCGAAGCACCCGAGGAAGCTCCCTATCTCGCGCCCTGGCAGCCAAGCTCGGTTTCCGGGGAAGTGGACATGGAGCGCGCCGGCATAACCAGCGTGATCTGGAGTATGGGGTTTCGCACCGATTTCAGCTGGGTCGATATCCCGGTGTTCGATGGGCGTGGCTACCCTGCTCACCAGCGCGGCGTGACGCCGACGCCTGGGCTCTATTTCCTTGGGCTGCCCTGGCTCTACACCTGGGGATCCGGTCGGTTTTCGGGGGTCGCCGCGGATGCCGAGTACCTGGCTGCACAAATCGACGCGGCCCGCGGCGCAGTCGCAGGGGCTCCGGCGCAAAGCATGAACGAACTCGCCCTCGGGTCCTGAGACCGCCTTCGGCCCAACTCAAGTTTACCGCCGCGCTGCCGTTAGAGAACTGCAGGGCAAGTGGCCCTGGGACACAGGAGCGCAGCATGAGCATAAGCGGAGTCAGTCACGCCACGCCTTACGTGCCGCCGGCGCCGGCGGTCAAGACCAAGCCCGTCGCGAGTGGTGACACGGACCACGACGGTGGCGGGCCAGACGTTGCTACCCCCTCGGTGCAGGCCCCGACCGCACCGGCCCCCACCTCCGGCGTCGGTTCCATCATCAGCACCAAGGCTTGAGGCCCCGAGGGGGCACTAGCCGCTCGCGCCCAGCGAACCCCTAGCGTCGTTCCGGCTAGCTCGGACCGAGATGGACCCCGTCGGCCTGTCTGGGCGCTGACTGTCAAGCCGGCGATAAACGGCGGAGCCGTTCACGCTTCGTTCCGCAGCGCTGCAGCCGGAATGAGGGGCGGGCCTTGCTCGGCAAGCCCGCGGGGCTGAGGGGGGCCTGGCGGCTCACGCGGGGGCCAGCGCCACCCGAACCAAGGTTGGCTTGGCTGCCCTTTGGCCGGCCGAATCTCTCACCGATTCTGAACGCTCAGGCCTGATGTCACGGACCACCGCGACTGCGGCGAGAACTCGTTAGGCACACCCCTCGCCCTGGTCTGGAACCGCGCTTTCACCAGCGCGCGCACCGGTCCGTGCCTGTGTCTGCCTCTTGCCGTCGAGGACGCTCCCCGGTAGGGCCCTTCCGAGTGTCGCCCACCTCCGGTTGGCGCCAAGGCCAAAGGGCTAGGGGCTTGCTTAAGTCGATCAGTAGCGACGTTCCGCGCGCCTGCGTCGAGAAGACTCTCGTTCGGGTGCCTATGCTCAGGCGTCAGAAGAAGCCTTGCCGGCGCGGCTCTCGCGCGTTATCGAGGCGCTGGTTCTCCCTGTCGAGCGGCACGCTGAATAACTCACACGACTCGCCCCAGCCATCGGCGACGGCGAGGAGGGTATCAATCTGCGTCGAGGCCTCCTAGCGCTGCCTCGGCAGTCCGGTGAACTGTCGGTCAAAGGGCTGCTGGATGCGCCGACGGGCGCTGGCGTGACCCACATCATGATTTGGGCGGCGCCCCGGGGCCAGCAGGACCGCCGTTCAGCGCCTCGGCAAGTCCGGCCCGGTCAAAAGACCCTGCTCGACCTGCTTTCCCCGGTGCTGGCAGAGGCGGAAACCCCGGGTCCCAGCCTAGTGTGCCGGGTGCAAGCCGGCCACTGCAGGGCGCGCGAACCGCTGCGGGCTTGAGGTCGATGTCGATGTTCAGGGTCCTCTGGCTGGCATCGAAACCAACGCCCGAGCGAACCCAAGGTTCGGAGATCGCCGTTTTTTGCACCATCCGGCCGCAAGGGGCAGGGCCTACCCCCGCTACGCGTGTTCTCACTCATTCGCCCACTACCCACTCAATTTTCGAAAGAGCCGGCAAATCTCGGACTCGCCAGAGCCGGCGCCGCCATTCAACAACGGGGAGCCGGAAAGCACGATAGCCGCACGCCCGCCGCCACGCTCGGGCAATTCCAGCTTGCTGGCCAGGTGCGGCAGGAACAACAGGGAGACGTCATTGATACGCGGCAGGCCAGGCCCGAAGCGCCCGTCGTAGCCCTTCTCGGTGTGCTCCGCATTGATCGCAGTCGAGTCCTTTTCCCACTTCTTGCCGAAGGGCGGATTGGACATGGGTAGTGGAACCGCTCTCCAGCGAACGGGTCGTTGGACAGGGGGCTGCCCCGCTTGATGTTCTTGGACAAGTCCCTGTCAGGATCGGATTCCAGCGTGCGCAGCAGCATGCCCGTCAGGCAGACGGCATGGGTTTCGGGTTCCAGTTCCTGTCCGTAAGGGATGACTACTGGCGGTATCTTGAAGCGATTGCCGTATTCGGCAACAGGGTCCGTGGCATCGGAAAGAATGCATCCCGTGCCGCAGGTGGGGTCTTACAGGGTGCGGATCAGGCCTGGATTGGCCTCGACAAGGGCGTCATCCGGGTCAAGCAGTAGCGCGGTAGCCAGATGCACCACGGCACGGAGCGTCATGAAATCTTCGGCGCCCTCATTGACCTCGGTGCCAAAACGACCGATCAAATGCTCGTGGCGGTAGCTCATGACCCGATCCGGTACCGCATCGGGATGTAGATCGACACCCGGGAAGATTTTGTAAATCTTGAACACCATGCCGGCCTTGTCGAGCCGGATCATGGTGTTGGAGAGGTCGAACTGCTCGAAGATGACCCGAGCCTTATCCGGGAAGTGCGCCCAGGCGGCTCAACGCGAACCACAGCAAGATGAGCTCGGCGGAGTTGGGGAGCATGACCGCGACCCGCGAGCCGCGGCCGATCCCACGCCTAGCCAAGGCTGCCGCCAAGGTGTCGGCGGAGCGGTCGGCCTGTGCGTAGGTCAGCGTAGCCCCGCGGCTCGCGAGGATAGGGGCGCTCTGAGTGGGTGCGCGCGAGCCGCCGAAGCACCTGCTGGAGAAGTTCCCCGTCCACCCGGGGGCCCGCTCAGGCGAGCCGGCCGTAGGCCCGCAGTCGGCTGATCCCACCGTCGGGGATGATGTTCACGCGTATATGGCTTACCACGCCCAAGTCCTGGATTTCGTCCTCGAAGAAGTGCCGTTGGTCCATCTGCAGCTTTTGCTCGCCCATTAAAGTGGGCCAGAACATCGACTGGGTCACCAGGGAGAAGTCCGTGCCCACCTTCACCAGCGCCGCCTGCAGCGAGCAGCGATCGGGGTAGTTACCCTTGTGATGCGCTGTGTCGACCTCGACGCGCACGATCCGGCCGGGGTGGCCCAGGGCAATGATGGCCCAGTCTTGTCCTGGTTCGCGTCGCCGCCGCGTCTCCCAACTGTCGCCCATGTCGCGGCCCCGCCCAGGGGCGATGACGTTCCACAGGGCGCCGAAGTGCTGGTCATTGCAGGCCACGGCCCGGCCCCCGTTTTCCAGGGCCGCCAAGTCGTATTCCAGATGCCGGTCGGGGTTGTCCCAGGCGCGCGACACGCGTCCGTAAACGCGCAGTCGGGCAACACCGCCATCGGGGAAAATGTTCAGCCGTAAGTGCGTATACACCGCGGCGTGGTTCAGGGCATGAAAGTGCTGCGCATTGCCGCGCAGGTTGACGGGGCCTAGCAGCGGCACCCAGGCCGCGTCCTCGCCGGGTTCCCCCGCGCAGAAGGTCCCTTCGAGCGAGGCGGCGGGCGGAAAATTGCCGGTGAAGTGGCTGGTGTCGATATCCACTCCCATCAACTGTCCGGGGTAAGCCAGCCGGACGATGCACCAGTCGTGGCCTTCCCCGCGCTTACGGCGTGTCTCCCAGCCGTCCATCCACTTGCCGTGGTCGTCGTACTTGCCTGGGACGAACACCGGCGGCGCCGCGTCGAGCATGCGCGTGGCCGCCGCAAAAAACTCATCGGAGCAGCGTAGCGCCACTGCTCCTCGGCGGGCGTCGGCCAAGTTGACCCATTTGCGTGTGAATTCCGGTGCTTCTTGATCACTCATGGTGCCCCCTTGCGCATCGGCTCTGCGAACCCTGACCCGATGATATGCCATGACGAGCCAATGCACAGCCACCTAGGGGCGCGGTCGCGACGCGCGCGCAGAATGCATCGCCCAGCGGACCTCGCCGCGGAAAAGGCGAGCTCAGACAGGTGACTGCTTAGCGCGTGGCGCGTGCCGCGATGGCCGCTTGTTGTTCAAGCACGGCCTTCGCCCGGTCCACGACCGGCTTGTCGATCATGCGGCCATTGAGGCGGAAGGCGCCGGCGCCCGTGCGGGCCGACTGCTCGAAGGCGTCGATGATTTCCTGTGCGCGTGCGAGTTCCTGGGCACCAGGAGAGAATTCCTCGTTCAGGATCCCCACCTGCCGCGGATGGATGCAGAACCCACTCCTGAAGCCCAGACCCCGGGAGCGACGAACCATGACACGGTATTCATCCAGGTCGTCCATCTGGGCAACGCTGCCCAGGTAGCCGATGGGCAGGATTCCCGCGGCCCTTGCCGCAGCCACCGCAAGCACGTTGGGCACGTAGAGTGCGTCAGCCGTGGGCTGCATGTCCATGGAGACACTGAAGTCCTCCGCGCCCAGGGTGAGGCCCACGACGCGCGGGGCCGTGGCCAGCGCCTGCATCTGCGCCAGCGCGGCCGCATCCTCCACCATCGCCACGACGCGGGTGGCGCCGAGGGCCATTCCTGCGGCCAATTCCAACTCCCCCATGGCTTCACCGAGCAGGGCGAGATGCTGCGCGCCCTGGGCTTTGGGTACCACGATTGCGTCTACGCAGGGGCCGATGCTCGCCTCCAGGTCAGGTACGGCCAGGCGCAGGGGCGCATTGATTCGTACCAGCACGGAGATCCCGGCAGCGTGGATTAGGCTGGCCGCAGCTTCTACTTGGCGCCGCGCCTGCGCCTTCTGCTCGGGGAGGATGCTGTCCTCCAGGTCCAGGATGATGCCGTCGGCGCCACGGCGCAGGCTGCTCTGCACGAAGGTTTCGTTTAGGGCGGGAACGAATAGCAGTGAGCGCCAAAGCGGCAATGTCATGGTGATTTTCCTGGGTTCAGGGAGACGGCGTCGCACAGAGCGCCGGTTCTGCTGGGCCCGACCCGAAGCAGAGCGTCTGCCGCTTCCATTCTACCGCGGGCAACAGGCGCGCCGCGCCGCACGCTTGGGGCCCCGGTGCACTCGCCCCGCGGCGGTGCAGGTGCACCAGTGTGGGTCGCACCCAGCGCCGAGAAACGCACGCAGGGCTTTACGTGCCGAGGCCTCGCAGGTGAGAATCTCCTTTCCATCTGCTGGAACGGATATTGCCAACGGGATGGTCTGTACTGGCGCGGCAAGGCAATTGATTTGGGTGCGGCTCTTTTTAATTGCCCTAAGATCTCGGCCTTGGATCATTTCACCTGCCGCAGGACCGGGACTTCGCGCCCTCGAACCGGCACGACTATACCGTCGGCATAGCGTGCGACGTGGTTGCGTTGGTATTCCTG
>JANXRW010000075.1 GCA_025356655.1 Betaproteobacteria bacterium | reverse complement strand
CGGAGCGAAAGGGGGCACTTCACCGACACCCTGCTGAACCAGACCGACCCTGAGGGCCCACAATATTTCACTAGGCGGTCAGATTTTCCGGGGAATGAAACCGAGACAAAAAGCCGGTGGCCCAGCGAAATAACTTGCGACCCAACAATCGCCCTCCCCCTTGGGTCGCCGTTGACCGCCTGCGCACTTCCTGTCCTTCCCGTCCCTGGAACTTTTTCGGCCCTGTTCGCCGAGCCATTTGGACAACTTTTTTAGACGTACCAACAAGTACGGACGTTCGAGGGTTGTCCTAAGAAACGTAGCGTCGACGCGGATGTTGGAACAGGGACCGGATCGGACCTAGCAGTTCCTGCGGGGAGCCCAGGATGCCCACGACCTCGCGCTTGAGATCGTCGGGGCGTTCGATCGCAAAACTGCCGGTCCGGTGATGCCTAGTCTGGCTCCAGACCCGTTCATCCGGATTCAGATCGGGCGAGTAGGACGGCAGGACAAACAGGCGCAATCGTCCCCCGCTTTGCTCGATGAACCGCTGGACCTCCCGGCTGCGATGCACCGGATGCCCGTCGACAATCAGGCACAGCGGCTGCGTCCGGCCGTGCATCAGCCGACGTAGGAATTCGACGAATATGCCCGCGTTGACCCAGCCCGTCTCGCACATGAATCGCAGCGCACCGAGAGAAGGGCGGACACCGATCTGCTCCGCCACATGATCCACTTTGTCGCCCAGCGCGGATGAAGACAGCGGAAGCCTCCCAGAGAGGCCCTACAGCGTCGGGGGCCGCGCGAATTCTCTGCGCGCGGCCCAGTGACGCATCAAGGCATATCGCCCGGTTGGCTGCACGTCGAAGGAATGGGCAAGACCCCTCCCATCACCCAGCCCGGCCAATGCCTGGGCCCGAAGCCGCCGCAGGCAGTCGCCCGCTCGCAGCCCGACCGAAGGGTCGATGTGGCGGTCTACGGCACGCGCGAGAGCGTCGCCGCGAAGCAGCGTGCGCCCGGAATCAGGACGCCATGCCGTTACGCATGGCCCAGAGCGCGGCCGCGCTGCGGGTGGCGACGCCGATCTTGGTGTAGACGTAGTGGATGTGGTGATCCGCCGTTTTGGTGGAGATGTGGAGCCGGTCGGCGATCTGCTGGGTCGTCAGTCCCAGGGCCGCGAGGCGCAGCCCATCGACCTCCCGGGGTTGCAACCCGTGCAGTGGGCGCGTGCCAGGCATCGGTGTCGGTCCAGCCCGGGTCGCCGGCGTCCTCGGCCAAGTGCGTGTGCAGGCGCGCGGGGTCGTGCCAGCGCTCGATCATGCGCCGGGTGTCGCGCAGGATGTGCGCCTCGGTCTCCACCACTGCATCGGCGACAGGCTGCCGGCGCTGGGGCCTAAGCTGATGGCGCCGCGACCGGCATGCACGCGCAGGTCCTTCTCGGCCGCCGCCTCGATGCAGTGTCCCAGGGTGCAGCCGTTAACGTGCAGGTAGTGGTGGTCGGAGGCGGTGCGCGCGCCACCGAGCAGCAGTTCGACCCTGGCCACGCGGCAGGCCATGCCCAAGGCCGAGGGCATGAGCCGGGCCCACAGCAGGTAGAGCGCCTCGAGCGAGCCGAACAGGCCCGCGTCCCGGGCGCCAGGCAGTGCGCGGATGAAGGTCTGGAATAGTGGTGGTGCGTGCTGACCAGTCCGGGGAGGCGGATACGTCCCCGCCGGTCGATCACCTGGGCCACGGCCGCCGTCGACAGGCCCCCCCTCGCGCCGCTTGGCGTCCATGGTGACGAGGACCTCCGCTGGTCGGAGCAGCGGGCGGCTCATGGCGGGGGGGCGTTGGGGGCGGCGCACGACGCCACGCGCCCCAGGATAGCGGGGGTCTGCGCGCTGCGCGCGGAAGGCTGCAGCGACGCTGGGATGCATCGACCGCGGGCGCCGATGCGAAGCCGCTGAAGCAGGCAAGTGTCAACGAATTCATAAAATAGCCGTAAAGCTTCCCATAGACAGCGCGCAGCGTCGGCACCACCGGGCCGCGGGGCACGGGGCCGGGCGCACAGGGAGAGCAAACAGATGACCAAGGCAGCATGCGTGCTCCTGGTCGCGGGCCTGCTGGCAGGAGCGCAGGCCCGGGCCGCGGATTTCAGTTCCACCGGGATCATCGATGGGGCGCAGACGACGCACCTGATTGTCTCGAACATACTCACGGACAACGCGCCCCACTCCGGTTCGCCGGTCGTGCTCGGCGCAGGCTACGACACGGCGGCCTACCGGAACCTCTTCAGCTTGGCGAACCTCTCGAGCATTTACTCCCCCAGCAACGCCGAAGTTCCCTACGGTTTCATCGACGCCGCCACCGTGGGGGGAGGAGACATCGGGCTGCGGCCCTACAACGTTTACACGCTGGTGGTGCGTGGCACGGGCACCTAACGCTTCCAGGTGACCGATCCCGCGCACCCGGTGAATTTCGTGGCCCAGCGTGTCGGCCCCAGAACGATCGACCTGATGGCAGCTCTGTACGTCAAGAGCGGCACCGGCAGCGCCTTCAACTCCGCCAACATGCTTCAGAACCTAGTAATGCTCAACGACGACAACACCAGCGCCGGGAGCGCAAACCCGTATCCGATGTTCTACATCAACAGCAGTTCAACGGACTGCATCATCATGTCCCTGGTCTATTTTCCCTGGAGCCGGGTGCCGATTCCCTCACGGGTGAATATCACAGCCTCCGGGCCGGGCAACATCGCCACCAACTGTGCTGCCCTGGGCCCCTCCGGGGTGTCCCCTGCCGTGCAGTCCCAGGGCAACGACCCGTCCCGCCCCGCGGCCGGGGTGATTGACGCCCATCCGACCCTGCTGGCGCTGTTCGGGGGCCTGTCTACCGACGCGCAGCGCTCCGGCGCCGTTTCACAGACGTTGCCGCTGCTCACCGGCGGTTCGATGCAGGCGGCCACCGGGGCGCTCACGGACATCAACCGGGTGATCCAGGCGCGCATCGAGAACAACCGCGGCCTGTCCTCGGGTGACGACTTCTCCGGGGACCGATACTTCTGGATGAAACCCTTCGAGTCCTGGACCGACCAGCAGGACAGCGACGGCATCGCCGGCTACCGGGCGCGCACCTACGGCACGGCAGTCGGAGTGGACATGGCCACCCAGGGCCGCCTGCGCCTGGGTGCGGCGCTGGCGATCGCGCACGGTGCCGTCACCGGCAGCAGCACGGTGGCGCCGCAGGGCGTCAACGTCGACGTCTACGAGTTGATCGGCTACGGCACCTACGGCCTGGCCGATGGGCTCGACCTCAACTTCCAACTCGATGTGGGCCGCAACCGCAACGAGGGCGAGCGCGTGATCGGGTTGACCTCGACGGTGGCTAGCGCCGGCTACGACAGCGATACCGCCCACGTTGGCTTCGGGATCGGCCGGCTCTACCGCCTGGGCGGCAACGCGACATTCACCCCCTCGGCGCGCATCGACTACACGCTCATCCGTGATCACGGCGATGTCGAGAGCGGGGCCGGGGCCCTGGATCTGGCTGTGGACGGGCGCACCACCAGCCAGTTGATCGTCGGTGCCGACGCGAAGTTCACGCGCACCCTGGGTGATCAGACCACCCTCATCGCCAATGCCGGCGTGGGCTACGACACGATCAACCGGCAGGCCGCGATCTCGGCAACCTATGCCGGCGCGCCAGACGCGGCCTTCGTCACCTACGGCATGACGCAAAGCCCGTGGCTTGCGCGCGGCGGGATCGGGGTGATGTTCAAGACCCAGGCGGGACTGGAGTTCACGGCCCGCTACGATGTGGAGTACCGGGAGAGCTACCTGAACCAGACCGCCTCGGTGAAGGCGCGCTGGGCTTTCTGAGCGTGGCGTGCAGGGCGCCGCGCGCGCACCGTCCCGTGCACGGTCGCGGCGGCTGCCTGCCATGAGGTCGATACTCGCTGTCCTGATGCTTGCCCTGGTGGCCTGCGCGAGTGTCGTGCCCAGCGCGGAGCGTCGCGCGCAGGCGCAACACCTCGCCCAGGCGCAGGACTTCGCGTTTGAGCGCCTGCGCACCGGCACGCTCGAACTGATGGCCGCCCTGCCGCGGCGGATGCGCCAGGATGGCGACCTGAGCGTGTACATCGAGGGCGACGGCTTTGCCTGGAGTAGCCCCGAGCAGCCGTCCGAGGACCCCACGCCGCGCAATCCGCTGGGCCTGCGCCTCGCGCTCGCGCAGGACGGGGGGGATGTCGCCTACCTGGGCCGGGCCTGCCAGTACGTGGGTGCCGTCGCCACGCACTGTCCGCAGCGCTACTGGACCGATGCACGATTCGCCCCGGAACTCATCGACGCCTACGACGGCGCCCTCGATACGCTGAAGCGCCGCTTCCAGGCACAGCGCCTGACCCTGGTTGGCTACTCGGGGGGGGCCACCGTTGCCGCGCTGCTCGCCGCGCGCCGGGGCGACGTCGCGGGGCTTATTACCGTCGCCGGCAACCTGGACCACGCCGCGTGGACGCACTGGCATGGGCTGGCACCGCTGGCCGGCTCGGACAACCCGGCGGAGCACATCGCGGCGCTGGCCAGCGTGGCGCAAGTACACCTGGTGGGCGCCGCCGATTCGGTGGTGCCACCGCAGTTGTTGACGGCCTTCGCCGAACGCTTTCCGGTTTCCTATCGGCCCCTGGTGCAGGTGCAGCCGGGCTTCGACCATCAATGCTGCTGGGTGGAACAGTGGCCGCGGCTGTATGCCTGGGCGAGGCGTCAGATCAATCATCGGTAGCCCCGACGTGGGGACCCTGAAACCCGCACTGCCCTTTGCGGTGAGACCGGTTGCCGCGGTGTCAGCAGACGCGTCATCCACCGGTGTGCCACCAGGCGAACGCCATCACCGGCGGACGTGGGAGTGTGCCGGCCCGCATCGGCTCCTGCGGGTGAGCGGCCAGGATGGCGCCGCAATCGCGCCTCGGCGTTCAAGTCGTCGAAACCCTGATTGCGCCCCGGTGCCTCAAAAAATGGTTCGTCAGCAGAAACTGTGGGCCATAGGTGGCTCGGGAAATTTCCCAAGTACATGATAAAGCGCTAATTCCGTGGCTTTGAAGGTGCGAAAGCCGTAGGATCTTCTCAGTGTGACTTTAACCTTCCCATTCAGGCCCTCGATCACCCCGCTGGAGAACTCCTTCCGGGCCCGGAAATAGTTCAACAGCAGTTCCCGATGAGTGCG
>JANXRW010000047.1 GCA_025356655.1 Betaproteobacteria bacterium | reverse complement strand
GCGCCCTCGACTTGGGTGAAGGCGGTCCGGCGACCCCCAGCGCTGGTGTAGGCGACCCTAGCCGGGGGCGCATTGCGCAACACTGTGGATATCTTCCTGCGATTCGGCATGAGACACGCGCTGCGGAATAAAGTGAGCCCCAACAGTATTCCTGAGCATTATGATACGCCACGCCGATCACTGCAGCCAACAGGGGGTGGCGTTTATTATGAGACGGGCAATATTGCTTGCCCGTAAAGGTCCGGCAAACCGCGTCCTCGGGGTCCTGTCCGGAGAGGCACGGATCGAGTCGGCTACCGGGGCCATAGAAGCTACAGCCTCCTGTCCATGGATGAGGAGGGGATCGCGATGAACGAGCAGAAGGTGAAGGAGCGCGGGGGGGCGCGGGGGGGCGGCCCGGAGCCCAAGCCCTGCGGGGATTCCGCAGCGAGGAAGACGGGCGGCGGCCGGTGGCGCAGTTCAGGGCATCGGGCTTGTCGGCCCGCGCCTTTTAAGCGGTAACAGTTGAGCGACTGGGTCGATGGGGTGCTGGGGCAGGCGCTCGAGCACGTCCTTCAGCTAGGCAGAGGGCCCCAGGGCATGCAGCTTGCACGTCGGGAACAGCGAGGGCCTCTGTCCCGTTACTTCGGACATCCTTGTCACCCTGTCGCCGGTTTCACTCCGCCGGAGGTTCTTGCCGCGTCAGGCGATTTGCGACAAGCCCTGCTGCCTTCGCCCTATTTTGGGGGGCGCGGCCTCCGGAGATAGAGTCTCGAGGCCATATCTCCGTTCACTTGCGTTGCGTGTAAGCGGCCTGTTGACTCGCCACTACCCCAGGGTAGTGTTGTCGACGGGCTTCAACGTCCCAGTTTCCCAGGCCCGTTGCCATCCACGCTACGGGGCCTTGACTATTACCCCGGCGGGCTTGTCTCGCGCAGATTAGGCCAGCCTTCGCTGACGCACAACAGGCCGATCAGCCTGTGGTCCTTGAAAATTGCTGGTAGCCTATCGCACGCCTACCCACGCGCCCTGCTTTGTGTTATCAATCAGCCTTTGCCCACAACCGTAAGCGCGTGCTCACAGCCGCCCGCCCCCACCTGGAGGTCCCGTGCTCAGTCTTACCCCCCTCCACTCCCGCTTGGGTGCCGAGGTGACCGGCGTCGACTTGACCCAGCCTCTGTGCGAAGACACTTTCGCGCGGCTGCACGAAGCCTTCGAGCTGTATTCGGTCTTGGTGCTGCGCGATCAGCGCCTTAGCGACGAGCAGCAGGTGGCCTTCGCCCGGCGCTTCGGCCCGCTGGAGGTGACCAAGCCCGGCACGCTGGGCCACGGCTCCCACCTAGTGATCCTCACCAACGTGGACGCCCAGGGTGAATTGGTGCCGGAGACCCACCGTCAGTGGCTAGATACCCGCGCTAACCAGCAGTGGCACAGTGACTCTTCCTTCAAACGGGTGCCTGCCCTGGCTTCCCTGCTCTCCGGTCGCGAGGTCCCGCCCCAAGGCGGCGAGACGGAATTCGCCAGCATGCGCGCGGCCTGGGAGGAGTTGCCGACAGACCTGCGCGCCCAAGTGGGCGGCCGCACCGCGGTCCACGACTACGCTCATTCGCGGGCACGGATCGACCCCGACATGATGACCGCCGAGGAGCGGGTCTCGCTGCCGCCGGTTCGCCAGGTGATGGTGCGCGAGTTTCCGGGTGGGGACCGGGCGCTCTACGTGGGCTCTCACGTGAGCGAAGTGGACGGGCTCACGCGCGATGCCTCGCAGGCGTTGGTGGACCGCTTGCTGGCCTTCGCCACCGAACCGCAGAAGATTTACGCCCACCACTGGCGCCGCCACGACCTGCTCCTCTGGGACAACCGATGCGTGATTCATCGCGGGCGCCCCTTCCCTCCCGGCCTGCGCCGCCACTTGGTTCGCGTCACGGTGGCCGGTGACGGCCCAACGCTGCGGCAGTAGCGCTCAGGCACGCGCGCACCCCAGGCGAATCGTGCCGCGAGGATTTCACGCGCTTTGGATCCGACCACGCCGAAGGAATCCGACCACGTCGAAGGAATCCGGCCACGCGAGGGGCCCTAGGCTAGAAGCAGCGGCGATAGCCGGCTGTTGAACTGGCCCCCTGCCTTGGGTATCTTCGCACAGCCGCCCTCCGATCCCCGGCGGGCCGCCGTTTAAGCTTGCCCCCCAACGGTTGCTCCCGCCCCGGCAACGCCCTCACCGACGCCCCTCATGCCACAGCCTTCACGCCAGGACCTGATCACGCAGTACGAGCAGTTGCGCCAACTCGACCCTGACAACGCCACTCTGCTCGTCTGCCTCGGTGACCTCTACCACTAGGCCGGTCAATTGGGGCAGGCCCAGGCGCGCTTCGAACAGATCCCACAGAACGATCCCGCTCAGGCGGTGGCGCGCTCGCGCCACGCCGCCGTGATGCTCGCCCAGGGCCATTTTCCTGAGGCACAGGCGGCGCTCGAGCAGCTCATCGCCCAGGAGGGGCCACAGGCCGAACTGCTGCGCACCTGGGCATCAGTCTCTACTTGCAAGGGCACTGGCCACAGGCGGCCGAGGCCTTCCAGGGCGCCCACCGCGCGGGATTGGCAACACCGGCCAATCTGCGCATGCTCGCGCAGGCCCTGCACCAGATGGGAGCCGCGCGCGAGGCCTTGGAGTTCGCCCGCCAGTGGATGGAACGGGATCCGGGCGAGGACGCCGTAGGCTACGTCGCGCTGCTGAAGATGGACCTGGGCGATCCGGGCGCGCTCGGCATGGCCCAGCAGGTCCTCGCGCTCGCCCCTGAGAACGTCAACGCCGGCATCGTCGTCGCCTCCCACGACCTGGAGACCCAGGAAATCGGCCGGGCCTTGGCCTGTTCACCCGAATCCTGGAATCTCAACCCAAAAACCCCCGCGCTTGGCTCGGATTGGCGCTGGTGCGACTACACCGCCAGGAACACGCTGCCGCGGTGGCGGGTTTCGAACGCGCGCTCGAGTTCATACCGCAAAACGTGGGTACCTGGGTGGCCCTGGGGTGGACGCACTTCGTTCGTGCAGACTTCGTGCAGGCGGAACAGACCTTCCGCCAGGCCCTCGCGGTCGACCGTAACTTCGCCGAGAGCCACGGCGGACTGGCCACTGTCCTGGTGCACCTGGGCCGCCTGGAAGAAGGCCGGGCGGAAGTGGAACTGGCCCGGGGGCTCGATCCCGAGTCCTTCGGCTGGGTTTACGCGCACAGCGAGCTGCTCGCGCGCGATGGCAAGAAGGACTTGGGCGTGCGCCTCTTCCAGCGTGCCCTCGAGCGCTCTCCCGGAGGCACTGCCCCCCGGCTGATCGACTCGCTTCGCGCATTCCTCGCCCAACAACCTAGCCTCGCCCAACGACCGGGTCTGGGCATCCCCCCACCAGTGGAACGGCCCCTGCGCCCCAAGCCCGCTGACTAGCCCATCTTTGTCACTTTTCCGTCCTTTCTGACGCTGGCGCGCCGTAAACCCTTGTCAGCATTGGATTTCATTTCTGAGGCAAAAGGTAGTGCCATAATATTTTACGTATATTGATCCAAAGCCTTGCTTTTCGTGCACCATCCCGTGCATGTTCATTCGCCGAACCCAAACCCGCAGTCGCATCTCGGGCGAGCCCTACGTCACCTA
>JANXRW010000046.1 GCA_025356655.1 Betaproteobacteria bacterium | reverse complement strand
CTTCGCCTCGCCGCCAAAACGCGTCGACATCACGTGCGTGATCGCCGCCGTCAGCGTCGTCTTCCCATGGTCAACGTGACCAATGGTCCCCACGTTCACGTGAGGCTTCTTCCGCTCAAATTTTGCTTTACCCATGACCGCTGTTCCTTATGCCTGATCCCGAGATTTTCGCAGAAGCGACAACGCGCTTGCCCGTCGATGGTGCCCATGGCGTGGATTGAACACGCGACCTCTCCCTTACCAAGGGAGTGCTCTGCCACTGAGCTACATGGGCGTCTTTAACGCTCAACTAAAATCTTTTAGGTGGCGCTCTGCCACCGCCTACCCTGGTCTGCCACCGCCTGCGCCGCCCTACATCGCCGACGCGCTGCTTGGAGCGGGTGAAGGGAATCGAACCCTCGTCGTAAGCTTGGAAGGCTTCTGCTCTACCATTGAGCTACACCCGCGATTCCGCCCGACGACCGGCTTCCTTGCCTGACCACGACTGAGCGCCGGTTCAGGGCTCCCGCTCAGTGCCGCACCGCCGCAGCCTTGTCCGTTGTGCAAATCCCTGTGTTCCTGGCGCTG
Organism: Betaproteobacteria bacterium; assembly: GCA_025356655.1. GTDB lineage: Bacteria > Pseudomonadota > Gammaproteobacteria > Burkholderiales > SHXO01 > SHXO01. The sequence goes on along the minus strand of JANXRW010000046.1, from coordinate 40,131 downwards.
CGCCCGTTCTTTTGGCCCTGCAAAATACCGTGGTGGAGGGGGAAGGATTCGAACCTTCGAAGGCATGGCCGGCAGATTTACAGTCTGCTCCCTTTGACCGCTCGGGAACCCCTCCCGAAGTAAACCGTTGATTTTGCCGATTTCCGCGCCGCTTGTCAAATCCTACTGAGCCCTAGACGCAGGAGGGCCATTAAATAGCCGGGTTGGGGAAGCGCTGGTAAATCTCGTCAATCGCCTGAAAAGTCGCCTCGCCCAGGACCGTTGCCGCGCAATCGATGTTTTCCTGGAGCTGCTCCAGGGTCGTCCCACCGATGATCGTGGATGCCACGAACCAGCGGCTGTAGACAAAAGCCAGGGCCAAGGCTGCGGGGGATAGTCCCAGTTGGCGGGCAAGGGCAGCGTACTGCGCGGTCGCCTCTGGCACATTGGGCTTGGTGTAGCGCTGGCCGAAGGGCGGGAACAGGGTCAGCCGAGCTCCAGCCGGCAGCGCTCCGCCGAGATACTTCCCGGTGAGGTGCCCGAAGGCGAGCGGGCTGTAGGCCAGCAACGGGATATTCTCCTGCCGGGTGACCTCCGAGAGGCCCATCTCGTAGGCCCGATTAAGCAGGCTGAAGGCATTCTGGATGGACACGGGCCGCGGCAACCCCGATTCGGCGGCAGCCTTCAGCCACTGGCAGACGCCCCAGGGCGTCTCGTTCGAGAGGCCGAGGTAGCGGATCTTGCCTTCCTCAATCAGTTCCGAAAACATCTGCAACTGCAAGGCGATGGAGTTTGCGTCGCGCTCTTGGGTCGGGTCGTAGAAACTGTTGCCGAAGGCTGGCACGTAGCGCTCGGGCCAATGAATCTGATAGAGGTCAATATATTCCGTACGCAGGCGGCGCAGGCTGCCCTCGACCGCAGCGCGGACGGCACTGCGGGCTAGGCGGAGATCCCCTCCACGCACCCAGGTGAACCCTCGCCCTGGGCCCGTGACCTTGGTCGCCACCACGAGTTGGTCGCGAACTTGGCGGGCCAGCCAGTTGCCTAGGATGGTTTCCGTAGCGCCTTGCGTTTGCGCGCGCGGCGGCACGGGGTACATTTCGGCGGCGTCGATGAAGTTGATTCCCCGCGACCGCGCGTAGTCCAACTGGGCGTGCGCCTGCGCCTCATTGTTCTGCTCGCCCCAGGTCATTGTCCCCAAGCATACCCGGGAGACGGAGAGATCACTGGTGCCAAGCTTCTGCATCTGCATGTCGTTACTTCCCTTAATTCACAGCACTGCGAGCCCTTCTGGTGCGTCGCGCTCAGACGGCGGCGGATTATAAACGACCCGGGGAACGGTGCTATGACTTCTGGCCTCAGGCGCGCAGGGCGACCACCATTTCGACCTCCACCGGCACCCCGCGCGGCAGCTCGGCGACGCCCACCGCGCTGCGCGCGTGCCGACCGGGCTCCCCGAAGACCTCAATCAGGAGCCCCGAAGCCGCATCCAGAATTAGCGGCTGGTCGTTGAAGCCCGGCGCTGAGGCAACGAAACCCGTCACCTTCAGCACTCGCTCCACCCGGTCCAGGCCGCCCAAGCAGGCCTGCAGCTGGGCCAGGGCGTGGAGAACGCAACATCGCGCGGCCGCCTGCCCAGCGGCTAGGTCCAGCGTGGCGCCGAGCTTGCCCACTACCGGTGCCCCTCCGGCGCCGCGCGGAATCTGACCACTCACGTAGGCAAGGCCGCCGTGCACCGCCACCGCCAGATAGTTGAAGGCCGGTGCGGACGCCTCGGGCAACTCTAGCCCCAGCGCGGCGAGCCGGGTCTCGATCACGCCGGTCATCAGGGCCTCCCGCGACCGCGCCGCGCGCTCGCAGATGGCATGAAAATTGCGCTCGGGAATCGCGAGGAAAGGCACTGCCCCCTTGAAAATTCCATTCAGTCCCCCACGTTTGTGACGTTGATGAATTAGCGCTAGCGGGTGTCAATGCGGGAGTACCGCAGGAGGTTTCGACTCATGAACATCGTCTACAACAGCAACCATTACCATGTGGTCGAGTACCCCGGGCGGGACAGCTACGAACTCATCGACAAGCAGATGGGTGTGGCTGGGTTCCTGGAGGGCGAGATGGCCCAGTCCTTCAAGAGCTCGCTCGCACAGATCATTGCCGCCGACCCGACGGTGGACTCGGTGGATGAATTCCTGGGTGGATTCGACGCCCTGATGACCCAGCCCTTGCGCTACCACTGACAGGGCGCACCCCGGGTCGCAGCCCCGGGGTGCGCTCTGTGCATACTTGCAGGCCTAATGCGGGACCATTCCCGTGAAGGGAGGCACGTAGGCCTGGAGCATCGTAAGCAGGCCCACGAGGGCCGCCAGGATGATGCTATGCCGGAACACGAAGCGCAGGATAACGCCCTCCTTGCCTACGTAGTTCGTCGCGACCGACGCCACGACGATGCTCTGTGCGTCGATCATTTTGCCCATCACGCCGCCGGAACTGTTGGCAGCCGCCATAAGCAGCGGGTTCAGCCCGAGCTTATTGGCTGTGATCACCTGCTGGCTGCCAAATAGGGCGTTCGACGCCGCGTCGGTTCCCGTCAGCGCCACGCCGATCCAGCCGATCATGGTGCCGAAGAATGGATAGAACCAGCCGGTGTTGGCAAAGGCTAGGCCGAGGGTTGCGTCCATGCCCGAGTACCGAGTGGTGTACCCCAGTCCCAGCATTGCAATGATGGTGATCAGCGAGAATTTCATGATGCCGAAGGTCTCGATCCAGGTGGACACCATTTCGCGCGGCTTGAACCCCATAATGAGACCCGAGACCACCGCGGCGATGAGGATGCCGGTGCCTGTAGCGGAGAGCCAGTTGAATTGCAACACCGCGTGTTCCACGTAAGGCTTGGCCACCGCTGGGGCTACCCGTTGCACCAAATCATGCAAGCCGGTGATGGGAATCTTCTGACAGGTGAAACCGCCGTTCATGACGGTGTCCAGGAAGGAGGCCGTCTGCACGGGACACGCGCCGTTCAACAGGGCCTTCAACTGTGGCAATCCCCAAGCGAAGAGCACCAGGGTCAGGATCACCCAGGGCGTCCATGCCTTAACCACCTGCGCGGGGGTGTGTCCGTGGTTTTCGAGGTTCCGCTGGGACTCTTCATAGCTCACCGTGACGCCACTGCCGCTCGCATCGAGCAGCACCTGCTTGGGCTTCCACACGCGCAGGAACCCCGCCAGGGCGATCATGGAGATCATGGCCGAGAGCATGTCCACCAGCCACGGCCCATGATAGTTGGAGATGATGAACTGAGGGACGGCGAAGGCCAGGCCGGCTACCAGGACCGCAGGCCATACCTGCAACGTGGCCCGTAAGCCGCAGAAAGTGACCAGGATCCAGAAGGGCACGATGATGGAGAAGAAGGGCAGCTGCCTGCCAACCATGGCCGACAGCGGCAGAAGCCCGAGATTGGTCACGCTGTCGAGCACAATAATCGGGGTGCCGAGTCCACCGTAAGCAACCGGGGCGGTGTTGGCGATCAGCGAAAGGCCCGATGCGGCTAGCGGCGAAAACCCCAGGCCGATGAGGATAGCGCCAGTGACGGCCACCGGAGTGCCACCACCTGCGGCGCCCTCGAAAAAGGCCCCGAAACTAAACGCAATGAGAATGAGTTGCAGGCGCCGATCATTGGTGATGGCACCGACGCTGTCCTGAAGGATCTGGAACAACCCCGCCTTCAGCGTCATCCGGTAGAGGAAGATCAGATTTAGGATGATCCAACAAATGCCGATCATGGAGAAGGCGGCTCCATAACCCGCGGCCCGCGCGGCCATGTCCAACGGCATCCCGAACACGCCTACGGCCAAGCCAAAGGCGGTTATCAGGCCACCAATGGCCGCCACGTGGGCGCGAATGTGGAAAACACCCAGGCCGCCAAGCAGTACAAGAACGGGGATCGAAGCGAGCAGCGTAGAAAGCAGCGGGCTACCCAGGGGATCATAGTTCTGCGACCAAAGCATTCTCTCCTCCCACGGATTGATTTACAGCGATTTTGTATTTTTATTGACTGTCGACGATCGCTGGCCGCTTTTTCGCTCGAAGTCGGCCCAGCGACCGCGTTCCCGCCACCGGCAAAGTGCCCGAGACTCGGAGAAGTATAGTGCCGAATCCCTGGGATATGATCGAAATTATTACACCCAGGCCCGCGCGGACTTGCAGGCCCCTGGGCCGGCGCCGCTCGCGCTATCATGCTGGAATGCGTAACTACCCTGCGGCACCGCAGCAGCATCCTGCGCCCCTACCCGAACAGGTTGCCTCGCGGCGCCTCGCCCCGGCGGGACACCCGCCCAGTAAACCTTGAACTCGGCCGCGCGACACGTGGATGCCCGGCAGCGCCGCCTGGCCATGTTGGCGCTCGGCGCCCTAGCGCTGGTCTGGGGCTGCAACTGGGTGGTGATGAAGGAGGCCCTGCGCTTCCTCGCGCCCTTTCAGTTCTCCAGCGTGCGCTTCTTGCTGAGCAGCGTCGCCATGTTCTGGCTGGCAAGAGCTAACGGCCAGCGCATCGCGTTGCCGCCGGGCGAGGTTCGACCGGTGGTTAGCTCAGGCCTCCTCATGACGGTGAACTTCGGCTTCATGATGACGGCCCTGTCTCTGGGGGGCGTGGGAAAGACGGCGGTACTGGTCTACACCATGCCGTTCTGGATGTTGCTGCTCTCTAATCGCCTGCTGGGCGAACGGGTCAGCACCCAACAGTGGTGGGCGATTGGCAGTTCCGCGCTGGGAATGATGCTGCTGGTGGCGCCGTGGCGCCTCGCCGGTGGTGTTGCGGCGAGCGTGATGGCCAGCTTAGCGGGGCTTCTTTGGGCCTGGAGCTTGGTCGGGGTGAAGCAGATCCAGGCACGCGCGCAGGTGGCGAACTTCGCTATTTCCTTCTGGCAAGTCCTGCTCGGTGGCTTTGCCAGCCTGATACCGGCGCTGTTCCTCGAGGGAACGCCCATCGAGTGGAGCCCGACTTTGCTCATGGCCATGGCCTACAACATCCTGCTCGGAACCGTGCTCGCCTGGTGGCTGCTCTACTACGCGCTGGAGCGGCTGTCCTCGGCAGTGGCGGGGCTCGCCACGCTCGCCACGCCCGCGGTCGGAGTCCTGTCGGCCTGGGCATTCCTCGGCGAACGCCCAGACCCGCGCGAAGGCGGCGGCATGGTGTTCATTGTCGCCGGCTTGGCGCTACTCACGCTGGCCCCCCCCTTGCGCTCTGACCCGAAGGACTAGGGCCGCAGCGCGGTCAACGGCAGCTATCAGGGCGTGCGTCGCAGTCGTCGAACTGCCCGAGCGGCCGCTTGAAGGTGTAGGCGTAGGGCGACTCGACGAAGTTGTGGGCTGCCTTGCGCACGCTCCCGCTCGGCAGCGTAAAGGGTAACGTCACAACAAAGGCGGCGGCCCCGATGATGGTCCCCAGTAGCCCGATCGGTCGGGCGATGGCGGCGTCGGCGAGCATCTCGCTAGCCGTGGGCTCGCGCCCGGCCTGCTCGCGGTCCTCGGCCGCCAGCGAACCGGCGGCGAACATGGCGACCAAGCACAGGTGGAGGGCCAGCCGGGTCGGGCTGGCAACAGTGTTCAGGCGACGCATGGGCTACCTCCCAGTGAACGGACTCAGCGCCATTCTAGTTTAATAAATCTCATAAACACAAGGGGTTATTCATACACGTTCAGTCCCGCATTCAGATTGCGGCGGTTTCCCGGTCCAGCGCGCCCGGCGCCGATGCTATCCTTGCCGTTTCGCGGGCGTTCCCCCTCTGGAGGGCCGCGCCGTCAAGGGAGGAACGTCATGCGGGTTGGACTCAATTACGGCAAAGGCGTGCGCGACGTTGAGCTTGATTCTGACTGGGACGTCACCGTCCTGCGCAAGGTCGAGGCCCAGGTCTACAGCGATCCTGCGGCGGCGGTACAACAGGCCTTGGCGAACCCAGTCGGCAGCGAAGCGCTGCGCGAGGAAGCGCGCGGTCGTAACTCCGCCTGTATCCTTATTTGTGACATCACGCGCCCGGTGCCCAACGGCCTTCTGCTAGGCCCGCTGATCCGCGAACTGCTGGCCGCGGGCATCCCGGCGTCGGCCATCACCGTGTTAGTCGCTACGGGTCTGCACCGCCCCAATGAAGGGGCCGAATTGGAGGAACTCGTGGGCGACCCCTGGGTCCTGGCCACGGTTCGGGTGGAGAACCACTTCGCTCGACGCGACGAGGACCACGTGTTGCTCGGCACCACCGCCGCCGGCACCCGGGTTCGGCTTGATCGCCGGTTCGTTGCGGCGGAATTGAAGATCGTCACTGGTCTGGTCGAGCCGCACTTCATGGCAGGTTATTCCGGGGGGAGAAAGGTCATCGCGCCAGGAATAGCCCATGCGGAGACCATCACGACCTTCCACAACGCGCGATTCATGTCTGACCCCAAAGCGGCGAACTGTGTCCTCGACGGCAACCCGCTGCACCGGGAGCAGTTGGAGATCGTGTCGATGTTGGGCTCGGTCCTTGCGGTGAATACCCTGATCGATGAGCACCGCGCACTGTGTTTCGTGAACTTCGGGGAAATCTTGCAAAGCCATGCGCAAGCCGTCGCGGTCGCCCGCGAGAGCAGCGTGCTGGACGTGCCGAGGCGTTTCCAGACGGTGCTCACGAGCGCTGCGGGCTATCCGCTCGACAAGACCTACTATCAGACGGTGAAGGGGATGGTTGCACCCCTTTCGATCCTCGAACCCGGCGGCAACCTGATCGTGGTCTCGGAGTGCTCCGAAGGGATGGGCTCGTCGGAGTACGTGGATGCCCAGCGCAAGCTGCTCACCCTGGGCAGCGAGGGATTTTTGCGGGAGATTCTCACGCAATCGCATGCGGAGGTCGACGAGTGGCAGACGCAGATGCAGTTAAAGCCGATGGCGGCGGGGCGCGTGTTGCTCTACGCAGGCGGGTTGAGCGCCGATGAACTCGGCCTGACCGGCGTGCACACGGTGGACTCGGTGGAGGGGGCGCTCGCGCAGTGCCTGGCAGACTCAGCCGACCGCAGCTTGGCCGTCATCCCCGAGGGCCCCTACTTGATTCCCCGTTATTGCGGGTCCGCCGAAACGGCGGAATCCGCGCTAAACTGAGACCTGCCGGGGTTCTCCGGGGCGCCGAGGTGAGCATGCCATGATCGGAAATCGAGTCGATGTGAACATCGCAGGCGGTCTCGCCGCCCCCCTGCCGCGCATGGTCGCCGTGGAGCAGAAGTTCGAGGCGGTGCGGCAGGGGGACATCCCGGGGACTCTGCGCGAGCAGTTTTTGCGCCCGGAGATCCGCGGTCGGATTACGCCCGGGCAAGTCATCGCGGTGGGGTGTGGGAGCCGCGGCATTGCCAATATCGCGGAAATCGCCCGCTGCGTAATCGCCGAGTTGCGCGCACTCGGTGCTCGCCCCTTCGTGTTTCCCTGCATGGGTAGCCATGGGGCAGCGACCGCAGAGGGCCAGCGCAAGGTTCTGGAGAGCTACGGCATTACGGAACAGGCAACCGGCGCGCCGATATTGGCCACCATGGACACGGTGGTGCTCGGGCATCTGTCCGACGGAACCCCCGTTCACATGGACCGCCACGCGGCCGAGGCCGACGCGATCGTCGTGATCAACCGGATCAAGCCCCACACCGCGTTCCGAGGCGCCACCGAGAGTGGCCTCACGAAGATGCTTTCCATCGGCATCGGGAAGATCATCGGGGCCACCACCTACCACACCCACGGCATGGACCGCTTTCCTGAGGTACTGCCCCAGGTGCGCGACGTGAACCTTGCCAACCGTCGGGTGCTCTTTGGCGTGGCGATCGTGGAGAACGCCTACGACGAGACGGCTCACGTGGAGATCGTTCTAGGCGAGGAACTCGGGAACCGAGAGCCCGCCCTCCAGGCCATGGCCAAGCGCATGATGCCGCGGCTGTACTTCGATGAAATCGACGTGCTGGTGATCGATGAGATGGGCAAGAACGTCAGCGGTGCGGGCTTCGATCCCAACATCACCGGCCGCAACCGACGGGCAGTGGAGTGGGTGTGCGACCCTCTGGTTAAAAAGATCGCCGTCCTTGGCCTCACCCGCGAGAGCATGGGAAATGCGACCGGCATAGGCGGCGCGGACGTGATCACCCAACGCCTCTTCCGGGAGATTGATCTGGGCGCCACCTACGCCAACATCATCACTTCCGCCAACCTCGACGGTGCCGCCATCCCCATTGTCATGAACAACGATCGCGACGCCATCGCGCTGGCGGTGAAATCGGTGGTCCGGGTAAAGCCGCGCGACTGCCGCATCGTACGCATTCGCAACACCCTGCTGGTCTCCCAAATCCAGGTCTCCGAGCCGTTACTCGAGCACGTGCGGAGCCAACCCGAGCGCTTCGACATCGTCGGCTCTCCTGCCCCCTTTACCTTCGACGCGGACGGCAACCTCGCGCCGCTAATCGTCTCGCACCGGCAGGCTGCAGCTTGAGTTCAGCTACACTTTTCTAGCCCCGGCGGCCCGGCCGTCGGTTTCCCGCCGCAATGAAGACCCGGAGTAACCATGATCAAAACCTTGGCCTGCCTGACGATGTTGGCTGTTTTTTCCGGTGCCGCCCGGGCGGACAATCCCCAGCAAGGAAAGATGAAGACCTGCATGGCTGACGCAAAAGCCAAGGGCCTGAAGGGTGACGAGTTCGCCAAGTTCCGTAGCGAGTGCTTGAGCGCGGATAAGGCCGAAGAAAAACCCGCCACCCAGCAGGACAAGATGAAAGCCTGCATGGCCGAAGCCAAGACCAAAGGCCTAAAGGGCGATGACTTCAAGAAGTTCCGCAGCGAGTGCCTCTCCAAGAAGCCGACCGACACCAAGAGTTAGTGGGCACGGCTGATCAAGCGCCCGCGCCGGTGCCCCTGGGCGGGGGCACACTGCGCGTGTGCGTCGCGGGCGCCGGTGCCATCAGCCTCTACCACCTGCGCGGTTGGCGCGAGATCCCCGGGATAGAGCTATCTGCCCTGTGCGATCCGGTGCCCGAACGAGCGCAGGAGCGGGCGAAGGAGTTCGGCATTTCCCGTGTCTACAGGGATTTCCGCGCGATGCTCGAAGCGGAGTGCCCGCACGCCGTGGATATCATCACGCCCGTGGGTACGCACGCGGAGTTGACCTTGCTGGCCGCCGAGCGTGGCGTGCATGTCTCCTGCCAGAAGCCCCTAACTCCCACGGTCGCCCAAGCCCGCGACCTAATCGCGCAGGTCGGTCAGCGGGTGCGCTTCATGGTGCACGAGAACTACCGCTTTCGCCCTCACTACCGGGACGTGGCGCGCCGCCTCGCTGCGGGCGCCGTCGGTGAGGTACTGCATGCCCGCATGAGTGTACGAAGCGCCAGCGTATACGACCTAACGGCGCAGCCACCGCTACTGGCGCGGCAGCCTTATTTGGCCAAGTTCCCGCGCCTGCTGATCTTCGAAGTGCTCATCCACCATCTGGACGTTTTGCGCACCCTGCTCGGCCCGTTACGCGTGGCCTCCGCGCATATCGCCCGGGTGAGTCCGCTGATAGCCGGGGAGGACGTCGCGCTGATCACCCTGGAAGGACCGGGGGGCATGACCGTGCTACTGGACGGCCACATTTCCGCTTTGGGCGCCCCGCCCATGCCCACGGACCGGCTGGAGATCCTCGGCTCGCGGGGAACCCTGATCTATGATGGCGACCGGCTAAGTCAACCGGGCAGCGAGGTGCCGCTGGTCATCTACGACCTGGCGGCAAACTACCAAGCCTGTTTTACGGGCGCCATCGCGGACTTCGTGGCGGGCCTGCGCACCGGGACAGCTTTCCAGACCGACCGGCTGGACAACCTTAAGACTCTGGAACTCATGGAGGCGAGCTACGCGGCGGCGCAGCCCCCTCTGCACTGAAAGCGCACCACGCCGCCGCGCGTTGCACGCAAGTTGCGAGATCAGCCGGGGAGAACGGGAATGAACTGTCGGGTGTCACCGCGCTGAATTAGTAGCGCGAGGGGGTGGCCGGCGGCCGCGTGCAACAGTTTCTCGAACTCGCTGGCGTGCGCTACCGGCTTGCCATTAACCGACAAGACGATATCGCCTCGCCCGATTCCGGCCCGTGCCGCGGCACCCGTGGCCGCCTCGACGCGCAAGCCGCTCTCTAGGTTCAAACGTTGGCGCAGGCTCGCGGGAAGTTCCGAGAGCGCAAGCCCGAGCGGGCCGGAACGCGGCGCGGCGCGGTGTGCCACCGGCGGTCCCGCGTCGGGGGGAAGTTCACCCAGCGTGGCCACCACCGCCCGTTCGGCACCAGCGCGCCAGATGCGCAGGCGCACACTCGCCCCCCCGTGTAAGGCGCCCACCAACGGTGGCAGGTCACCCGCAGCCCCGACGGGCTGCCCGTTGACCGACAGGATCACGTCGCCCGCTCGCAAACCGGCGCGCTCGGCGGCTCCGCCGGGTTCAAGCCCTGATACCAGGGCGCCCTCCGGCTTGGCCATCCCGAAGCTGCCGGCGAGTGTCGCGTCGAGTTCCTGGATGTTGGCACCGAGCCGGCCATGTGTAACGTGACCGCTGTCGATGAGCTGATTGGCCACTCCGGCTGCAATGTCAATGGGTATGGCGAAGGACAATCCCATGTAACCACCGTTGTGGCTGTAGATCTGGGAGTTGATGCCGACCACGGTGCCCCCCAGTTCGAACAACGGGCCGCCGGAATTGCCGGGATTTACCGCCACGTCCGTCTGAATGAAAGGCACCAGCGCCTGTTCGGGCAGCGCTCGGCCCTTGGCGCTGACGATCCCCGCCGAGAGGCTGTTCTCGAAGCCGAAGGGCGAGCCGATGGCGGCGACCCACTGGCCCACTCGCAACTGGGCGGGATCCCCCAGGCGTGCGGCGGGCAGGTCGTGCGCGTCAATACGCAGCACAGCGATGTCCGTGCGCCGATCAACGCCAACGATTTGGGCATTAAATTGGCGTCGGTCCGGAAGCTTGACGGAGACCTGCCGCGCCCCGGCGACAACGTGGGCATTGGTGAGCACGTAGCCATCGCGCCGGAAAATGAAGCCGGAGCCGGTGGCCATACGAGTCGCCCCGGGCTCGCCCAAAGCGTCCCGGGCAGGATCCGCGCTGGGCGCAAAAGTGGCCGTGATGTTCACCACGCTCGGGCCCTGGGCCTGAACCAGTGCGCTGAAATCGGGTAGGGCCATGGGCGCCACCGCAACGGGGGAAATCGGCGTGGCCAGGGCGCTGGGCGCGAGTTCGGCCCGGGAAACCGCACCGAGCCCGCAAACTGCCGCGGCAATGACGAGCATTCGCATCGGGGTCTTCATGGTCACACTCCTGTTGATTGCAGAGATCGGGCCAGACCCGCAGGCCAGCCGAGAAGATCACTGTAGAGGGTGCGACTTAAAGCCGACTTAACGCTCCTGCGGCGTTTGCAGGGGTAGGTGGATCTCCACGAGTAAACCACCTTGGGGGGCCTCACCCAGCTCGATGGTGCCGCGATGCAGGTCAACCACCCGCTTGACGATAGCGAGCCCAAGGCCGCTGCCCATCACCGGGTTACCGGGGACCCGATAGAAGCGATCGAACACCCGCTCGCGTTGCTCGGGCGCGATGCCTGGACCGCTGTCGCCTACCTGCAGCGTCGCAAACCCCGCCGGCTGCGGCGCGCTAACCCGAGCCGCTACCCGCCCCCCGGCGGGCGTATAGCGTAGGGCGTTGTCCAGCAAATTGGTCAGCATCACGCCCAACGCGGCCCTGTCCCCAGGCGCACTCGCCGACTCGACCTCGGCGCTCAGCGTGACGCCTCGCTCACGCGCGAGCGGCAGGAAATCCGCCACTTGGTCCTGCACCAGCCGCGCCAAATCGATGCACTCGCCCGGCCCTTGCGCGGTACCGGACTCGCCCGGCTCCTGGCGTGCCAGGGTTAGCAGCTGGTTAACTAGCCGCGAGCAACGGGCGACACCGTCGCGCAGGCGCGCAATGGCCTCATCGCGCTCGCCATCGTCGTGGGCGCGTTGCACTAACTGTAGTTGTAGACCGACTGCGGTGAGCGGCGTGCGCAACTCATGGGCGGCGTCGGCGACGAACTGCCGGTGTAATTCCAGCGCGCGCCCGAGGCGTGCAAGCAGGTCATTGACTGAGGCCACAAGGGGTTTGACCTCATCGGGCAGCGGTCCGGCCATCAAGGGCTCCAAGGAGGCCGCGCCGCGCGAGCGCAGAGATCGGGACATGGACTCGAGCGGCGTCAGGCTGCGGCCCACGCCCACCCAGATGAGCACGGCGAGCACCGGGAGTAGCGAAAGGAGCGGGACAATTGAGCGCCGGGCTAGATCCGCAGCCATATCCTTGCGCAAGCTCAGGGGGTGTGCGACCTGGACGGTCCGGGCGCCTTCGACCGCCGTGAAAACTCGCCAAGCCTGGCCCTTCCAGTGGACGTTGCTGAAACCGGGCTCGGGCCGCCGCGGCAGGGCAACGCTGGGCTTCGAGTAGAATTGCAGGACACCGTTCTTGTCCCATACCTGCGTAATGAAATCGGGCTCCGGCATGGCCCCCGGCGTCGCCGGTGGCTGGGCCGCCAGCGATGAACGAGTGAGCGAGAAGGCCAGTTGCTGCAATTGGTAGTCGAACACCTCGTCGAGGTCTTGCAGCGCACGCAAGTAGGTGATGCCTGCAGCCGCCACCCCCACAAGGGCCACCGCCGAGAGCAGCCAAGCGAGAAGGCGCCCACGGATGGAGCTCATCCGGCGCCCAGGGTATAACCCAGCCCGCGTACATTGCGGATGGCTGTGCTGCCGAGCTTGCGGCGCAGGTGATGGATATGTACCTCCACGGCATTGCTCTCCACCTCCTCTCCCCAGCCATACAGGCGCTGCTCGAGTTGCGCCCGGGACAGGATCGCCTCGGGCCTCTCCAGCAGTGCATGGAGCAATGAAAACTCGCGTGCGGACAGGCGCAACGTACGGCCACTCACGCTGGCCTCGTGGGTCACCGGGTCAAGGCAAAGCTCGCCGTGGCGCAGCAGCGGCATAGCGCGCCCGGCCTGGCGCCGCAGGAGCGCGCGCACGCGTGCGGCGAGTTCATCTAGGTCAAAAGGCTTGGTGAGGTAGTCATCGGCGCCAGCGTCCAGGCCCTGGACTCGGTCGGCAACTGCATCGCGCGCAGTGATGATCAGCACGGACGCGCTGGACTCGCGACGCCGCAGGGCGCGCAGCAGATCCATCCCGGACTTCTTTGGCAGCCCAAGATCAAGCAGCAGCAGGGCGTACTCCTCCGCCGCAAGGGCTAGTTCGGCCTCCTCTGCGCTCTGCACCCAGTCCACGGCGAAGCCATCTTGGCGCAGGCCGCGCTGAACGCTCTCACCGATCATCCCATCATCTTCCACCAACAGCAGCCGCATCGATACCCCATTGTCTGCGCGAACGATCCAAACCCAAGGCTAAAGGCCGCAGCTTAACGCTGCCTTACGGGGGTCGCGAGAACAGGCGCCCAATCAATGAACGCTTGCCCCGCAGGAGCGCCGCGGACCGGCTGCCTGCCTCTGCCCAGCCGTCCGCGCCACCCGGATCCCGCGCGCCGGCGCGCTCACTGCGCCGAAGGACGCCAAGTCCGGCGGTATTGTATCGCTGACACCCGACCCCAGTAACTCGCCGATCAGCGATCCTGACAGCCACTGCCTTTGATGGCTGCAACCCTCAGACACCACCTCGGGCAGCAATGGGGAATCCCAATTGGGCGACGCTTCCGGCGGCTCACACCGTCCCTAAAAACATGGCGTAAACCGGGTCTTCTTGGTTGCTCCTTGCGTATCGTCGCGCCATCATGAACCCAAAAATCTTTTGTGTGAGGATGCATGGAACCATCTAAAGCCTTAGCCTTAAACCGTGCCGCGATCCGCCAGATAGTCGAGTCCCACCGCACCCGCAATACTCGGGTGTTCGGCTCCGTGTTGCGCGGCGAAGACACCGAGAACAGTGACCTCGACCTCCTCATTGACCCGACGCCGGAGACGACCCAGTTCGACATCGGTGCGATCCGGCACGAACTCGGCAAGCGGTCGGGCGTGCCGGTTGACGTCCTGATCCCCAAGGCCTTGCCCGAGGGCCTCCGGGCGAGTGTGCTCGCGGAGGCCCTCCCGGTATGACCCGCGATCAGCAGCGGCTCGCCGGCGACCTGATGCACATTGCTGAAGCCATCGAGCACATTGATCGCCACACGGCGGACATGGATGAGGTGGCATTCCTTGAACAACAGGGAAGGACACCACCCCGACTTTGCGGATGCGCATCCTACGCTGCCGCGGTCGTTTGCCTACCCAATGCGCAACGCCCTTGCGCATTGGGATTTCAAGGTGGGCTTTAAACTCGTCTGGACGACGATTCACTGCGATCTCCCCAGCTTGCACTCGCAGATTCAGCATGCACAGGTGAGCGTACACAACGGAGATATTGAAGAGACGGAACCTTGAAATTCGGTTTGTGTGCCGCCATCGGCCTCGCCACGCCGCCGACAGGATGCAACATCCCGGCGGAAAGGGTCTGTTCGATCCTCTCGGACGAGCCGCTGGGCTTCGCCTTCGCCCCTGACTGAGCGCTCGAGGCGCGCGCGAGGCAACCGCACAGAGACCCGTCACGGCATGAACAGGTGGTGATGAAGACGGGTCACCGGCATCACTTCTACCCGTCGGCCACGGCCGCCGTCCTATGCGAGCGACTGATGGCCTCGGCTGACGTGGGGGTGATGCGCCCGGGGTGTTCCGGGCCATGATCAGTTCGGCTGCACGGGTGGGTGGTCGGCACTCCTGCCCCGGTGCGCGAAGTTTGTCGCCCCGCGCTGCGGGTAAATAGGTGCTCAGAATGGGCTCGCTGGGACGGCGTCGGTTGACGGCCGCTGACCGGGGCGGGTACATTGCCTTCGCATTGCGAGTGTCGCAGCGCGGCAGCGGGGATCGTCGGGTTCTGAGCCTGGAGGCGGAGGGGAACGCATGGCGAGAAGAGACGAGGCCGAAAAAATTTCGGCCAGCGAGCCGCGGGTGAAGAAGCGCGGGAAGCGCAAACGGGAGCCGCGCCCCGAGCGCCCAGACTTTGTACGCATCCTGGCTAGCCCGCCTGTGGCCAACTTCCATTGCGAACTCGTGGTGGGGAACGGGATCGGCGAGGGTGCCGTGGCGGACGCTCTGGAGGCCTTTCGCAAGGCTACCGACGTGCGGCGGCGCAAGGCGCTGGATACCGCTCAGGAGGAACTCTCCCGAGCGCACCCGGGGGCGGCGGAGGAAGAATTCCTGATCGTGGGGCCCTTCCTGAGCCCACAGGATTGGCGGATCGATACCGACGCCACTCCCATGACGGCCACTACTTGGTGCTGGGTGGGCTATCAATCCATCCGGTTCCCGAAAGCCTGAGGCATCTTGGGCCCGGGGGCACTAACCGATCACGTTCTGGCCTATTGTGAAAGGACGGGGCCGGGCTTCTGGGCGGAACCCGCCGACGCACTGAGCAATGTGGGCTTCCTGATCGCGGCTGTGGCGCTGGCGCGTCGACAGCGTGCGATGAGCAGCGCTCAGCGCTCACAACTGGGCGCCGGGCGCCATCTGCCGGGGGCACTTGCCCTGGTGGGGGCCGCGAGTTTCCTATTCCACACGCTAGCGACCGTTTGGGCGGGTCTGGCGGACTCGGCTTCGATTCTGCTGCTGTGCTGCCTGTTCCTGTTCACCTTCCTCAATCGAATCGCGCGCCTGGGTGCCCCCGCGAGCGGCGCGCTCAGCGTCGCCTTTGCGCTGGTGTGCCTTGCGGCCTCGCTCTGGGTACCGCACAGATTTCTTAATGGCTCGGTGGCCTACCTGCCCAACTTGGCAGCGCTGGCAGCCATGGCCTGGTGGCTGGGTCCAGCCGGGCGCGCCCTGGGCCGCGCAGCGGGGCTGTTTTGCCTGGCGCTGGCACTGCGCACGGTCGACCAGTCCGTCTGCCAGCAATTCCCGCTCGGCACACACTTCCTCTGGCATCTGCTCAACGCCGTGGTGCTATGGATAGCACTGGGCGCGCTGCAATCCCGGATCACTACGCGCGCGCGCTCCAGTTCTGCGCTGGGTCGCCGTTAGACTGCACGCGAGGGTGTGGCGTGCAGCCCGTAGGCAGCTCCCCAGCCCAAGCCCTGGCGGGTGCCCGCGAACGGCTTATATTCGCAGCCCACCCAACCCTCGTAGCCGAGTTCGTCCAGCAACGCAAAGAGGTAGGGATAGTGGATTTCACCCCGATCAGGTTCATGCCGTCCCGGCACCCCCGCGATCTGCACGTGACGAAGCTGGGGCAGGCAATCGCGCAGCGTCTGTGCGAGGTTTCCCTCGAGGATCTGGGCGTGATAAAGGTCCAGATGGAGAAAGAGGTTTTCGCAGGCCGCCTTCGCGAGAATTTGGCGCGCCTGCCAACTGTGGTTCAGATAGTAGCCGCGCATGCCCGCCGTGGTGTAGGCCGGCGCGTCGGCGGAGATACCCAGCTTCGCGTTGATGGGCTCGATCACCACACCTACGCCGCGGGGGGCCAGCGTTTGCGCCGCCAGGCGCAGGTTTGCCAAGTAGGTTCGCTCCACCTCGTCGAGGTCCGCGCCGGGCGCGACGACACCCGCCATGACGTGGACCAACGAACATTCCAGGGCCTCGGCGTACGCCGCCACCGCCGCGAGGCCGTCGCGAAACTCCCCCTCTCGCCCCGGCACGGCCGCCAAGCCCCGCTCGCCAGCCGCCCAGTCACCCATGGGCGCGTCGAACAGCACCATAGAAAGGTCATTTCCCCGCAGTCGCGCGGCGAGTTCGGCCGGCGTAAAGCCGTAGGGAACCTGAAATTCCACCGCGCGAAAGCCTGCCTCCGCGGCGGCCTGAAAGCGGTCCAGGAAGGGGTGTTCGGCGAAAAGGTAGTGCAAATTGGCGGCAAAGCGCGGCATAGGATCGGATGCTCCGCAAAGGGCTCTCGCAGGTGGGATTATACCGCCCGCCGGGGCCTACCCTGCCGCGGAGAGCGGGTTGGTTTCACCCGGGCAAAATACCCTTGACGGCAAGGGGGGTGCGGCGGTACGCTCGCGCCCGTCGCCGTACTCAAAGGTCACCGACATTGGATAGTCCTAGTCGCCCCTGAGCGTCCGATTGCACAAGTCTCTCCCGTTCTCCCCCGCCTAGGTCGGGAAGCCGGGCCTGCCTGCAGTCGACGCGCTCAGGGCAGGTTCCGGTTCTCCATCCGCGCTCCCCGCCGACCCTCACAAGGTCGCCACGCAGGGGCGTAATCGAGTCCCGGTTGTATTGGAATACGTATCGCGCCAGCGTCTTGCTGCTGGCGCGTCGTGTCTGGCGTGCCGATGCTGGACGGCTCGACAGCGGGAGAAGAGGCTATGGATCTCAGACTCAGCGCCCTGCGGCTGCTGCCCTTTCTCGCGGGCACCGGCGTCACCGCGCCCGGCGTCGCGCCCGCCGCCGCCCACAGCGCGGAACTGCTGAAACAGGCTTCGCGCAAGACCGCGGCCGATCTGCTGGCCTCGCTGGGCAGCTCCCCCGACGGCCTGCTCGACCGTGAGGTGAGCGAGCGCCTGGAGCAGTACGGTCACAACGTGGTGGCCCGCGAGGTGCAACGCGCGCCGTTGATGCAGTTGCTGCGCATGTTTGCCGCCCCCCTGCCGGCCTTGCTGCTGATGCTGGCTCTCGTGTCGTACCTCACCGGCGAGGTTAAGGGGGCCATCGTGATCTCACTGATGGTGGTGCTGTCGGTCCTGCTCGCCTTCGTCCAGGAGTTCCGCTCCAGCCGCGCGGCGGAGAAGTTGCGCGCCATGGTCAGCACCACCGCCACCGTGCTCCGGCGAGATCGCCGCGCCGGGGTGCCCGAGGAGGTGAACCGGCTGTTCCAGGTGCGCGTGAACGTGGGCGGCCCGGCCCGGGTGGAAACCCCCATCACGGACCTAGTCCCCGGTGAGGTGTTGCACCTGTCAGCGGGGGACATGATTCCCGCGGATCTGCGCATCCTGAGCGCCAAGGACCTGTTCGTGAATCAGGCCGCGCTCACGGGCGAATCCTTGCCCGTGGAGAAGTTCGATGTCGATGCCCAGGCCGAACAGCGCGCGGCGCTGGAGCTGCAGAACATCTGCTTCATGGGCACCAACGTAGTGAGCGGCACCGCCACGGCGGCCGTGGTCACCACCGGACCGAACACCTACTTCGGGTCCATCGCCGCCACCGTCATGCAAAAGCGCGAGCTCACGAGCTTTGACCGCGGTGTAGGACGCTTCACCTGGCTCATGATCCGCTTCATGCTGGTGATGGTGCCCTCGGTGTTCATCCTCAACGGCCTCACCAAGGGCAATTGGATGGAGGCGTTCTTGTTCGCGGTGGCGGTGGCCGTGGGTCTTGCCCCCGAAATGCTGCCAATGATCGTGACACTGAACCTGGCCAAGGGCGCTATGGCGATGTCGCGCAAGAAGGTCATCGTCAAGCGGCTCAACTCGATCCAGAACTTCGGCGCCATGGATGTGCTGTGCACGGACAAGACCGGTACCCTCACGCAGGATCGCGTCATCCTGGAAAAGTACGTGGACATCTTCGGCGAGCCCAACGAGCACGTGCTGGAATACGCCTACCTCAATAGCTACCACCAGTCGGGATTGAAGAACCTGCTCGACGTCGCGGTGCTCGAGCACGTGGAAGTTCACACCAAGATGCGGGCGGACGCCCATGCGAAGTTCGATGAGATTCCCTTTGACTTCCAGCGCCGGCGCATGTCTGTGGTGGTGGAGCGTCCCGGGGGCGAGCACTTGCTCATCTGCAAGGGCGCCGCGGAGGAGGTCTACAGCGTGTGCGCGCGTGCCGAGGGCGCCGGCAACGAGATCCCGCTGGAGCAGGAGCATTTGGATGACCTGCGGCGGGTCATCCGCGACCTGAACGAGGACGGCTTTCGTGTCATCGCGGTGGCCTACCGCACTTTCCCTGCCAGCAAGGCGGCCTACAGCGTGGCGGATGAGTCGGAGCTCACTCTCCTGGGCTACATCGCCTTCCTGGACCCACCCAAGGACAGTGCGGGTGCGGCTATCGCGGCACTCAACGGCTACGGCGTGGCGGTAAAAATCCTCACCGGCGACAACGACACAGTGACGCGCAAGGTCTGCCGCGATGTGGGGCTGCCGGTGCAGGAGGTGGTGTTAGGCGCGGATGTAGAAAAGCTCACGGACGAGCAGCTCGCGGAAGTGGCGGAGCGCACCTCCGTGTTCGCAAAAATGTCGCCGCAGCAGAAAGCCCGGGTTATCAAGGCGCTGCACCTGCGCGGCCACGTGGTGGGTTTCCTCGGCGACGGCATCAACGATGGCCCGGCACTGAAGGCGGCTGACGTGGGGATCTCGGTGGATTCGGCGGTGGACATCGCCAAGGAGTCGGCTGACATCATCCTGCTGGAGAAGAGCCTATTGGTGCTGGAGGAGGGCGTCATCGAGGGACGCAAGGTGTTCGGCAACATCATCAAGTACATCAAGATGAGCGCCAGCTCCAACTTCGGCAACATGTTTAGCGTTTTGGGCGCCAGTGTTTTTCTACCCTTCCTACCCATGGCACCGGTGCAGGTCCTACTGAACAACCTCTTCTATGATTTCTCGCAGACGGCGGTGGCCACCGACGAAGTGGACAAGGAGTATCTCGAACGACCCCGCCAATGGGACATCGGAAACATCGCGCGCTTCATGCTGTTCGTGGGGCCAATCTCGTCCATCTTCGACTACGTCACCTTTGCGACGCTGATCTACTTCTTCAAGGGATGGACCACGCCCGGCGTCTTCCAAACGGGCTGGTTCGTGGAGTCATTGCTGTCGCAGACGCTCATCGTGCACGTCATCCGGACGGGGAAGATCCCCTTCGTGCAGAGCCGTGCGAGTGTGCCGCTCATTGTCTCCACGCTCGCCATCTGCGCGCTGGGGGCATGGCTTCCCTTCTCCAGCTTCGCCCACGCCTGGGGCTTCGAGCCCCTGCCGCTAGGGTTTTGGGGCGCCCTGGCCGCGATCCTAGCGAGCTACATGCTGCTGACTCAGTGGGTCAAGAGCTGGCTGGTGCGCCGCTTCGGGCTGTCCTGAGGCGAGGGGGGGGCGGCGCTGAGATCCGGGGAGCGGCCCCGGCGACACGCCGGGGCCGCCATAACCCTCATCTCGTCGCCCTGGCACGCCCGCACCAAGCGCATCACATTCGCCGATACACCCTCAACGAGACTGATCACAGGGACATCAGCGAGCGAAAGCGCTCTCGCCGTCAGGGCGGCCAGGGCAGCCTCAGATTAGCGACCCCGGCCGCGCGCCGATGCGTCCTGTCGACGCCAACCAAGTGCCCGCACAACCTGCCCGTCATGGATTCCCGCACCCTCAGTCCTGCGCAGCCAGCGCGTGATCCTCGAAGAGGTCAAAGTCAAACGCCTCAAGGAACCGGTATACCGCAACCTCGAAGGGTTCCCGCTGGATTGCAAAATCCGCCTCGAATCCGGCCGTGCTCGGCATCGCAAGTACGCAACCTGCCCTACGCCTTCACCGAATCAAGCGCCATCATGGCTGCCACGATCCCCAATGCACTAAGGGCCATCGCGGTCTCCGTGTTCGTCGTGCATGCCTTCGTCCACCTGAACTCGCTCACGCACAATGACCTCGCCATCCGGCACGACGCCTTCAGTCGCCACCAAACAGGGGACAAAAGTAACCCCTAGAGTGCGCATCGCAGAGAGGCTTCGGGGGGCGTTGTTGGCCGCAATCCTACGCAGAGGCATGGCGTGGCGCCAAGAAAGGCGGCCCGCCGGAGCGCAGGGCGCTAACCGAAGGGCGCGTCCCTAGTTGGACCGGCCGGCCTCGTCAGGACCGGCCACACCCCGGACGCATTAGGTGGAAACATCCTGCCCTGCATACCCTGATCCTACTGAACCGCGCCCATCAGCACCTGGGGCTGGTCTGACATACCCATTCCAGCATCGCCCCAGAGGACTGCAGTCACGGCCGAGCTAGAGCGACTCCACCCGCCTCATGGCCAGACGCGGTTGGGGGATGTGGTGGGCCGTGCTGGATTTGAACCAGCAACCAACGGATTCAGGTTTGTGCGGGTTTCCCCGCTCCCTGGACTATCTCATCACCCGCAGTGTGCACTGGTAGGGTGTCGGGCGCTCGTGGCGGTCATTAAGGGGACTCGACCCCTCCGCTAGTCTCTGCACCGTCCGGGAATGCATTCCCGGCTAGGCTCAGGGTCACCTTGGTCCGTAGACGGTAGGCTTCCCTGAATTCACCCGATTTTTCCATCCGCGGTTTCCCGCGAAGGTCACCGTTGTCGATGAGTCCGCTGCTCTAACCGTTGAGCTAACGGCCCTTGGCTCTCATTATAGGCGCCTGGGGAGTGCCCTGGCAGGTCCGCGGCAGGAGATTCCGGCCCCTGCGGCCCGATGCGGGTCGCGGGGGCTGAGCGCAGCTCAGACCTCGTTGTCGAGGAAACTACGCAGTCGCTCCGAACGCGACGGGTGACGCAGCTTGCGCAGCGCCTTGGCCTCGATCTGGCGAATGCGCTCGCGGGTGACGTCAAACTGCTTGCCGACCTCTTCGAGCGTGTGGTCGGTGTTCATCTCGATGCCGAAGCGCATGCGCAGTACCTTCGCCTCGCGCGGAGTCAGTGTGTCGAGCACTTCCTTCGTGGCATCGCGGAGGCTGGTGTACACCGCGGCGTCCACCGGCGCCATGGTGCTGGCATCCTCGATGAAGTCCCCCAGATGGGAGTCGTCGTCGTCGCCGATGGGCGTCTCCATGGAAATAGGCTCCTTGGAGATCTTCAAGATCTTGCGGATCTTCTCCTCAGGCATCTCCATCTTCTGCGCAAGCAGCGCGGGGTCGGGCTCCAGCCCCGTCTCCTGCAAGATCTGGCGCGAGATCCGATTCATCTTGTTGATGGTCTCGATCATGTGCACCGGGATGCGGATGGTGCGGGCCTGATCGGCGATGGAGCGGGTGATGGCCTGGCGGATCCACCAAGTGGCATAGGTGGAGAATTTATACCCGCGGCGGTACTCGAACTTATCCACGGCCTTCATCAAACCGATGTTGCCCTCCTGGATGAGGTCCAGGAACTGCAGGCCACGGTTCGTGTACTTCTTGGCGATAGAAATCACCAGGCGTAGGTTAGCCTCGGTCATCTCGCGTTTGGCGCGGCGGGCCTTGGCTTCGCCGGTGGACATCTGGCGGTTGATCTCCTTGAGATCCTTGACCGGGATGCCGACGCGGTGCTGCAAATCGATAAGCCGCTGCTGCTGTTCCAGGATGGCTGGCGCGAAGCGCGCCAGCGCGTCGCTGTAGAGCTTCTTGGCAGCGCACTCACGCGCGACCCATTGCAAGTCTTCCTCGTTGCCGGGGAAGGTCTTGATGAAATAGGTGCGCGGCATGCCCGCCCTGCCCACACACAATTCCATGATCGCGCGCTCGAAGCTGCGCACCTCGTCCACAAGGTTGCGCAGACTCTCGCACAGCGCCTCGATCTGCTTGGCCGAAAAGCGGATCATCATCAGCTCGCGCGAGATGTCCTCCTGGGCCTTCAAGTAAGGGCGGCTGCGCGAGCCCGTTTTCACCAGCGCCTTCATCATTTTTCCGTAGAGGGTACGGATGGCCGAAAAGCGCTCCAGCGCCGCCGCCTTCAGCTGCAACAGCGAAGCACTCTGCGCGCCGGCGTCTTCGCTGTCTTCCTCGGCATCGAGTTCCTGCTCGAGCCCCTCGTCGGTCATCTCATCAGTGATTACGTCCTCCGAATTGGGGTCGAGCAGCCCGTCCACCACCTCGTCGACGCGCAGTTCCTCGCGCTCCACCCGGGAGGCGAGTTGCAGAATCTCGGCAATAGTGGTGGGACAGGCCGAGATCGCCTGGATCATGTGCCGAAGGCCATCCTCGATGCGCTTGGCGATCTCGATCTCGCCCTCGCGCGTCAACAGCTCGACGGAACCCATCTCCCGCATGTACATGCGCACCGGGTCGGTCGTTCGACCGAACTCCGAGTCGACGGTCGAGAGCGCTGCCTCAGCCTCCTCGGCTGCGTCCTCGTCCGCGACGGCCGGGGTCGCATCCGACATGAGCAACGCTTCTGTATCGGGAGCCTCGTCATAGACCTGGATCCCCATGTCGTTGATCATGCTGATGATGTTCTCGATTTGCTCGGCATCCAGCATGTCATCCGGAAGATGATCGTTGATCTCGGCGTAGGTCAGGTAACCCCGTTCCTTGCCAAGAACGATCAAGTTCTTCAGACGAACACGTCTTGCTTCAGCGTCGTCGAACGGCAGTTCGACCTTCGCCTTCTCAACTTCCTTAGATTTCGGTTCTCGTGCCATGCGACAACGTCTCCGCCGAAGTAAACGCGTAGGGAAAACCCCGCAGTTTAACACGAATGGTCATGGACTTGCCGTCACTCCGGAAGCTCATGCCCCTTGCCCGGGCTCGGCCGCTGCAGCCGCAGGTACAACTCCCGGTCCTCTGCACTCCATCCCACCCCTCGCAGTTTGGCACCCAGTTGTTCGATCCGTGCAAGACGCACACGTTCGCGCAATTTGTTCCAGCCGCCCTCGAATTCGCTTCCCAGGTCGGCTAAGCCTCGGTTACCCCACTCGATGGCCTGCGCCTCGGCGCGCTCGGCGGCCTGCTCCAGCGGCGTCCCGCGGAAGTGCTCCACCATAGCCCGATGGCTGGGATCCCGGTGATAGAGCACCACCAAGGCACGCAGCAATTCTAGTTCGGCGGGCAGAATGTCGGCCAGACCGATTCGGGAGAGTTCCCCGAGCAGTTCCTGATCGGCCAGCGGGGCGAGCGACGGCTCAAAAACCAGCATCTCCGTGAGTTGACGCACGATGGACAGGCGCTGCGGTTCGCTGCGCCGCGGGGCACGCGCACCGGCCCTGGGCGCCGGTGCCGCGCCGAGTTCCCGCGGGCTCACCCCGGCAAGTTCGGCGGCCCGCCGCCGCAGCATGGTGCCGAACACTGGCGCCTCCACCTTGACCAACAGTTCGCGGGCATCACGCACAAAGCGCGCCCGCCCTTCGAGCGTGCCCAATTCCGAGCGCGAGGTGAGTTCCCGCATAAGCACCTCCGACAGGGGCTCAGCGGCTTTGAGCTGGCGCACAAAGGCCTCGGCGCCGTTAGCGCGGACGAAGCTATCGGGATCGTGCTCCGCCGGGAGGAACAAAAACTTCACCTGTTTGCCGTCGCGCAACGTGCCCAGGGTGTTCTCCAGGGCGCGCCAAGCTGCCTTACGGCCCGCGGCGTCCCCATCAAAGCAGAATACGATCTCGTCGGTCTGCTGAAGCAGCTTCTGGACCTGCATAGGCGTGGTGGAGGTGCCCAGGGTGGCGACGGCGAAGCCGACGCCGAACTGCGCGAGGGCGACCACGTCCATGTAGCCCTCGACCACCACCACCCGGGCCGCTTCGCGGATGGCCGGCCGGGCGAGAAACAAGCCATAGAGCTCCCGCCCCTTCTCGAATAGTGGAGTCTCAGGCGAATTTAGGTACTTGGGCTCGCCGTCGCCCAGGACCCGGCCCCCGAAGCCTACGATGCGTCCGCGCATATCGTGGATGGGAAATATGATGCGATCGCGAAACCGATCGTAGCGACGACCCTGGTCGTTCTGGATCACCAGCCCGGCGGCGGACAGGGCCTTGGCCTCGTAGTGCGGAAAGGTCCCGGCCAGCGCTTGCCAATCGGCCGGGGCATAGCCCAGTTGAAAGCGGCCAGCAATTTCCCCCGAAACGCCCCGGGACTTGAGGTACTGCACGGCTGTGTCGGAGCCCCGTAGTTGCGCCTTGTAGAACTGCGCCGCACGCTCCATGGCCTGGAGTAAATCATCCACCGGCACCGCGCCCGGGTCAGCGACCGGCACCGCGATTTCCGGTTCAGGCACACGCAACCCAACCCGCTGGGAGAGGTCGCGCACGGCCTCGACGAAGTTAAGGCCCAGGTGCTCCATGAGGAAGCGGATGGCGTCACCATGCACTCCACAGCCGAAACAATGGTAGAACTGCTTGCTCGGGCTCACGGTAAAAGACGGGTGGCGCTCGTTATGGAACGGGCAGCAGGCGACCCAATTGGCACCGGAGTGCTTGAGAGGAATACAGGCGTCGATGACGGAGACGATGTCCACCCGGGCCAGCAGATCCTGGACAAAAGGCTTGGGAATCATCGCGTCAGCCCGGCTAAGGTAGGCAGGCGCCCGCCATAGAGGGTGGGCTCGCACTGGCGAAATCGTCCGGCCAGAGGCCGGCCCGGCAGGGGTACCGTCGGCTCAGCCGACCAGTTGGCCCTTCACTAGGCTCGACACGCGGGTCATGTCCGCCCGACCAGCCAAGGCTGGCTTGAGGATGGCCATGACCTTGCCCATGTCCCGGGGAGACGTGGCACCCGACTGCGCGATGGCATCGGCCACCGCCGCCTCGATCTCCTCGTCCCCGAGCGCGGCCGGCATGTATCCGCTCAGCAACTCAAGTTCGAAGCGCTCGCCCGCCACCAAGTCGGTACGCCCGGCCGCCTCAAACTGGGTGATGGACTCGCGCCGCTGCTTGAGCAGTTTCTCCAGGATTGCCACGACCCCAGCGTCATCGAGCACAATGCGCTCGTCCACTTCGCGCTGCTTGAGGGCAGCGGTGAGCAGGCGCAGCGCACCCAGGCGCGCAGAATCTCGCGCCCGCATGGCGGTCTTGACGTCTTCGTTGATTCGGTCGCGCAGAGTCATGGGCTTAGTCCGCAGGCGAACCGGGCCGGGGGGCTCGGTTCTCCCGAGGCAATCAATACATACGGGGCGGGAGTTGCTGGCTACGCAGGCGCTTGTAGTGGCGCTTAACGGCGGCTGCTTTCTTGCGCTTGCGCTCGGCCGTAGGCTTCTCGTAGAACTCGCGGGCCCGCAACTCGGTGAGCAGGCCGGTTTTCTCGACGGTGCGCTTGAAACGGCGCATCGCCACTTCGAAGGGCTCGTTCTCTTTTACCCTGACTGTCGGCATCTGAACTCGGTTCCTGTACATGGCCCACCGCAGGAGGGCGGGGGCGTTTCTGGGTTCATTGGTTCCGCCGGGGACGCTCTCCCTGCGGGCGCAAAAAGCTCAAATTCGTTGGATTCGCCCCGGATACCGGGTCGAAGCCTAGTTCTAGCGCCCGCCGAGTCCTCGTCGTCTGTGCCCCACGACCTCCCCGTCGGCAATCGCTGAAGCAATCGAAGCGGTGGGAGGCGGCGGAAACGCGGCAAAGCACTCAGCGGAGCGTAATCCACTATTATAGCAAGCTTTGCGGGGCTTCCTGCAAGTCATCAAAGCGCCCTTTAGATCCCATGCTCGTTCTCGGCATCGAAACATCCTGTGATGAAACCGGCGTTGCGCTGTTCGACGCCACCCTGGCGCGTAGCGAACCTGCGCGTGGACTGCTCGGACACCGGCTCCATTCACAGGTTGCGATGCACGCCGAATACGGGGGGGTGGTCCCCGAACTGGCCTCGCG
Source organism: Betaproteobacteria bacterium (assembly GCA_025356655.1). Lineage (GTDB taxonomy): Bacteria > Pseudomonadota > Gammaproteobacteria > Burkholderiales > SHXO01 > SHXO01. The sequence goes on along the minus strand of JANXRW010000046.1, from coordinate 13,667 downwards.
CGACCACATCCGGCGCGTGCCGTCTCTCGTCACCGAGTTACTTGCAGACTGCGGCCGGGGTCTCGATGACTTGGGCGCCGTGGCCTACACGCAGGGCCCAGGGCTAGCCGGGGCGCTCCTGGTGGGTGCCGCCTTCGCGGGCGGCCTGTCCTTCGCCCTAGACCTCCCCTGCGTGGGGGTGCACCACCTCGAGGGCCACCTGCTCTCGCCGATGCTCGGCGAGCGAGCGCCGGATTTCCCGTTCCTTGCCCTGCTGGTATCCGGCGGCCACACCCAACTGCTGGAGGCCGGTGCGCCGGGCCGATACCGGCTCCTCGGGGACACCCTCGACGACGCAGCGGGCGAGGCTTTCGACAAGACGGCGCAGTTGCTGGGTCTGGGCTATCCGGGTGGCCCTGCCATCTCCGCGCTTGCCCTTCGCGGCAACCCGGCGCGCTTCACCCTGCCACGCCCCATGCTCCACAGTCCGGGTTTGGACCTCAGCTTTAGCGGACTCAAAACCGCCGTGGCGCTCCTAGTCAAGCGCGAATCCATGGATGACCAGGCCCGGGCGGATTTGGCCGCCGGCGTCGAACTGGCCATCGCCGAAGTCCTCACGGCCAAAGCCGTCGCCGCCCTACGCGCCACTGGCCTGCCCCGACTCGTCGTGGCCGGAGGGGTGGGGGCCAACCGGCGGTTGCGCGAGCACCTCAGCGCCGCCGCAGAAAAACTGGGCGTGCCGGTGTTCTACCCGGACTTGGCCCTGTGCACCGACAACGGCGCCATGATCGCCTTCGCCGGCGCGCTGCGTCTCGCCGAGGCGACCCGAGGCGCCTTTCAGGTGCGCCCGCGCTGGGACTTGGCCTCGCTTAGCGAGGCGGTGGATTACTTCGGCGCAGCGTAAACCGCGACTCCTCGCCGGCCAGCAGCCTGCGAATATTTGCCCGGTGTCGGAGCACAACCAACGCCGCGATCAGAAAGACCGCGGCCATTAGCGAGCGCCCGCCCACTAAAGCAGGCGCTGCCACCGCAGCGCCCAGGGCAGCGCCCACGCTAGCCACGGACACGAAGCGCGTGGCTGCCAGCAGGAGGAACCACACCACTGCAGCCAGCAACCCGAGCACCGGTGATAGCGAGACCAGAATACCCAGCGCGGTGGCCACGCCCTTACCGCCCTTAAACCCAAAAAACACCGGGAAGAGATGCCCTATAAAGGCGGCGACGGCCACCTGGCCTAGCGTCTGCGGCCCAAGCCCGAGGGTAGGCGAGAGGGAGCGCACGAGCATCACGGCCAGCGCCCCCTTGGCGCAGTCGCCCAACAGGGTCAACAGTGCCGCAGTCCGGCTGCCGCTACGCAGGACGTTGGTCGCGCCGGGATTGCCCGAGCCGTAGGAGCGCGGATCGGCCAGCCCCATCAGCCGGCTGGTAACGACGGCGAAGGAAACCGATCCCAAAAGGTAGGCGAGCAGGGTGCACAATAGGGAAGCCACGGCGGGATTCTACCCGCACTAGGCTGCCGGCCGCGAACGCTCAGCCGCGTGGGTGATGCTGCGCGTGCAAGCGTTTGAGGCGGTCGCGCGCGACGTGCGTGTAGATTTGTGTCGTCGTGACGTCGGCGTGACCGAGCAGCACCTGCACCACGCGCAGGTCGGCACCATGGTTAAGCAGGTGGGTCGCGAAGGCGTGGCGGAGCGTATGCGGGGAAATGGCTTGGTCGATTCCCGCACGTAACGCATAGCGTTTGATAAGGTACCAGAAGCCCTGCCGCGTCATTCCCGCCCCGCGCGCCGTCAGGAAGAGCACGTCGCTGCTGCCTGCCTGGAGCAATTGGGCCCGCGCGCCGGACAGATAGCATCTCAGGTGGTGCAGCGCCTCCTCGCCCAGCGGCACGAGGCGCTCACGCGCCCCCTTGCCAAGCACCCTCGCCACACCGGTTTGCTCGCTTACCTGCAAGACGCGCAGCCCCACCAGTTCACTGACCCTGAGGCCGGTGGCGTAGAGGAACTCCAGCATGGCCCGGTCACGCAGGCCCAAGCGGGTGTTAAGTGCCGGCGCCTCGAGCAGAGCCTCGACCTGGGCCTCGGTCAGTGCGCGGGGCAGTTCGCGGTTGCGCCGAGGCGGTTCCAGGTTGACCGTGGGGTCTACGGCCAAGTGTCCGCAGCGCAATGCTAGCCGGTAGAATCGGCGCAGAGCGGAGACGAGGCGCGCGGTGGAACTCGCCTTGCTGTGTTGGCTGTAGCGCAGCGCGAGGTAGGCATGGACTTCCGCGGCGCCCGCTTGTAGCAGGCCCAGCCCGTGGGTTTCGCGTAGCCAACGGGCGTAGAGCGCAAGGTCGCTGCGATAGGCGGACAGGGTATTCGCCGAGAGGCCGTCCTCGAGCCAGAGCGAGTCGGCGAACTCATCGATGAGCGGCTCGCCGGCCGTCAAAGCCGCACGCCTTCGTGGGCAAGGAGCCAGCGCTTCACCACGATCCCGGGCCCGGAGCCCGAACCCATGAAGCCGCCGATTCCCGCTGACGCCACCACGCGGTGGCAGGGGATGACCAGCGGCAGTGGATTGCGACCGCAGGCCGTGCCGACCGCTCGCGCGGAGGATTGGCAATCCCGCGCCACGGCTCCATAGGCCCGAGTCAGACCGGGAGGAATGGCTTGAATGCGGGTCCAGACGCGATGCTGATGCTCAGTTCCCTGCAGCGCCAGCGGAAGGTTGAATTGAAATGTCGGGTCGTCGAGGTAGGCGCGGATCTGCTCGCACACTTGGCGGGTGAGCGCATCCCCGGGCGCCAAGGTCGCTGCGCCCGGCGGCAAGTACTCCAAGCGCACGAGCGCACCCCCGGAGGTATGTATTCCAATCACCGCAAAGGGCGCAGCCAGACGCGCCACCCTCCCTACAAGCGGCGCGGCGTGGCCAGCGAGCCCCGTTGCGGCGAAGCGCCCCATGCCAAGGGCCGGAAAGCGCCCTCGGAGGTCAGCTAGCGGGCGTCGCCTGGGGCGCAGTAGCGGCCAGAGCAGCCGCGGGGGCCTCCCGGCGGGTCAGCTTTTCGCGGATCCGGGCGGACTTGCCGGAGCGGTCGCGCAGGTAATAAAGCTTGGCGCGGCGCACCGCTCCCCGGCGTTTCACCTCGATGGAGGCGATTAGCGGGGAGTAGGTCTGAAAGGTCCGCTCAACGCCCTCGCCGGAGGAGATCTTCCGGACGATGAAGTTGGAGTTCAGCCCGCGGTTACGCTTCGAGATGACAACCCCCTCGTAGGCCTGCACCCGCCGGCGATCACCTTCCACCACATTCACGTTGACGACCACGGTGTCGCCCGGCGAGAACGATGGGATGGTCTTGCCCAAGCGAGCGATTTCTTCCTGTTCCAGCTTCTCGATCAGATTCATGGTTTGCACTCCTGCAATGGCGCGGCGCATGGCTCATGCGCTTCACGCTGGTACTCTTCCAACAAGGCTCGATGCCGCTTATCCAGTTGCAGGCGCTCAAGCAGATCGGGCCGCCGTTGCCACGTGCGACCCAGAGACTGCTTCAGGCGCCAGCGCTCGATCTGCGCGTGATTCCCGCTCATCAACACCGAAGGTACGGCCACCCCGGCATACACCTCCGGCCGCGTGTACTGCGGGCATTCCAGAAGCCCTTCCTCGAAGGAATCCTGGACTGCCGACTGGGCATCTCCCAGCACGCCGGGCAACCTGCGCACAATGGCATCCATCAGCACCATTGCGGGCAACTCCCCACCGGATAGCACGTAATCCCCGATGGACAGTTCCACATCCACACGACGCTCGATCAACCGCTCGTCAACGCCCTCGTACCTTCCCGCCAGTAGGATCAGACCCGCCTCCTGGGACAGGGCCGAGACGCGCGCCTGCGCCAAAGGCTCGCCCTGCGGCGTCAAGTACACGACCATCGAGCGCTTCACACCGCAACTGCGTTGCCGCGCGGTGGCAGCATCCACGGACTTCTCCAGGGGCCCCGCCATCATTACCATCCCAGGTCCACCGCCGTAGGGCCGGTCATCCACGGTGCGGTAGGCATCCCGAGCAAACTCCCGGGGGTTCCACAACACTAGGCCGAACCGGCCGGCTTCGTAGGCCTTGCGGGTGATCCCGTGGCGCGTCAGGGCACCAAACATCTCCGGGAACAGCGTGACGACGTCGAACTGCATCAGTAGTCGCTGCCCCAGTCCACCACGATCTTGCCTGGCTGGATCCGCCCGGACGGGTCGCCCCGGGTCGGCTCCACGGACTTGATCACCGATTCGATGAAGGGGATCAGCCGTTCACGGTCGGCGCTCACCACCAGTACCTCGTTGGCACCCGTCTCGATTATTCCGCTCACCGTGCCGAAAGACTCTCCCTCCACGTTGAACACGGGAAGTCCGACGAGGTCGCTGAAATAAAACTGTCCGGGCTCGCTGTCTGGTAGTTGTTCGCGGGGCACGGCGATCAGCGCCCCATGCAACGCCACAACGGCCTCCGGGGTATCCACTCCCTGCAGCTTAGCCACCACTCCACGACCCCGCACGGCCCCTTGGTCAAGGTCCAGCGGTTTCCAGGGCTCATCGTCTTGGAGGCGAAGCCACCAGACCGGATAGTCCAAGAGCGCACCCGACTGGCCAGTGAAATGGGCGACCCGCATCCAGCCGTGCACGCCGTAGGGGGCGACGACGCGCCCCATCACGACCACTTCAGACGGCGGCAACGCTCTCCGTTGCCGGCGCCGCGGCCTCGGCCGTGTTGCTGGCCACCAGGGCCTTGCCCGCCTGGCGAACCAGACGTGCCACGGTGTCAGAGGGTTGCGCACCGCGCTCCCGCCAGTGGGCCACGCGACTGAGTTCGATCCTCAGCCGCTCACGCCCTTCCGGCGCCTTCGGGTCGTAGAAACCCACACGCTCGATGAACCGTCCATCGCGCGGATCCCGGGAATCGGCCACTACTAGGTTATAAAAGGGGCGCTTTTTAGCGCCGCCTCGTGCAAGTCTTATCACGACCATGTGGACCTCAGCGGGTGCTGGACAAGTGAAAACCGTCGATTATATCGCCACCCCCGGGCCTTCGGCAAGTCCCAGGCGCGCGGTCAGTGTAAGGGCTCAGCGAGAAACCGCGCTCGCTGGGTTGTTACTATGGAACACCTCATCAAGAAACCCCGCGACGAGCCGGCTGAGTTCGTCCTCGCGGCCCTCGAAGAAGTGCAGGGCCTCGGGCACCATGATCTGCCGGGAGCCAGGCACTTTCGCGATCTGCCGTGCCCGCTCGGCCGAGCCCACCTGAGTTATTTCCCAGTCCTTCCCGCCGTAAATGTCCAGTACGGGGATCTTGATCCGGAACATCTCCTCCAGACCGTTGATGATGCCGATAAACACCCAGGCCTTCACCGCCGTCTGCTTCGCGTTGATCAGGTACTGGTTGGCCATCGCAGCGCCTAGGCTGTGGGAAACAATGGCGACATTGCGAAACCCCTTGCCCTGCAGGAATTTGCTCGCCAACTCGAAGCGTTCCCCCGCATCCGGGTAGGTGTAGAGGTAGTCGCCGATCTTGGCGCCTCCGCCTAGCACCGGCAGTTGGATGGCCAGCGTGCTGTAGCCGAGTTCGGCGAGCTTCGCACGCAAGCTGCCATAGAGTTCATAGTCTGGGCTCCAGCCGCGGCCGTGGGCGATGATGGCCGCGCCCCGGGGCTTCTCCGCTTCGGTGTACAGGGCCAGAAACTTGTGTCCCTCTGCCTGTTCCAGCCAGATGGCCTCGCCGACCATGAGCCCGGGCAGGATCTGGTCCGCCCAGCGCTTTTCCCGGTCGTAGTCCTGCGCGCTCGCACCCGCGCAAAGGCACAACAAGAGGGCGGTGGCAAACAGGCGCATCGTGGGGGCACTCCATCTGGGAAGGCGGCGGTGCAACAAACCGGCCGCGCATTGTACCCTGCGGGCGCCGCAATACGCGCTGCCCGGTCTTGCCCCGGAGAGCGCGCGCGGGTTACCCTGCGGCTTTCGGTTCAGCCTGCGAGAGTGTGGCCGTGCGCCAGACCATCTTGCCCAAGGGAGCATTGCCTCTATGTACTTAAAATTCCTCGCCGGGGCGTTCGTCACCCTCGGCCTGTTCGCCAGCGCCCGCGGCGCGGAAGACGAGGATGGCCTGCTCGAGCGTGCGCGCGCGGTCTTCTCGGCCCTGCCCGCCGATGCCGGCACCGAGCAGTACCCCGTCACCCCGGAGCGCGTGCGCCTGGGGCAGATGCTGTTCTTCGAATCGCGTATCGCCACTGACGGCATTATGAGCTGTGCGGCGTGCCACAAACCCGGCTTGTATTTCACCGACGGGCTGGTGAAATCCATCGGCAACCAGGGGCGGCCACTACCGCGTAACGCGCCAACCGTGCTCAATACCGCGCTCCAGTTTGTCCAGCACTACGGGGGGAACCGCAAGAACGTCGAGGAGCAGGCGGTTCGCGCGCTGATTAGCCCGCTGGCCTACGGGAACGCCAGCTATGAGGCGGCCATGGACCGGCTGCGGGCGATTCCCGGCTACAAGGCCGCTTTCGAGGCCGCGTTCCCCGGCCAGGCACAGCCCCTGACGGCGGAGAACTTCGGGCTGGCCGTGGGCGCCTACGAGCGCACGCTGCTCACGCCCGCGCCCTTCGATCAGTATCTTCGCGGCGACGCGGACGCGCTCGGTGCTGGCGCCAAGGCCGGCCTCCACCAGTTCCTCGAGCTCGGCTGCGGCGGCTGTCACAACGGGGTCGCAGTGGGCGGCCAGATGTACCAGAAGTTCGGGATCGTGGAGCCCTACTGGGCGGCTACCGGCAGCACGCCCATCGACGGCGGGCGCTACGTGGACACGAAGGATGTGAACGACACCTACCTGTTCAAGGTCCCGCAACTGCGTAACGTCGCCGTGACGGCGCCCTACTTCCACGACGGATCCGTGGCGACACTGCCACAGGCCGTCAAGGTTATGGGGCGGGTCCAGCTCGGGCGCAAGCTTAGCGACACCGAGGTGGCCGACATCGTAAGCTTCCTCGACAGCCTAACGGGCGTGGTGCCTGCCTCGCTTCTGCAGACGCCGCTACTGCCGCCGAACGCCAGCCGCTAGCGCACGGCCCAGGCCTGCTGCGCCGGGTCGGCTAACGCCCGCCCGGCAGCATTCCTTTTAGGCCACGGAGCACGTTCTGCATGCCGCCCTTGCTCATCATCTTCATCATCTTTTGCATCTGCTCGAACTGGGTCAGCAGGCGATTGACCTCCTGAACGGGCACGCCGGCACCGGTAGCGATACGGCGCTTGCGGGAAGCCTTGATGATCTCGGGGCGTGCGCGCTCTCCCGGCGTCATGGAATCAATGATCCCGATTGACCGGCCGATGACGCGCTCATCGACGGGTGCGGCCGCCGCCATCTGGGAGAGTTGCGCTGGTAGCTTGTCCATGAGCGCACTCATCCCGCCCATGCGGCGCATCTGCAGCATCTGTCCGCGCAGGTCCCCTAGGTCGAAGCCCTTGCCGGACTTGACCTTCTTGGCGAGCTTCTCCGCCTCTGCCACGTCGACGTTGCGGTGGGCCTCCTCCACCAGTGAGAGGATGTCGCCCATCCCGAGCACACGGTAGGCCATCCGCTCGGGGTGAAAGGGCTCGAGGTTGGCGAGTTTCTCGCCTAGGCCCACGAACTTGATAGGCTTGCCCGTGACGTGACGCACCGACAGCGCGGCGCCGCCGCGAGAGTCCCCATCGAGCTTGGTGAGCACCACGCCCGTCAGGGGGAGGGCCTCGCCGAAGGCGCGCGCCACGTTAACTGCATCCTGGCCCTGCATGGCATCCACGACGAAGAGCGTCTCCCGCGGCGAGAGTGCGCCGTGGAGGGCCCGGATCTCGTCCATCATGGCCTCGTCGATGGCGAGGCGCCCGGCCGTATCGACGATGATCACATCGTGCAGGTGGCGCCGCGCGTGATCCAGCGCAGCAGTGGCAATGAGCAGGGGCTTTTGGTCGGGCGTCGAGGGATACACTTCCACCTCGAGTTGGCGCCCCAGGGTGGCCAGTTGTTCGATGGCGGCCGGACGATAGACGTCGCAACTGACCATCAGAACTTTCTTGCGCTGCTCTTTCAACAGACGGGCCAGTTTGCCCGTTGTCGTGGTCTTTCCGGAACCCTGCAGGCCCGCCATCAGGATCACCGCCGGTGGCGTCGTGGCTAGGTCGAGCGGGCTATTGGCCTCGCCCATGAGGCGAGTGAGTTCCCGGTGCACCACCCCCACCACGGCCTGTCCAGGGGTGAGGCTGCCCACTACCTCAACGCCCAGGGCCTTCTCCTTGACCGTGGCAATGAACTCTTTCACGACCGGCAGGGCCACGTCGGCCTCGAGCAGGGCCATGCGCACCTCGCGCAGGGCATCTTGAACATTGGTCTCGGTCAGCCGTGCCTGGCCGCGCAAGGTCTTAATGACACCGGATAGCCGGTTCGTGAGGGAATCGAGCATGGGGCCTAGGATCCTGTACCGGAGGGGCGCTTGGGGGAGAGCCGGAACGCTGCGAACAGATTTTGCAACCAATCCGCGTGAGTGGTTGTTGTAGACTGACTACACTCGGGCCAGCCCAACGCTATAGTGATGCCGGGAATTCTACCCTATCTCGTCTGCTCCGCCCTCTACCTAGCCCTGGCCCAGGGCCTGCGCTTTCATTGGCTGCAGACCGGGGAACGCGCGCCCGGGCTGGGCGGAAGGCTCGCCCTGCTGCCAGTGCTGCCCCTGCTGCTGCATGGCTGGCTGCTGTGGACAGAGATTCTGCAGGGGCCAGACATCTTTCTAGGTGTCGGCACCTCCGTGTCCCTCATCCTCTGGCTCACGGCGGGGATCTACTGGGCGGGTAATTTGGTCTATGGCGTGCAGGGCCCGCTGTTGCTAGTGCTCGCCATCACCGGCGCCCTCATGTGGCTCCCCCTGGCACTGCCGCCCCCACGACCGCTCGCGCACACGGAACTGGCCGCCTTTCGGGCGCACCTGCTGATCTCGCTCCTGGCCTACAGCCTGCTCACCGTGGCTGCGGTGCAAGCACTGCTGATGGCATTGATGGAGCGGCGTCTGCACGGCGCGGTGCTGCCGTCACCGCTACGCGCGCTGCCCCCACTGCTTACCATGGAGCGCCTACTGTTTCGGATCCTCCTGCTCGGCTTCATCTTGCTGACGCTCACGCTGGGTTCGGGCATGTTGTTCTCAGAGGAGGTGTTCGGGCGCCCGTTACGCTTCTCACACAAGGTCGTGTTCAGCATCGCCGCGTGGGGGATTTTCGCGCTCCTGCTGGCGGGACGGCGCATCTATGGCTGGCGCGGCCGCGTGGCTCTGCGCTGGACGCTGGCCGGCTTCCTTGCACTGGTACTGGCCTACACCGGTAGCAAGTTCGTGCTTGAGGTCTTATTGCACCGTTAAGGGATGTCCGCTTACCAGCCTACCCGGGTGAGCGATGGCTCTGATTCGGCATCCCCGTCGACACGGTGCGCCGGCAGCCGCTTTTCGGTCGGGCGGGGAGGGCAAGGGCGGCTCGTCGAGATCGCTCTCGCAGCCCAGGTATGCGCCGATCGTCGCTACGATGCGCACGGCCCCACCGCGCTCGGTGGGCAGGGCGCTTGGCTTTTTTTACGAAGGCTTCGAGAGCGTTGATCTCCAGATCCGAGAACAACACGTCGGCGTGCAGATCCGTGCACTCCCCACCCAGTAGGGTCATGAGCATGATCCGCCAAGCGATCACCCACTGGAGGCCAGGGCGCGCTTCAGAAGCTCGGCTCGCGCGGGATGTCTTCCACCGGGCAACCGCGCTTCGCTACCCGATGCCAGCCCTGGGTACGCCAGCTCATGCTGTAGCAGCGCAGGTGGTTAAGTGGAACCAAATATACAGGAGAGAGTCTTGTTTTCTCGCATCTTTTTCCAATCCAGCCGAGCACTATGCCCCCAATCATGCCTCCACCCCGGAGCGCGATATGAGCAGCATAGGCAGCCGCCAGACGCCGCGCCTATAACTTGTGCCAACTGACGATTGGGCGAGATGGTCATTGAGGGCCCGGATCGAAGCGTGCAGGTTCGCTGCAGCGCGCCCAACTCGGAGCAGCCGACGGCTTTGGGGATCAGGGGGGCGCCTCCGAGAAGCCATCTAAGCAATTGATGCGGCCTCGACACATATTTTGAGTGGGTAGCGGGCGGGTGAGTGGGAGCACGCGCGGCGGGGATAGGCCCTGCCCCTGGCGGCTGATTGGGGCAAAAAACGGCGTTTTCCGAGCCGACTCCGCGACCCCACGATGACTATTCGGCTGTTCTCCGCCGCCCTGGGCATCTCCGACACCTTGGTTCGTTCGGGGCGTTAGTTTCGATGCCAGCCAGAAGTCCCTGAACATCGACATCCACTTCAAGCCCGGCACCCGGTTCGCGCACCCTTCGCTGGCCGGCTTAAACCCGGTGCACGATTACGGTGATCAAGCGCTACCGCCAGCTTAACTTCTTCCAGCACGACTGCTTCCTGCTGGTTCGGGTGCCGCGAGTGACGTTGCCCGACGGCCAGGTGCTGCAGGTCGAACCGGCGTGGGTGGGCGAGCTCTCGGGCTTTACGCTGCTGTTCGAGGCGATGGTGCTGGCGCTGTGCCGGGAGATGCCTTTCGCGTTCGTGGCGCGCCGGGTGGGCGAGAGTGGGTACCGAGTACGGGCGGTTCTGCGGGCGCTACGTCGATCTGGCCGTGGCCGCGACAGATCTGTCGCAACTGCGCGAGGTGGGCATTGATGAGACCTCCTGCCGGTGCGGTCACGACGATATCACGGTGGTGTTCGTCACCGAGGGCAAGGATTCGCAGGCTGTGGCCGACTTTGCCGAGCACCCGGAAGCCCGCGGCGGGAAGCCCGAGCAGGTGCTGCGGGCAAGCATCGACCTGTTGCCCGCCTTCCTCAAGGGCGTGCGGGAGAACCTGCCCAAGGCGAGGATCACGTTCGACAAGTTCCATTTCAAACGCTCACGCCTCCGACGCAGTCGGTGAGACGCGCCGGACCGAGCAGAAGGTGGACCCGGAGCTCAAGGGTATGCGCTGGACCCTGCTCAAGGACCGTTCTCGGCTTAGGTCGGCGCAACGCAAGGATCTGGACGAACGGGCGGCACAGGCCACCACGAAGCGCACGGCCAGGGCCTGGCAGTACCGAGAACGGTTGCGCGAGATTCTCGATGCGGCGGCACATCAATGGGGTGACCGGCATGCTGTGGCAATGGTGCACGAACGTCATGCGCTCGAAGCTCGAGCCGATGCAGGAGGTGGCGCGGATGATCCGGCGGCACTTCGATGGGATCGTTGGCTGGGTCCAGACGCCACAGACCAACGGATGCCTCGAGGCACTAGGTGGGTTATTCCAGGCCGCCGAGCGCAAGGCCTGGGGATGCGTGCGCTTCGACACCCTGCGCGTGGTGTTCTTCCTGACACGCAGGCAAACTGGACTTCACCGGCATCAACCCTCACGCCACCCACTAACCCACTTCAAAAATTGAAAGAGCCCCGTCAATTTACTGGCACCGATGGCAAGAATTCCGTGCGTGTGATGCTAGCAGAGGCTTCGAAATAAGCATAAGCGCACCTCATGACCATGCTTATTTTGAAAGCGTGGCCGTCTCGACGCTGGTGCTGCCGCTGCTCTGGTCGACGTCGATGTTCTCCGGCGCTCTGACGCCTCGCCACGTCCACGGCTTGCCCGTCTGGGGCGCATGGCAAAAGATGGGATTTAGTGGTGTTCTGCGCTGCTGGCTCTGGATGGTTGCCCGCGTCGGCGTGTTTCTTGCCATCGGCCAGCGACACGTGGTCACTTCGCACTATTGGCAACTAATGCCAATAGTGCTACGGTAGAGCCATGACTACGACCATGAACATATCGCTGCCCGACAGCATGAAGGCGTTTGTAGATGCGCGGGTAAAGTCTCGCGGGTACGGTTCGCACAGCGAATACCTGCGCGACTTGGTGCGCAAGGATGAGCTAGAAGCAGCGAAGGACACCCTTCGGGCTTTGGTGGCCGAAGGGCTGGCTTCACCGCCCGGTCGAGCGTGGGGTGATTTTAAGGCTGACCTTGTAACCCGCGCCGAAGCGCATGGCGCTGCAAACCGCCAGCGCGGCCAAAGTGAGGCGTGAAGCCCCGCGCCTTGCGGCTGATTGCCGAAACCGATATTGAAAACGCCTTTTCGTACTACCTGAATGAAGCCGGAGCCAATACGGCCTTAGGCTTCTTAGCTGAGGTCGAAACGGCCTTGAGCCACATTGAGCAGAACCCCGGAACCGGGTCGCCGCGCTATGGCGAACTGTGCGACGTGCCGGGCTTGCGCTTGTGGCGCGTCATGCGCTTTCCCTACGCGGTTCTATACGTCGAGCACGCGGCACATTTGGACGTATTGCGCGTTCTCCATCAGCACCGGGACATTCCGGCACAGTTGGCCGACGCCTTGTAGTTGTAATATGAACTCCATATCGAACCTCGAATAAAATATTTCGATGGTTGTTCTACCCAAATCTCTACGCTCGCCTGTCCATATGGCTTGAGGGTGACGGCCAACGGCCCCTCAAACCCCACTCCCCGATGGACCTTCGAAGCTGCTCGATGTACGGCTGTCCTTCCAGCCGCGAGCCTTAGCGTCTCGACCCTTTGTTCTTCCTCCACATCGAGGGCCAGCGCGAGCGACTACGCACCGATGAGGACTTCAAGCGCAATCGGGCCAGCGCCCAGCATTTGTGGCAGCAATTGCCACGACGCCGGTTTTTTGTGTCCTTCCGGCAAGCCTGCGTGAATTCGCCTGATGCCGCTGGTAGTGTCCGCCCATCCGGCCCCACGGGGAACACCGCGATGCTAAGCGCCCCACACCGGCCCCAACCCACCTGAGCGCGAAGGCCCACGCCTGCGCCTTGCCCGCTGGCGCCAGGGGCGCGCCGCGGGCTCTGTCATCCCCGAGCAACGGTGGGCGCTGAACCACCACAAGCTCAAGGCGCGGATGGGCTCCGGCACGCCCCAGCGGCGGCGGCGCCTGTGGTCGTGGAATGGCTCTCGCCCGCGCCTGTGGACGCTGCCCCCTAAGGGAATCGACATCGCGGCTCCCCGCGGCTGGCGCATCAAGCTCGCGTTGCCCCCCAGCGCACGCATGCAGGCGCTCACACGCGGTCCTGAAGAACCTGACAGGTTAGGCTACAACGGCGTCTGCAGACCGGGTACGAGCGGCAGATGCCCGTAACCCGCCATGGCAAACCCTCAACATCAAAAGCTCGGTGGCCTGCGCCCCCGTATCCCCTAAGGGTCGAATCTTCCGAAGGACCTAAGGCCCAGCTCACCGCTGGCGGCGCATCACCCCCACCGCCCCAAGACCCAGCATCACCAATGCAACCGTCCCCGGCCCCGGCACCGCAGCCACATCGCCAGGGCGAACAGCCAAAGCGTCTAAGCCACCGCCCTTGCCGGTGGCGTGCAGGTAGCCGTATTGGGTATTGACGTCCCACGCGGAGGTGTTATCTGGCGCGTACTCCGTACTCGACCAGTAGTAGAAGGACAGCAGATTCTTGAACGGCCCGGTATTGGTGTTGGGGCTCACTTTATTCCGCAGCGCGTGTCTCATGCCGAATCGCAGGAAGATATCCACAGTGTTGCGCAATGCGCCCCCGGCTAGGGTCGCCTACACCAGCGCTGGGGACCGCCGGACCGCCTTCACCCAAGTCG
>JANXRW010000148.1 GCA_025356655.1 Betaproteobacteria bacterium | reverse complement strand
GATCCGTAGCGCCGCACTGTTTTGTTTGTTCCAGGCGCGCACGTAACCGCCCACGATGTGCAGCGTGGCCGACCCCGTCGTGGTGATGGCCTGGTCACCGGCGTCGGTGAAATTCAGCTGGCCGCTGCCGATGTTGAGCGTCACCCCTGGGGACAGCGCCAGATCGCCGGAGACGGTTGTGGTGCCGGTGGTGGTGAGATCGCTGCCGATGGTGACGCCGGAGAAGCTAGCAGCCGATAGCGCCACGGCGGCCCCGCCGGCCGTCACCACGGTGGCGTTGGTCAGCGAGGAATTGTTGAAGGCCAAGTTCCCGCCGGTGACGCTGAGGGTCCCGCCGAAGAGGTTGAAGCTGGCGCTTTGGGCCGTCGTGGGGTGGCCCGCACCCGTGCTGAAGGAGACGTTTAGTGCATTGCCCGCGCTGCCGGCAATGCTGACACCGGTGTGGATGTCGATGGTCCCCGTGCCGCTGGCAATAAAGCTGAGCGTTCGCGTTCCCCCACCCAAGTTCACGATAGACACCGGGCCGCCGGCGTCGCTGCTGCCGTTGACGGTGATGCTGCCGGTCCCACCGCTACCGGCGCTAGTCTGCAGGGTCACGTCGACCCCGCTTTTGAGGGCCGCGTTGATGTCGGCGTCGCCGATGCTGCCGCTGGCCCCGCCCGGATCGAAGACGCCTCCGGAGAGCGCGCTGGCCGTACCGTGGACGACGGTGACGCTACCCGGGTCGACCCGCCATTGCCCCGGCGCGCCCGCGGCGGCCGAGGCCACGATGCGAACCCCTGCGATATCGAGTGTGCGTTGGCCCGAGGTGTCGATGAAGCCGCCATCCCCGCCTGCGGCTCCGCCGCGTGCGCTGATCTGGCCGTGGATGCGTGCCGTATCGCTGGCGAGCAGTGTCACCCGCCCGCCGTGACCCTTGACGCTGGCGTCCGCCCGGATCACCGCTTGGCCGTCCATGTAAACGAAGCGCGCAGGGGCTTGCGTGGCACTGCCGGGCAAGCCCTGTCCGACGGACACCTGGCCACCACCTGCGGGGCCGGAGACGTCGATGAGCGCGCCGGCGCTGAGCGCTACCTTGTCGGCGAGGACCTCTACCTGCCCGCCCTGGGCGCTCACGGTTCCGGACACCATGGCCCGATCAACTGCGCGCAGGCGGACCACACCATCGGCGCCCAGAGCCGCTCGCGTGGCCGTCACCTCGCCCGACTGCTCGAGTAGCCCCGCGTACATGCCGATGCGGTTAGCAACGATCTGCCCTAGATTGCGCGCCGAGGTGCCCGCCTGCAGTTCAACCTGCACCGAGGGCGCGGCCGTATCCAGAATCAGCACCTTGCCGCCCGCCGCCAGGATGACCTCGCCGCCGGTTGCGAGGAGCGAGCCCGAGTTGTCCAATTCGGGCGCGACGAGCAGGATGCGTCCGCCTTCGGCAGCCACCACCTGCCCTGAGTTGGAGACCCTGCCGGCGCCGATTTGTGACGTGAAATTCAGACGCCCGGCCAGGAAGTCGGTGTTGGACAGTGGGAGGCTGGAGGCCACCAAGCCTGCCACGTCTACCCGTGCGCTCGCGCCGAAGGCGATACCGTTGGGGTTGATCAGGAAGACTTGGCCGTTGGACCGCAGGCGGCCCAGGATCACCGACGGCGTGCCACCGGTCACTCGGTTGAGCACTTGGCTCGCCGCAGAACTCTGGAGGAACTGGGTGAGTTCGCCGACGCCGATGGAGAACCCCTGCCAATTGATGATGGCGCCCGGCGTGTTCACCACGGTCAGGTTGGATCCCTGTGTGGTGAAGCGCGCACTGCCGCTCACCACCTGCGGATTGAGCGGGTTTGCCCAGAGCGGTGCGGCGAACGCCAGCCCTACGGCGGCCGCGATCGCCCGGCGACGCCACGGGGCTCGTGCCCTCGTCAGGGCTGCGATTTTCGGGTGCTTGGTATCCATGGTCTCTCCTCGGGGTCGGCTCCGCTGGACGGGTAGCCGCCCAGATGGCTTAGAACTGCCAACTCAGACTGAAGTGTCCGCGGGCGTCCCCTCGCTGCTGGGTACCCCCGGGGTCGATGGCCCAGCCGACGTCCAGGGCCAGGCTGAGGCTGCGCGAGTAGTTGCCGCGAAACCCCAGGCCGATACTGCCGATGCTCAGACTTCCCTGCTCCCCGGGACGTGTGCCGTTGCGCCAGAGATGGCCGCTATCCCAGAAGAGGTGTGGACGCAGGCTCAGCCTATCCATCCCGAAGCGGGTGCCGACGTCCGGGCCGCGAAGCTCGAGGCTGTTGCGTAGGCCGTAGTCGTCAGCCAGGGCGCGCTCGTCGAAGCCGCGCACGGAGGCCACTCCGCCCAGGCCAAACTGCTCGCCGCTGATCAGCTGGTCCCGGGTGTAGCTGCCCGAGCTTGCCAGGTGGGCTGCCCAGTCACCGGGAAGGGCCCGCGTCACCTCCACCCCCCAGCGTAGAATCGTGAAGGCGCTACTGGCCCCCACGCCGGAGGGGTCCTGACGCGCTAAGGCGTACTGGCCATCCGTGTTGCGCGGGTTACCCGGCAGGTTACGTTCGAGGCCGAGGGAGCCCTGCGCTTGGGTTGCGCCGCGGCTGATCTGCCCGCTATAGGTGAGGCTCACCGGGCGCGAGGAGAGGTCAGGCACCAGCGACGGGCCCGTGCCACCGAATAGCACTTGGCTACGGAAGTTGTGTTGCTCGAGGCTGAGCGCCAACTGTTGGTGCCAGTCCTCGAGGCTGGCCAGTTTATGCACGTAGGAAATCAGCCAGTTCGTTCCGCTGCCGCTCACCGCGTAGTTACCCGCCTGACTATTGACGAGGCCACTATTCACGCTGGAGTAGGAATAGCCGAACTCCAGGGCATCGCCGAGCGCGTAGAGCGGGATGCGATAGCTCAGGCCGAGGATCTGCACGTCGCCCGGGCGCTCTGGCGCGGTAACGAACTGGGCGGAAAGCGCCTGGTCGCGGTCGAACAAGTTGGCGTGCTGCAGCGCCAAGCCGGTGCGGTACCGGCCCGTTTGCGAAGTCCCCGTGTTATCGAGGGAGACAGCGCCGCGCAGCGGCGATTCGTCGTGCACCTTGATGAGCGCTTCCACTTCGTCTCGCGCACCGACACTGCGCAGGGTGACGCCCGTTTGCTTGGAGCCGTTCTCGTTGGCCAGCGCCAGTGCCCGATCCACCCGCGCCATGTTCGGCACGGTGCCCTCGATCAGCGCTGGCACGGACGCCCGGAGGTTTGCTTCGTCGTGGTAGCGGTTGCCTTCCACGCTCACCCGGCCCAGCTTGGCCTCGGTCACGCGCACGTGAAATACCCCGTCGCTGCTGTCCTGTTCGGGCAGCACCACGCGGATGACCCGGTAGCCGCGGCGGGCGTAGAGCCCCTCGATGGCGGAGACCACGCCCTGGAGGTCGGCAAAGCTGCGCTGGGCACCCAGCAGGGGGGCCACTGCCGCATCGATATCGGCCTGCGGAATGAGGCTGGCGCCCTCCAGGGTCACCGCGCGGATGGGAAAGCGCGGCTCCGGCGCTTCCTCGGCGGGGTCTGCCCAAGCCACGCCCATGGCAATTGCCAAGCCCAGCAACGCTACTATGGGCAGGCCCCATGCGGCAGTATGAAAGTTCTTCAGGGCGCACGTCATGTACAAAACTTCCTCCGGCCTTCTTTACGGGTGAGCCTAGCGCAAATCCTACCAAGCTGCGGGGGTGCTGGAGGAAGATTTTGTATACGAACTGTCCACGAAGTGTCAAACCGGACCAAGTTTCTCTAGCGGCCCCGGAAGTTTGCTTGCAAACCGGTGACGCGCTAGCATCGGTGGCGCGAGTCCTTTGGCCTGTGACACCCTGAGGGCTCGCGACCTACCCTATGAGGAGATGCCCATGTTCTCGATGACCGCCCGGTACTTCGGTGCCCGCTGGCTGGGAAGCCTGCTGTTGCTTGCCCTGGTGTTGCCCTGCCTGGCCGACGAACCCACCCGCACCGTCTATCACTTGGGTGACAGCGGCTTCTTGCCTACCTTGTTGATGCGCAACGTGGCCAACCAACTCAAGGAGGATGCCACGGCCAAGGTGGTGGTAGTGGCCAATTACAAGGGCGTGGAGTCCCTGGTGGCCGGGCAAACCGATGCCACGGGCAAGCCCATGGCCCAGTGGGTGGAAGAACTGAGGGCTAAGGGCGTCGAGTTCCGCGTCTGCCGCAACAGCATGGCCGCCTTTAAGATCACCCCAGATATGTTGGTCCCCGGCATGACCACCGTGGCCTCCGGCGTGGCGGAGTTGGGGCGCCTGCAGTCGAAGGAGGGCTTCGGCTACATTCGGCCCTGACGCCGATACCCGCCCGGATCAGGGATAGCCGGGCGGTGCCTCGAAGGCTTGGTACTCCTTCTCAAGAAGGCGTGCGAAGCGCAGGCAGGTGAGATCGCCGAAGCGCCGCCCGATGAGCTGCGCGCCCACGGGCAGGTCGTCGGCGGCACGCCCCAGGGGAACCACCGTGGAGGGCAGTCCGGCTAGCCCCGAGTAGCCTGCCCAGAACATCTGGGTGGTGGAGGGCTGCAAGCCGCCATTGACAGGCAGCATCCGCTCCCAGCGCTCCCCCTCGGGGTTGTGCTCGAAGGCGGTGCTCGCGGCGGCGGGGCAGATGAGCAGGTCGTAGTCCTCGAAGTACTGTTCCCACTGGGCTGCCATGCGTGTGCGCGCCTCGTGCGCGATGAGCCACTCCCGGTGGGTCTGTGTGTTCCCGCGCAGCATCCAGGCCCGGTAACCCTGGTCATCCGCGCGCAACTTGGAGCGGGCCTTGAGATGCTCGGCGACTACGCTGTCGTCCAGGTTACGGCTCGTCGCGCCGCGCACAAGGCGGATGAACAGTGCGTGTGCCTCCTGCTGGTCGATCTCGGGGCAGGCCTCGCGCACGCGGACCTTGCGCTGCCCCAGGAAGGTGGCCAATTCCTGCAATCGGCCCTGCACCGCCTCGTCCACCTCCGCCGTGGCCGACGTGAACAGTACGCCGACCTTGAAGTCCTTCAGGCTCTTGCGCTCGTCCACCGGGAGGCTGAGGCGCCAGCCGAGCGCTTGCGTGCCCTCGCTGCCGGCGATGATCTCCAGTCCCAGTGCCAAGTCCGTGGCGCTACGTCCCATGGGCCCGATCACCGCCATGTCGGCCGATGCAAGAAGTCCAGGCACGCCGGAGCCCTGGGATGGGCAGATGCCGGTGGTGGGCTTATGCCCATACACGCCGCAGTAATGGGCAGGGCCGCGGATCGATCCGCCGATGTCGCTGCCCAGTTCCAGTCCGGTGAGGCCCGCGGCCAGGGCCGCGGCGCTACCGCCGGAGGAGCCGCCGGGTACGCGCGTCTCGTCCCAGGGGTTGTTCGTCCTACCGTAGAGTGGATTGAAGCTCTGCCAATCGGCCATCATCACCGGCAGGTTGGTCTTGCCAAAGATGATGGCGCCCGCGCCCAGCAAGCGGTCCACGGCGGTGGCGTTGCGCGTGGCGCGGTTGTCGCGGAAGCGCTCGGCGCCGAGGGTGGTCGGCAGGCCGACGATGTCGAAACATTCCTTGACGGTCATCGGAACGCCGTGCAAAGGACCCCAGAGGTCGCCGCGGCGCAATGCCCGATCTGCTGCGCGCGCACGCTTGCGTGCGGCCGCGATGTCGGTGACGACGATGGCATTGAGCGTGGGGTTGTAGCGCTCTACCCGTTCCAGGTAGTGCTCGAGGATCTCGACGCTGCCAAGCTTGCCCTTGCGGATCAGCGTGGCCAGCTGGCTGGCCGAACGGAAAGCGGAATTACCCATGTAGGGCCTCGTCGAGAAGCGTGCACCGCCGCCGGTGCCAGCGCCAGAATGTAGCATGGCCCCCCGCTTTCGGGCAGGGCTAGCCTCTGGCCGCTTTATTTGAGCGAGAAGTCCACGCGGCTCAGGCTGGCCTTGCCGTCGGGTTTGGCGTCGTCCAGTTTTGGGCGCACCAGAAAAACCCGCTCTGCGCCCACGCCGCCTTCACGCAGCATCGCCTCTTTGGCCACCTGGGCGCGCCGGTTGGCCAGCGCAATGAGATCGTCCTCGCTCACTTCCACGCTGGTCTGCAGCAGCTTTTCCATCTCTGGCACGGGCAGGCGCTTTGTGAGCCCGATGAGGTTGCGCGGCTTGGGGAACTTGGCCTCCCTGTAAGCCTGTTGCAGGAACTGGGGATACTCCTCGGGGCTGACCAAGACGTTTTCGGGGTTGGCAACCGGCGCGCCGTCCTTCCTCAGAGCCTTGACCTTCTGCGCACGCACCAGGGCATCGAAGCGCGCCTGGCGCAGGCCTTCGCGGTCCCGGTCGCGATGCACGTGGGGCGTGATCTCCAGCTTGAGCGCCGGGCGATCTACGAGCGCACGGCGCAGCTTGGCCGTGCGTTCAAGCGCGGCGGGTCCCAGCGTGGCGCGGCCCGCATCGAAGTCGATGTAGGAGAGTTCCGTACCGCCTCCCCCGAAGGCTGAGCCCAGTAAGGCAAAGGGCGCCGTGATCGCCTTCTCCAGGAGATTGATTACCACCCGCCAGACAATGCCCCCGATACTGAACTTGGGGTCGTTCAGGGAACCGCTGATCGGCAGATTCACGTCGATGACGCCGTTGCGGTCCTTGAGCAGGGCAACCGCCAGAAGCACCGGCAACTTCAGCGCGGTAGGGCTCTCCACCCGGTCGCCGAAGGTCAGTTGGTTGAGGATCACCTGGTTCTGCGCTTCGAGCTTGTGGTCCTGGATATGGTAGGCCACCTTGAACGTCATCTTGCCCTTCTCGATGGCGTAGCCCACGTACTTGCCCGAATAGGGGGTGAAGGGGCCCAGTTCGATATCGTCGACCTGGGCTTTCAGGTCCAAGAACAGGTTGCCCGAGAGGGGATTTATTCGTCCCACGATTGCCAAGGCCGCCGTGGAGTCGAGCCTGCCGTGCAGCGCGACCTCACCGGTGGTGTCCAACTGGGAACTGAGCCCAGTCACGCTCCCGCCGATGTCGGTGAGGTTGGCTGTGTAGTTGGGCTTGATGAAGTGGTCAGTGAAGCCCACGTTCCCGCCCTGGAGCGTGATCCGGTCGATGCGAATGGGCGGCATGGCCGACGCAGTCGCTGCGGCAGACGGCGCGGTCGGGGTTGCCGCACTACGCGCACGGGTGCTGGCGGGCTCCTCTGTGCCCCCGGACTGGCCAGGGGGCGCCAGGATGTTCTGCAGGTTGAGGTGGCCATCAGGGAACACGCTGATGCGGCTGTAGAAGTCGCCGAGCGCGATCTCGCCCACCCGTACCGACATCGGTGCTGTGGCTACGTCGATGCCTCCCAGATAAAGGGACTTCCACTTGAGGAAATCCTCCTCGCTGGCCTTATCCACGGTAGCCAACTGGTTGACTTGGGCCTCCCCCCGAAACGCCACGCGGGGCGGGGAGCCTGCGGGGAGGGCCACACTGGCATGGCCGTGGGCGGCAATCTCACCCGCACGCACGAGGATGTTGATCGAGCGCGCGAAGTAGGGATGGAAGGGCAGAATCTGCAGCCCCTTGAGGTCCAGGTCCATCTCCGCGCCCAGTGGGGCCAGCCCGAGGCTGCCGCTCATCTTCAGCCGGCCCTCGCCGTTGATGCCGGTGTCCAGGACTAGGCGCGAGCGGCCGCCGGGGGCGCTGGACAGGCCCTGCAACTTTAGATTCAACGGCCCCAGGGCGAGTTGCACCCCCGGCGGCGCGGCCCGGTCCTCGAAGGCGACCGAGTACTTGTCGAGGGCGAGGGTGCCGACTTTCCAGTGCCAGGGCTTGGTCGGGGCCGCCGGGGACCCACCGCGGCCCGACGCGGGCGACGGGGGTCGCGCGGCCAGAGCGGCTAGATCAACGGAGCCATCGCCCTCCCGGCGAATGCGCAGGCTCGCACCACGGCTGATCACTTCTTGGGCTTCCACGGACTGCCCGGCGAGATCCAGGTCGACGCCGCGCACGGCCAAGGACGGTACCCGCAGAAACTCTTCTGCGCCGCGCTTGCGCAGCCGCAAGTCCTCGAGTGTCGCTTCCAGCCCAGAGAGCGTGAACTGGGGTAAGGGCGCTCGCTGCTCGAAGCGGTAGTCCGTGGCCAGGCGCAGGGTGCCCGAGGCGATGTCAACTGGCAGGTTGCTGGGCAAGTAGAGCGCATAGTCGGGTACCCGCACGCCCTGGAATTCCAGATGGCCGGAGGCAGACAGCGGTGAGAGCAGCAGGCTGCCCTGATGGGAGAGCACGACGCCCTGGGAGGTGCGCAGATCCAGGGATAGATCAGCCGCGGCAAGCTGCGGGAAGGTGAAGTGGCGCAGGCTCGCGTTGATCTCCGAGACCTCGGTGCGGAACCCCCGTCCCAACAGGGCGTCCTGGAAATGAATGCGCCCGGCGGTGATCTGCAGGAGTGCCAAGTTCAGATTGAAGCTGGGCTTGGCGGCGGGCTCCGGTGGCGGCGCGAGCCCGGGCTCAGTCGGTGTCGGCAGCAGGCCCAGAAGGTTGATCTTGCCGTGGGCATCCCGCGTGAGGTTGATCTCCGGGCCCCGCAGCGTCACCGCTGCCACCTCGGCCCTGGATTTGAAGACGTCAAAGGACTTCAGGTGGACGGTCAATTCCTCTAAATCGACCAGTGGTGCGCCGTCAGGCGCCCTGAGACGAACCTGCTGGAGTGCCGCCCGGCCAGAAACCAACAACTCGTTGGTCCCCGCCTGCCGGAAACTTGCGGAAAGATGGGCACTAAGCCAGGCGGAGGGGAGGCCAAAGTTCAGCTTGACCGGGCTATAGGGCATCAGCCGCGCGAGGTCGAGGCGCTCGAGGGTCAACTCCAGGGTGGTGTCGAGTGAGCGGTTGAAGGGCTTGGTTCGAACAGCGACGGCGAAGGCCGTGCCATCGAAGCGGCCCGAGAGCCGCGGCTGCACGAATTCGTCCAATTGGCGTGGCAGGGTCGACAGATAGGGCAGAACGATGTTGAGGTCGGTCAACTGGTGGTGCTGTCCTAGGGGCTGGTCGTCGAACAGCACCTCTCCCCTGAGCAACTGGACATTGGCCAGCGCGAAGGCGGGCGGTGGACCTGATTTCCGGGAGGCTGGCGCCGGTTTGGAAAACGCCGTGATCAGGTCCGAGAAGTTGTAGCTGCCGTCACGGCGCCGCAGGACGTGCAGGCGCGGGTGCATGAGGCGGACCTCGCGGGCTACGGGCTCGAACTTGAGCAGCGAGCTACCTTCCAGCGTCAGGAGGAGTTCGTCGAAGGACAGGAATTCCCCGCCGCCCTGTGGCTCGTCGATGCGAAATCCGCGCAGCGAAGCGGTTAACTTCCAGGGATTCACCCGGATCTCGCCTACGCTGACCGGACGGTGCAGGGCTTGGCTCAGCCCCTGCACGAGGTAGTGCTTGATCAGGAGCGGGGCGAGGAAGAAAGCAGCTAGGCTAAGCAGCAGGACCAAGCCTGCTGCGCCGCCAATGACCCATACCGCTAGCGGACGCCCGCGGGGGCGGGCCGGCGGCGTCGGCGGTGGCACCGCGGGGACGGATGACGCGGGCTTGCGGGGGGTAAGCCAGTTTAAAAGGCGGCGCATGGGGTCGGACGCTGGGTTGGGAGCTCAGATCGGCTCTTGGGGATTATGGCCACAATGCCCATCGCAGGCAAAGCCTGTCCTGGCTGGCGCCGACGGATTGCGCTCCCGGCGCCGGCTACCGCCTCGCATCCAGTGGCCGGGGTGCCGCCACGGGTAGCCGATCCAGGGGAAGCGGGCCGCGCAGTTGGCGTAGCTGCGTCCGCAGGTAACCGCCGTCCCAGCCCTCTGCCTCCTCCCGGAAAAGCAAGGGCAAGCAGTGCCAGGGCGCCGCGGGGTGGCGATGGTGGGTGCCGTGCAATGTGAAATTCAGCATTGCCACCTGCAGTGGTGCGGGCAGCCGCAGGTTGCGTGCTTGCCGGGGTGCGTCGCGCACGGTGCCGTAGTGGTAGGCGTTGTCGGCGAAGGAGATGAAAAAGGCGCGCGCGAGCAGCGCGATCGCCAACATCCACAGGTGAACGCCGTAGAGCAGGCTGGCCACGCCGAACGTCAGCGCCGTGGCCAAAGCGTCGGCGCGAGCCTCGCTCAATGCCCCGGGTTGGCGCAGACCGCGCAACAGCAACCCGGCCACCGTGTTTGGGCCGTCTACGCTGCGTTCGAGACGGCGCAGCGCGACCTTGGGCAGCAGCAGGAACTGCCCGAGAGCAAGTTCTGTGACGTAGAGCCCACCTAGCAGCCAGAGGTAATAGGGCAGGGCGGCTCGCCACCAACTGCGCGACCGGGCGTCGTAGACCTCGGAGCGCTCCCGGGGGCAGCGGCTATGCTGGTGGTGCAACAGATGCCCCAGGCGCAGGACGCGAAACGGCGCGCCATGGAACGTACTGAGCAGGCGTCCAGCGAGGTCGTTGGCGGTGCGCCGCCCAAGCAGGCTGCCATGGATCGCCTCGTGGATCAGTGCCCACTGCACGGGCGTGAGCAGCACCAGCAGGACGCGCGTAGCTCCCCGGGCTGGGTTCGCCGGGAGCAGAAAGGGCCACAATAGGACGAATTGGAACACTTGGGCAGCCAACGCGACCGCAAGGCGCGTCGCATTGGCCCGCGAGCGAGGGGCCAGTGCCAGGGAAGCCGCCTCAGTGACTTTGCCGGGCAGGATCGTTTGCACGATAGACCGTCGGGAGCCGCCGTTTAAAAACTGCCAACGCGAGAGGAACCGATACTGGAGCGCATCGATGACAGTTCTATGACCGCTTGCGTTCAAGGCGCCGGGCCCGGCGCCACTCGCAGCCATAGCGTCACGGGCCCGTCGTTGGTCAGGCTGACCTGCATGTGGGCGCCGAACTCGCCGCCCGCCACGGGCGAATGCTGCGCCCGCGCCCGATCGAGTAGCTCCTGAAACAGCATTCGGCCCAGGGTGGGATCGGCCGCCCCCGCGGAGAAACTGGGCCGGGTGCCCTTGCTGGTGTCCGCAGCGAGCGTAAACTGAGGAACCAGTAGCAGACCTCCACCGACCTGCCGCAAGCTCAGGTTCATTTTCCCGTCAATGTCCGCGAATACCCGGTAGCCGAGGAGCCGTTGTAAAAGGCGCTCCGCGACGTCCGGCGTATCCCCGGGGTCCGCGCAGACCAGAACAAGCAAGCCTGGGCCGATGGCGCCAACGGTTCGACAACCAGTCTCGGCGCGGGCGTGCAGGACTCTCTGCAGCAGGGCTATCATGGGCAGTGGTGCGGCTTTGCCGCGCCGCCGCACTTACGCAAGGAGATTGAGCAATGGATACGAAGCTTACCGAAACCGCCACCCTGGCTGGGGGGTGCTTCTGGTGTCTGGAGGCGGTCTATGCCGGCCTGGATGGAGTGCTTTCGGTGCGCTCGGGATACACCGGAGGAGAGGACCCCGCACCCACCTACGAGCGGGTATGCGAGGGCAGCACCGGACACGCCGAGGCGGTGCGGATCTTTTTTGAGCCGGCGGTGCTTTCCTACCGCCAACTGCTGGAAGTGTTTTTCCTGATTCACGACCCCACCACGCTGAACCGCCAGGGCAGCGACGTCGGTACCCAATACCGCTCCGCTATCTATTGGCATTCCCTGGCGCAGAACGCGGCTGCGCAGGAGGCGGTGGCCGCGCTCGCGCGGGCGGGCACCCTGAGTGGGCCGATCGTAACGGAAATCGTCGAGGCGGGGCCATTTTTCCCGGCCGAAGAGAGCCACCGCGATTACTTCGCTCGCAACCCCGGGGTTCCCTATTGCCGTTTGGTGGTATCACCCAAGGTGGCGAAGTTCCGGAAGCATTTCCCTTCCCTCATCCGCGGCTGAGTCCGCCGGGCTTACCCCGCGATCGGCGGTGGCATCCGAACGGAGTGCGCGCAGGCGTTCGGACTGTAGCGGGCGAGCGTCCGGGCCACCAGGTCTTGCAGGTCGGCCGGCAGGCCGGGGGCCTCCGCCTGGAGCATGGCGTGCAATTCCCCGGCTTCCACGGGGTCGTCCCGCAGCAGCAGCGGGGTGGCCTTGTGGCGGGCTAGGCCTGCCCATACCCCGTAGATAGGGCTGAACACTGTCGGTCCGACTCCCTATCCTGGTTGGATGGACAAACAACACCAGATCAAACGCACCCTGGCTCGCCCAGAATCCCTCGACACCATCCGCGCGCTGCTTTGTGCGGACA
>JANXRW010000115.1 GCA_025356655.1 Betaproteobacteria bacterium | reverse complement strand
TTGACCACCTGGCAGATGAGCTGCAGTTCGGCGCCATCGAACTGCCGCCCACAGAACGCTACCCCTGTACCGTCCATGCACGTACCCCCCCCGACAGAGTTTGCTCAGACACGAAGGTAGTGCAGGCGGTGACAAATGTCCAGCAGAAGATATCCCACGCGGTTCCCGAAGACGCGAGCGGAGCCCCGGAGTTCACCATCAGGGCAGCCTATGCCGCCGCGGGACCGATAGCTCGTCGACGCACCCTCATCAGCGCCATTGGAGAATATCCTAAGTGACTGTGGCAGCGATGGAATTAGCCAAGTTGGGCCCGTCGCAAAAGAGCCGCACCCAATTCAAAAGAGGCCTTTATTGCCGCCGTGACGGATGGTTGCGCCGGTGGCGGTGAAGAACGCTTCGGCCTGTTCAATCCGTTCAACCGGCTGCGCTGGCTCGGCCTTCACGGTGTAGTGCGCCGGTAGCCCGTCGATCTGCTCCGCGTTGAAAACCGTATAGCCCTTCATGAATGCAATCTGCCGTTCGGCCTCTTTGCCCTGGTCGTCGGTTTCGGTCTTGGTGATCTTGTCGGCGTAGACGACCAGCGAGCCGTGTTCGCCCTTGCGTACCTGTGCGCCCAAAGTCGTCGCCTGTTTGTATGTCATCCACATCGGCGCGGTGTAACCCTTGTCGAGGGCTTCGCTCCACAACAGCAGGACATTGACGCCGCGATAGGGCTGGCCAGTTGCGCGTAGCGGTCGGATGATGTTTCCGGCGGCGTTGTCGGCGTTCCAAGGCCGTTGCCAGGTTCTGACGCCTCGTTCGAGGTCGGCAATGATCTTCGCGGTGACACGGGCGTAAACGTCGATCCGGGGTTGGGTGGTGTTGCTGGTGGTCATGGTCTTCGCTCCTTCGGGGCTCTGGTTGCGGATGCAACCGTTGCCCCTCGGCGAGAGCGGGGGAGGCAAGACGCAAGGGCGAACGGCGGGGAGGGGGCTCACCCGGCCTGCACGGAGCGCAGCGCAGGAAGGTTGGGGATACCCCGTCGGGCGGGCGCAGCCTTCACCCTTGCGTAGCGCCAGGGGCTGGCCCCTAGGGCTGTTGCCGCACGGGCTGACGGCGCAGCCGTGGGCCTGGGCGGATGTGACCCGGACAGGCGGCGGCGTACCCGGCGTGGCCTGTTCCTCACGGCAGGGGCGTAGCCGCTGCTGCTGGCCTCGCTGTTCGCGCCAGGGGGCGTTACCGGACGGCCGAGACCCAGGCTCGGGGCGCGCAGCGCGTAGCACCTGGCCGCCCACAGCGGCGACGCACTGCTCCCTCTTGGTTTTTTGCTTGCTCAGTGGTAACATATGTGATACCAATAGCCATGCTGGATGTACGCGAGTACCTGGAAGAAGACGGCACCAATCCCTTCGCGGAGTGGTTCGCGGCCTTGGACGCCATTGCAGCGGCCAAGATCACGGTCGTCCTCGCGCGCATCGAGCAGGGCAACCTTTCCAACGTCAAAGGCGTCGGGGAGGGGACTGGAGTACCGGCTGGATTTCGGGCTGGGCTATCGGGTGTATTTCGGCCGCGACGGCGAGGTGCTGGTCATCCTCTTGGCCGGCGGGACGAAGAAGCGGCAGCAGCGCGACATCGAGGCCGCGCAGGCGCGTTGGGCGGCCTACAAGCGGCGTAAACGATCGGCGAGGTGAATCATGGCTCTGACACGAGACTTCAAGGCAACGGTGCTGGCACGCGTCCAGGCCGATCCAAAATTCCGCGATGCACTGCTCAAGGAAGGCATCGAGACCATGCTTTCCGGCGACGTGGACACCGGCAAGGCGATCCTGCGCGACTACATCAAGGCGACGGTCGGCTTCGAGCAACTCGGCGCCGAGACCGGCTCATCGCCGAAAAGCCTGATCCGCATGTTCGGACCGACCGGCAACCCGCAGGCGCGCAACCTGTTCAGCGTCATCAGCCACCTGCAGCGCCATGCCGGGTTGACCCTGCATGTGACGGCGCAGTCGCACTGACAGGCGCAGGGGAGCCAGCCACGAGCAGGAAGCATCACGGATCGAGCCTCGACGACACCGGATGGCCGAGACCCCCGCCGCTTTGCGGCGTACCCATAGGGGCTCGGGGCGCTCGCGCCTGAGCACCAGGCCCCGGCGGTCACGCGCGGGGAGACGCCCGGGAACCCACCTCAGAAGAGACTTGACTTTTTATGGTGGTTTCGCCAGATTCTGGTGATGTCAGATGGCAACCTCAAGCCCGTCGATTGGATTGGCTCCAGCTACAAGGACTTCCGGGCCTTCCCCGACGAGGTGCAAGACCACATGGGCTTTGCGCTGTATCAGGCACAGACAGGTGCCAAGCACGAGGACGCCAAACCGCTCAAGGGCTTCGGCGGTGCGGGGGTACTGGAAATCGTGTCGGACCATGTGGGCGACACCTTCCGGGCGGTCTACACCGTGAAATTCGCCGCCGCGATCTATGTGCTGCACGCGTTTCAGAAGAAGTCGAAAACGGGCAGCAAGACCCCGGCCTCGGACATGGAATTGATCGCGCAACGGCTCAAGGTGGCGGAAGCGGAATACAAGGCGCAGCTTGCGAAAGGAAAGAAGTCATGAGCGACGACACCAGCATCAAGCGCGGCAGCAAGAACCTGTTCGCCGACCTCGGCTATGCCGACCCCGAGACCCATCTGCTGAAGGCGGGGCTGGTGAGCCGCATCCAGGACATCATCGGCGACAGCAAGCTGACGCAGGTCGAAGCCGCCGAACGCATGGGGCTCAGCCAGCCCGACGTGTCGCGGCTGCTGCGCGGGCAATTTCGCGATGTGTCGGTCGAACGGCTCATGCGGATGCTGACCAAGCTTGGCTGCGATGTGGACATCGTCGTCCGTGGTCACGGCAAAGGCTCCACCAAGGGCGACACCATTCATCTGCACGCGCAGCCCGCGTAGGCCGCGTCATGCCCAAGCGCCACATCGGATCGCGCCTCGACGATCTTCTCAAGGCCGAGGGCACGTTTGACCATGCGCAAGCGCTGGCCGTGATCGAGGCGAAGCTGCTGGAGGGGCTGAACGGCCCTGAGACTGCGATGACCGCCGCTGATTGGAAGACACTGCGGCAGCAAGCCCTAGCGTCTGTGCAGGGCAGGATCAAGCCTTAGCCCCCACAGCCCACGCTGGCCGGATCGCCGTGTCGCTCCACACGGTCGCAGCGGCGGCACCGCAGAATAGGGGATTCCGCTGCGCACCGCAGTGGTGTAAGGTGGTGCACCACCAAGAAGGTAGATGATGGCAACCACAGCCAAGCGACCAACGCAGCCAAAGGGCGAACCGAAGACCTTGCGCGCATCGGTGAGCTTCCCCAGCGAGCTTTATGCGACGCTGGAGGGTATCGCCAAGGAAAAGAAGGTCTCGGTGGCCTGGATCGTGCGCGACGCGGCGGAACAGTACGTTGCCAACCGCTGGCCGATCCTGAGCGGCGCGCTTGACCAACCCAGTTCAGCCCTCAAATGATGGAGCCGCGCCAGATTAGGGGCGTCTTAAGAATTCAGTTGCTATCGTCCACTTGCCGATACCACGACCACCGCCGGTGTAGACAAGCATGACTGCGAACAGTCCTTATCCGAATGCCCCGATCACCGAGGCTCTCATCGATATTCAAGTGGAGACTGGGGCCACGGTTGACGCGCTTGATCCTATCCAAGGCGGTGAAGAGGCTGCTTATCCAACCGTTGAAAAGATGACCGCCAATACCGGCGCGCTCGTGTTTCGACCTGACATGAGCCCAATTGCTCATGCGACTTCGCAGCCAATCGGCTACCTGGCGCGCAGCCAAGACGGATTACAGATTTATCAGGCTCGTTCGAACGGGTTTACCTTCAGCAGACTAGCGCGGTATCCGCATTGGGGGGTTTTTAGCGGCGAAGCCCGGCGTCTGTGGGATAAATACCGCGCGGTCACTAAACCCTCTGCGATTACCCGTGTTGCGGTTCGCTATGTGAATCGCATTGACATTCCATTGCCGGTCAAGAGCTTCGGAGACTATCTGCGTACCGCTCCACAACTGTCTCCTGATCTGCCGCAAGGATTGTCCGGCTACTTCATGCAGTTGATGATTCCGCTCACTGACATCAAGTGCGAAGGCATTATCAATCAAGCCTTGATCGAGCCCGCCAAACCAGAGGTTGTCTCTGTGGTGATCGACATTGATATTTTTCGCGCCGTCGAGCTACCAGCCGATGAAGAACAACTTTGGGAGTTGCTCGAACAATTGCGTACTGCGAAGAACAAAGTATTTGAAGCGTGCATCACTGACGAAGCCAGGAGATTATTCAAATGACGACAGCCTACGCCGAACGCCAACAGCCAACACGCGCGCTCCCGGCCCCTGGACACCTGCGTCTCGTGCCGAATACGGCTCCAGCGCAAGGGCCTGAGGCCGCGAAGATGCTGCATGTGATGCAAGATTTTCGCCGTGGCACTGCCGCGCGCGGACAAAGCCAGGAATCGGTAAAAGTTTTCGCCGCCGTCGGCCAGTTGCAGCTCGCACTTACGCAGCACATCGAATCCTTGCGCGCCCTCGTTCAGGGACGCGACGAGCTTTCCTATAGCCATATTCCCTTAAAGCCCGTGTTTTCCGTGCAAGCGAAGTTTGAGTATGTCGGTAAGCTCAAGCCGCGCCAATTTCCGCTTGACGAGTAACGCCCATGGCGAAGCCCTACTGGAGCAAGATAACGGGGAAAATACTAGCACAAGGTGACTTGCTCGAAAAATGCCTCGTGCCGCAGTTTGGGGCTGATTTCGGTATCGACGGCGATGGGGCGGCTGAAACCATTCCGGTTAGTGACGCCAACCTTATCGTCATCACTCAGAGTTGCGATCTCGAAAATGGCAAGGTCGAACTTGTCGCCATGTGCCCGACCTATGCGCTCACCATATTCGAAGAACACAATCCAAAATTCAAAGTAAAGGGGCGCTGGGAAGAAGTACGCAAGGGGCGCGTCGAAGGTTTGCATTTATTGGGTAACCCGGCCGATCCAGAGGACAATCAAGGCTCGCTGGTCGTAGATTTTGGGCAGATTTTTAGCCTGCCACCAGCTTATCTCGAAAAAAAGGCGGAAGCAGCAGGCGAAAGATTGCGGCTCGACTCGCCCTACCTTGAACATTTCTCGCAGGCATTCGCCCGCTACTTTATGCGTGTGGGTCTACCATCGCAGATACCACCTTTCAAATAGGCTCGATCTGCGGCTTCGCTGCCGCTCAATGAGCCTTGCAGCACCAAGAAAGAGCCGGCACCGGCCGAAGCCAGTGCCGGCAGCACGAGCTACTCCTGCGAAGTGCCCTCATCCTTCGGTGGGACGCAGACGATGCGGCCCGAGACGGCCATGCCGACCGGGATCACCAGGTCGAAGCCTTGTCCCTGCTTGTGCGGCCAGATGACGCCGACTTCGATCCAGCGCGGCTTGCGATCGCTGCCTTCAGGCAGGGTTTCGACGAGGTAGGCGCGGTGCGATGGTTTGGACATGATGCTTTCCTTTCGGTTGGTTGCCCCCACGGCGGGGACGCGAAAGGCACGGCTGCCGTCGTCATGGCGCCCTGTCATAGCTTTTTGGGGGGACCGTCTGGCGGGGGAGCCAAAACAGCGTCATTGACTGGAAGCGGCGACGGCTAAAGTGCTTGCTACCCGTCCGTCGGGGTGGCCATCCGGAAAGCATCCCCAAACCAGCGCCGCCCGATCGGACACGCGCCAGTCGCTACTCGCAAGGTCTGGATGCTGGATCGGTTGTCCCAAGGCGCCACTGGTGAACCAAGCCAGTCCTGGCACAGACTAACGGCGGCGGCCCTAAGTAGCCGTCCCATATAGCTTTTTCTGCTATCCTCGGGCACCGGGCCGGCACCTGTATTTAGATAGAGGTGCTCTGTAGTTCTAAATTTGCCGCACGGTTCACTACGAATTCAGTGCGTCATGAAAAACGAGCAAATCTTTTCGATCCTCGACTGGTTGACGGCCAACACGCCCAAGGTGGTGCAGTTGCTCGGCGCCTTGGTGCCGATCCTGGCGCTACTGGTGGTCGGGTACGCCGTCTACGCAATCGTCCAGACGCTGAAGCGGGGCAACAAGTGATCCGCCCGATTCCCTGGTGCCGCCTGCCATCGGAACCAGTCCGGGCGGCACTGCCGGCACTGCGCTGGCAGGCCCAGGGCGACCTGGCGCCGTCGGCTGGGATCGCGGCGCTGATGCTCTATGTCGCGCTCAACTTCGTGGCCCACCCGGGGCTGGCCGCCGACGGCAGCGACGGCGTGGTCGCGGACGCGACGTACGACGCGCTCGGCGACATGACCGGCCTCTCGCGCAGCCTGATTGCCGACGGGCTGAACCGGCTAGCTGCACTCCAGCTGATCACGGCCAGCGGCTCGGCGCAGAAGCGCCGCTACTGGATCACTGGGCCGCACAAGCCATGGTTCAAGTTGCCCTGCCTGGCAATCGTCCGGCAAGGTGCGATAGCGCCCTTCAAGGCCTTCACGCTGCGCTCGAAGCACGAGTTGCACGCGATGAAGCTCTATTTGTACCTGGCGGCCTGCCGCGACAACGTCAACCCGTTCGCCATGGTCTCTTACGAAACCATCTTCGCCCGCACCGGCATCCCCGAGCGCGATATCCGCCGTGCCCTGAGCCTGCTCATCGGCACCGGCCTGATGATGAATATCGACCGTGAGTACAGCCGGACGCTCAAGATCAACGAGGCCAACAAATACTATCTGACGGGGGCGCAGGCGCTACTGAATTCAGCAGCAACCACGAGCCCGGCCGTGCCGGCGGCCGCATGACCGGGTCAACGCGCAAAAGCGCAGAAAAGGTCGGAAGGGGCCTTGCGAGCGATTCGCGGACGTGGGAAACATTGAACAACAAGACCGCAGCGGGCGGCAGGGAAGGGAGATGATGGCAGGGAGCGCGATCACCGCGTCGATGTTGTACAGCCTGGTAAGCTGTCCACATCGCGTGACCATGGATCTGTTCGAAGATCCAGCCAAGCGCGACCCTGTCAACGCGTTCGTCGAATTGCTATGGGAGCGCGGCTCGGCCGTCGAGCGTGAGCGCATCGCCGGCCTCGATCTCCATTTCGTCGATCTCCAAGCGGCCAGCCGCGACGACAAAGAACGCCAGACGCGCGCCGCGATGGCGGCCGGCGCATCGCTGATCTATGGCGGCCGCATCACTGCGAGCGATCTGGTTGGCGAACCTGATCTGCTGCGCAAAGAAGGCGGCGGCTATGTTCCCGGCGACATCAAGTCGGGCGCCGGCAAAGAGGCCGGCACCAGTGAGGACAATGAGGCCGAGGGCAAGCTGAAGAAGACCTACGCCGTGCAGCTGGCGCTCTATGTCGACATCCTGGAACAGGTCGGCCTATCGGCCGGGCGGCGCGGCTTCATCTGGGATGTACACGGCGAAGAAATCACCTATGACCTGACGGCAGCGCGCGGTGTCCGCAATCCAGAAAGTCTGTGGGCGTTCTATCAAGCGCAGCTGGCGACCGTACGCGGCATAGTCGCCCACACCGCAACCACCCTACCCGCCTACGCCTCGGGCACCTGCAGTCTGTGCCATTGGTACAGCACCTGCCTGCAGGCGGTGAAAGACGCAGACGATCTCACGCTGATTGCTGAGCTTGGACGCACCAAGCGCGACGCGATGATCGACGACATCAAGACTGTCGCCGAACTCGCCAGCATCAACCCTGAAGCCTTCATGCGGGGAAAAAAGACTGCCTTTGCCGGCGTCGGCCCCGACAGCCTGATGAAGTTTCAGGCACGGGCGAAACTGCTGAGTACGCCAGGCGCCAAGCCGTACCTCAAAGAGCCCGTCGCACTTCCAGCATTTGAGCTGGAGTTGTTCTTCGACATCGAAGTCGATCCGATGCGCGACCTTTGCTATCTGCATGACTTCATCGAGCGCCGAGACAGGGACAACGGCACCGAGAAGTTCTACGGCTTCTTCACACCCGATACGACGCCGGCAGCCGAGGCGGACGCCTTTGCGGAGGCGATGGCGTACATGCGGCAGTCGCAGCCCTGCGCGATCTTCTACTACTCGAAATACGAGCGCACGCTGTACCGCAAGCTGCAGGCGAAGTATCCGCACGTCTGCAGTGCCGCCGAGATCGAAGCGCTGTTCGATCCGGCGACTACGGTCGATCTGTATTTCGATGTGGTCAAGCGCGCGACGGAGTGGCCGACCAACAATTTCTCGATCAAGACACTGGCCAAATACCTCGGCTTTCAGTGGCGCGATACGCATCCATCGGGCGCCGCTTCAATCCAATGGTTCGACGAATGGGTGAAGACGGGTTCACCCGAGACCAAGCAACGCATCCTCGACTACAACGAAGACGACTGCCGCGCCACGCGTGTGGTGCTCGATGGCATCCGCGCGCTCGCATAGAAAGAATACATGGCGAACAAACCCTTCACGATCCGCATCTTTGTCCCCGACGGCGACCCGGAAGGGGTGCGCATGATCGATCGCATGAATTGGAACGGGCTCGGCATCGTTTTTCCACGAGACAAGTGGCTCGTCACCAAACAGCGTGCCGAGTTCACCCGCCCCGGCGTTTACATCCTCTCTGGGTACGTCAACGAGGATGGCGAATTGCCGACGCTCTACATCGGCGAGGGCGATGTGGTCGGCTATCGCATTGATGTGCATTTTCAGAAGAAGGTGTTTTGGGATCGTGCCATCGTCTTCACGGCATCGAACAACGGTCTGCACAAAGCGCACGTTCAATGGCTGGAGTACGCCCTTGTCAAGCGCGCGAACGAGGCGAAGCGAAGCTTGCTCGACAACGGCACCGCTCCCACGCCACCAGCCCTCAGCGAGGCCGAGGTGGCGGATGTGCAGTCATTCTCAGATGAGGTCTTGCAAATCCTGCCGCTTGTGGGCCTACGCGCATTTGAATTGCCGAAAGCAATCGCGGTGCCCACAGCCTCGACTGAAGCCATGGCCATTGAACCTGGGACAGTTGGTCAAACCGACACCATCGTAGTTCCGGCGCAGTTGGAAGGCTTTCAAAAGGTCTTCATCGGCGAGAACTGCTGGTACGCGATCCGTATCGCCGGCGGCATGCTTTCGAAGATCAAATACATCGCGGCGTACCGGACGCAGCCGGAATCGCGCGTCACCCACTACGCCCCGGTCGCAAGCATCGAGCCGTACGGCGAAGAGAGCAAATACAAGGTGATCTTCGCCGCGCCCGCCAAATCACTGCCGAATCCCATTCCGTTTGCGGACGCGCCCAAAGGCTCGATGCAGGCGCCGCGCTATACGACCTTTGACAAGCTCATGAAGGCCGGCAAGCTTTCAGAGCTCTTTTGATATTCGGAGATCACATTTAAATGCCTTTTCAACGCCTCAAATCTGATGATGACCTGGTCCCCACCGCTATGGAAGGCTTGGCCGTGGACAACAAGCAGATTGTAAGAATGACCGCAGACCATTTTGCCGGGCTAGAAGCGTTCGAGGCAGGTCTCTGGAAGATCGCCGACGACCTGCGCGCCAACTCAGGCCTTGCCTCGAACGAGTACTTCATGCCCATCATGGGACTCTTGTTCTTGCGGCAGGCGACAAACCGTTACTACGAGGCGCTCACATCAATCGAGGCTGACAAGAAGGCTGGGACAATGCCTGACCGTGCGCCCGTCGCAGGCGACTTCGCCAAGCGCCGGGCGCTGATGCTACCCAAGGCTGCACTTTTCGACGAGATCATCAAGACGCCGAAAGACAAGAGCATTGGCACTGCTCTGACGAAGGCGATGGAGACCGTGGAAGCGAGCTTTCAACCGCTGGCCGGTCAACTGCCTAAGGATTACGAGAAGTTCGACAACGACCTTCTCGATCGCATGATGCGTACGTTCGACACCGAGGCCCTGCGCAAGGCCTCGGGTGATGTGTTCGGGCGCATCTACGAATACTTCCTCGCGGAGTTCTCCAAACAAGGAGCGCACGACAACGGCGAGTTCTTCACACCGCCGTCCATCGTTCAGACCATCGTCAACGTAATC
Organism: Betaproteobacteria bacterium; assembly: GCA_025356655.1. Classification (GTDB taxonomy): domain Bacteria; phylum Pseudomonadota; class Gammaproteobacteria; order Burkholderiales; family SHXO01; genus SHXO01. The sequence continues at coordinate 1,031 of JANXRW010000115.1, read as the reverse complement.
GAGCCCAACCACGGCATCATTCTTGACCCTGCCTGTGGCTCAGGCGGGATGTTTGTTCAGTCGAGCCACTTCATCGAGGACGCCGGGCAGGACACGATGAAGCGCGTGACGTTCTACGGGCACGAAAAGAATGAGACGACGGCGAAGCTGGCCCAGATCAATCTGGCCGTCCATGGCTTGGAGGGCAAGATCAGGTCAGGCAACGAAGCTATCACCTACTACAAAGACCCGCACGAGCTGGTCGGTAAGTGTGACTTCGTCATGGCGAACCCGCCCTTCAATGTGGACGAGGTGGATGCCGACAAGATCAAGAAAGACGCACGCCTGCCTTTCGGCCTGCCTGGAATCAACAAAGCCAAGAAGATATCGAACGCAAACTTCCTCTGGTTGTCTTACTTCTACAGTTACCTAAGCAAGGAAGGACGCGCGGGCGTCGTCATGTCTTCGCAGGCGTCGAGTTCAGGGCACGACGAGGCACTAGTACGCCAGAAGATGGTTGAGTCCGGAGCTGTTGACGTGATGATCGACATCCGCGGCAACTTCTTCTATACGCGCCCCGTTCCTTGCCAGCTCTGGTTCTTCGATCGCACGAAAGAAGGCGACACGTCGCGACGTGATCAGGTTTTGATGCTCGATGCCCGGAACATTCACCGGAAGGTTTCGCGTTCCGTTTACGACTTCTCGCCTGAACAGCAGAAGAACATTGCCGCAATCGTCTGGCTCTACCGTGGACAGAGCCAACGATTCCTGAAGCTAGTTGAGTCATACATCGACCATGCCGTGAGAGAAGGCAATGCGTCTCCCGTACCGCTTGCCGCCTTAATAAAGGGCTCCTCGGCGGAATCTGTGGGTGGTTTTGGGGGCTACGGAGCAGGTGCTGAAGTGGAGTTTAGGTACTTGTAGAGCTTGCGGCAGGTGGCGTCTAAGGAGTTCTGTTCCTCTTCGGTGATCCGTGGCCAGAGCAGCGGACCGCCATCGGGGTCGAGCGACTCCTCGATGAATCGGCGGGCAGACATCTTCTTCAGCTTCGG
>JANXRW010000057.1 GCA_025356655.1 Betaproteobacteria bacterium | reverse complement strand
GGGCCTGAATGGGAAGGTTAAAGTCACACTGAGAAGATCCTACGGCTTTCGCACCTTCAAAGCCACGGAATTGGCGCTTTATCATGTACTTGGGAAATTGCCCGAGCCACCTATGGCCCACAGTTTCTGCTGACGAACCAGAAGTCCAAGCCCTTGAAGCCGCCGCGCCCTCGCAAAACATGCTGCTGGTGCCGCTGTCGCAGCTTCGCCCGTCCAAGCGCAATGTACGCAAGACCTTGGGCGCTTCCATCACCGAACTGGCCGCCAGCATCGAGCGCGTGGGCTTGCTGCAAAACCTGACCGTGACTCTTGCCAGCGATGGCGAGCATTACGAAGTGGTGGCCGGTGGCCGTCGCCTTGCGGCATTGAAGCTGCTGGCGAAGAAGCGGCGCATTGCCAAGGATTACGCGGTGCCTTGCCTGCTGGTGGCCGATGCCTCGGCGCGTACCGCCAGCCTGACCGAGAACGTGCAGCGCGAAGCCATGCACCCCGCCGACCAGTTCGAGGCGTTCGCCGACTTGATCGCGGAAGGGCGACCCATCGAAGACATTGCCGCAGACTTCGGCGTGACCCCGCTGGTGGTGCAGCGCCGCTTGAAGCTGGCGAACGTTTCGCCGCGTTTGATGGCCGACTACCGGGCCGATGCCGTGAACCTTGACCGGTTGATGGCACTGGCGATCACCGATGACCACGCCGCACAGGAAGCCGCGTTCTATGATGCGCCGAACTGGCAGCGTAATCCGACCGCTTTGCGGGAGCGGCTGACCGAGCGGGAGATTGATGCCCACCGCCACCCGCTGGTGCACTTTGTCGGGCTGGAAGCCTACGAGGCCGCAGGCGGTGGCATCCGGCGCGACCTTTTCGCGGATGCCGATCAAGGTATCTATCTGACCGATGCGGCATTGATCGACCGGCTGGCGCAAGCCAAGCTGGCAGGCATTGCCGACGAGGTGCGCCGCGAGGGTTGGGCGTGGGTGGAGGCCGTGCCCGCCGCCACCTATGCTGACCTGCAAGCCTTCCAGCGTGCCCCGAAGGAACGGCGCAAGCCCAATGCCCGCGAGGCCAAGCGCATCGCCAAGCTGCAAGCGAAGGTGCTGGAAATCGGCGGAGCCTTGGATGCCGTTGAGTCCGAGGACGAAGAGAAGGCCGAGGCCTTGCAGGAAGAAGGCGAGCGCCTGGGTGAGCAACTGGAAGCACTGGAAGCCGAATTGCTGGCCTATGGCTCGACTGTCCGCGCTGCTGCCGGTGCCATCGTGACCCTTGATCGGCAGGGAGAACCGGTCATTCATCGCGGCCTGCTGCGCGATGCCGAGGCCAAGGCATTGCGGACATTGGCGAGGGTGCAAAGCGGTATCGACCCGGAAGACGCCGACGACGAGGGCAGCCCAGAGCCGAAGAAGGCCGGAATCTCCGAGAAATTGGCGCGCCGTTTGAGCGCCCACCGCACGGCGGCGCTGCAAATCGAACTGGCCCGCAATCCGCAGGCATCGCTGGCCGCGCTGGTGCATGGCATGGTGCAGCGGGTCTTGCAGGACGGCTGCGCGGTGGAACTGCCGATCGGCATCAGCGTCCGCCCACAGGACAGGCTGGAAGGCTACGCTCCGGACTGGCCGCAATCGCCTGCCGCTGTCGCCTTGCGGGAACTACAGCAGGCATGGGGTGAACAGCTGCCGGAGGACGATGCCGAACTGTTCGCCGTGCTGCTGACGCTGCCACAGGATGAACTGGTGCGGTTATTGGCGGTATGCGTGGCTTCGACCGTCGATGTCGTTTCCTCGCGGGAACACGATGCCCCCGGTGCGGTGCTGGCACAAACCGTCGGGCTGGACATGCGGGCATGGTGGACGCCGACCGCAGAAGGGTATTTCTCCCGTGTCTCCAAGGCTGTGATCTTGGAGGCCGTGCAGCAGTTCGCCCCTTCGCACGTTGCCCGGCTGGCGAAACTCAAAAAGGCCGATATTGCCAGCGAGGCCGAACGGCTGGCGGTGGGAACAGGCTGGATGCCTGCCATGTTCAAGAGCGAGGACCGCACTAGGAGCCTGTCGGACTTAGGGGTGTGGAGATCGAATCGGTGAGCCTCAACATTGCTTTTCCCTCACCTACTGCTTAAAAAATGATCCGTTAGCCCGCCGTTTCGCCGATTTTAGACACTTTTCGCCTCATTTCACGAACTGTGGACGCAATGAGGGCGCAATACGGCCATGCGTTTCAAATTCCACGCCAGACAGGCCAACGTCCACTCGTGGCTCACCCCCTCCAGACCACGCAGCAGGAACTGCCGGAAGCCCATCACCGACTTGATGATCCCGAACACCGGCTCCACCGTCTGCTTGCGCTTCGCATACAGCGCACGGCCCTCGCGCGTTGCCAGCCGGTGCTTCATCTGCTCCAGCGCGCTGGCCCCTTCGGGCAGCGCAGGCGGGTTGCCGAAACGCTCCTCCGGCGACAGGTGATGGCGCTCGCGCTTGGGCGCCAGCAGCGGCTCGATCCCCGCTTCGGCGCACTCCTCGACGTTCGCTTTGTTGCAGTACCCGGTATCGGCCAGCAGCCGCTCGGGCTGGCCGATGTCCGCCTTGAGCTGCTCCAGGCGCTCGAGCATCGGCTTGACTTGCTGCATATCGCCGGTGGCCTGCGTCACCCCGGTGGCCACCACCAACATCGTCTCGGTGTCCACCAGCGCCTGGGCGTTGTAGCACTGCTCGAAACCGCCGCTGCGCGTGGGCATGATCCGCGACTGCTCGTCGGTCAGGTTGACCTGGTCCTCGGGCCGCGGCCCCGGCTCGGGCGCCTTCGGCGGCTTACCCCCGGGGTTCTTGCCGGCAGCCTTCTTCGCCTCCCGCCCCGCCAGCTTCTCCTCGTACTCGGCACGCTCGCGCTCGTAGCCCTCCTGGGCACGCTGCTCGATATCGACCTTCGCCTCGGCAATGGCCGCCAGGCGCTGCTCGCGCCGCGCAATCTCCGCCGGGATGTCCATCCCTTCGGGCACCGGCTCCCGGTCGGCCTGCTCGGCCCGCTTGAGCAGCCCCTCGACCTCGGCCTTCAGCTGCGCTTCGATCCTCTAGCGCGTGCCCGTAGGACAGCGCCTTGTGCTTGGAGGCCGCCGCGTGGATCTTGGTCCCGTCCAGGCTCACCGTGCCAAAGCGCGTGAGCTGGTTCGCCCGCGCCAGGCGTAGCACCTGCACGAAGGCGGCCTGGAACTGCGGCCCGAAGCGCTTGCGGAAGGTGGCCAGCGTGTCGTGGTCCGGGTGCCGGTTGCCCGCGATGAACCGGAACGCGAGCGAGTCGTAGGTTGCCCGCTCGATCTTGCGGCTGGAGAAGGTGCCCGTGGCGTAGCCGTAGATGAGCAGCGCCAGCAGCGTGGCCGGGTGGTACGCGTCGCTGCCCCGGCCCGCGTAGGCGCGCTCGAGTTCGGACAGGTCCAGCGCATCGACCACGTCCACCACGCAGCGCGCCAAGTGGCCCTCGGGCAGCCAATCCTGCACCGACGGCGGCAGCAGGTATTGCGTGTTGCGGTCAGTCGATTGAAATGCCATATCCACCTTCACCCAGGGCTACTGAACATGGCCACCATTATCGCATCGACTGCCCGCCGCAATCAAAGTCCGACAGGCTCCTAGGGAGTCTGCGAGACGCGCGAGTTCTTCGGGCCCGGCTGGCGAATGTAATACCCGCGCCGCGGCGACATCCTGATCTTGATGCTCCTCGGTGGGGGAACCAAGGCAACCCCGGCGCGGGATATCGAGACGGCCATTGCTCCGGCCGAGACAATCGAGGATCGGTGACATGATGAGCAAAATCAAGCTGTCCGAACTCGCCGAGTTTGATCCGTCCAAGTACCTGGATGACGACAAGGCAATTGCCGACTATATCCGTCTGGCCATCGAAGACGGGGACCCAGGGCTGCTCGCTGCGGCGCAGGGGGATGTGGCTCGTGCGCGCGGGATGACGCAAGTAGCGCAGGCGGCTGGGTTAACCCGGGAGGCGCGCTACAAGCCGCTCCGACCCGAGGCCCGCCCTCGATTCGATACCATCCAGAAGGTCTGCAGGGCCCTAGGGGTCCGCCTAACAGCGACGGCTGATGAGTGGGGACAACTCGCCAACAACGACTCTGGCTGCCGTTCGGTCAATGCGCCCAGGCGCGGCTGCGACCTCCGCTCCTTGGGCCTGCCGCGGACGCCGTCGGCCCGCGGTGCGCCACGCCGAGCCCGCCTGTGCCGATTGCGGCCAAGAGACAGGGACCCGGTCACCACCCCGCATCGGCAAAGGATTGAGCTGCTGGAAACCCTGTTGGCGCGACCCCCGTAAGGGATCTGACGCCGGCGGCCCCGGTCGACAAACGGCCAGACCCGTACACCTCTCGCCCTGAAGCGGCAAGGCCCGGTCCCCGCTGGAACGACCGCGCGCTGCAGACAACGGCCCTGCCTGGGCGGGGTTTGCTGACGCAGGCCGACCGGTTCAGCCAGCGTGGTGGTTTAACTGGCGGCGCCCGCTTTGCGAGCCATGCGGCGGCCTGCGAACGCCAGCAGCGGAATGCCGGCGAAGAGTGTGACCAGGGAGGAAGGCTCAGGCACCGGCTGGATCTCCGGGGAGTAGATCAGGGAGTACTCGCTGGCGTTCCCTGTGGTGCCTACGACCTTGACGGTGGGGTCGATGGATGCGGTCAGCGAGGTGGGGGGAGGGAATCCGCAGCATGCCGGAACGCTCGGATCGACCTTGGCGTCCACGGACAGCGCCAGCAGGAAGATCGTTCCGACAGGCACCCCAAACAGGGTGGTGTTCAAGTGCGAGGGGCCGGTCTCTATGGGGCTGCTGATGGAACTCCTCAGGCCGAATCCCCCGTTGCTGATGACGCTGTAGGAAGACGGATACCCGGGAACGATCCCGTAGGCGCCCGTGCTCGGGTCGATGCTGACCACCGATCCTGGCGGGGCCTCCCGGATGTCGTAGCCCTCCACGGCCTCGGTAACTCCGTATCCGCAGCACACCGACTCGGTGAAGCTGATGTTCACGGTGGCCGAACCGCCCGCCGGCCCGAGGAGCTCGGCGGCGTAGACCAACTCCGCAGTGGCTTCCGCGTAGGGCTGGGACCCTCCCACATAAGTCCTTACCTTGGCCGTCAGGGTGGGGTCCGGAGGGAAGGTGCCCAGCCCGAGGTTCAGTGAGGCGGATGCACTCCGGTTGCTCAACCCGCCAATGCTGATGCTCCCTGGGCCATTCTGGATCTGCCCCGCGCCCGCGGGTCCCTGGGTCTGCAGCAACTCGTAGGGTGCGGGAAGCGGCCCCGCCTGGGTCAGCGATGCAGTCATCAGCATCGCGCTGCCCAGCAGCACAACCAATGAGTTTCCAATATTTGACATTTTCGCGGTCTCCGATTCTTGGATTTTTGTGCGCTGTTGTCCAGAACAATAAAGTGGACCCGGCTGTCAAGACACTATTTCATTAGGTTTAAGTTGCACATGTGACTTCAGTCGCAGCTGGACGGCGCTGCCCCGGTGTTGCAGTTGACGTGGCCGTTGATGTGGCCGTGGTCGTTGAAGTGGCCTCTGC